>NZ_JBMOWI010000005.1:0-191865 GCF_049310645.1 Acinetobacter sp. JADD-222 | reverse complement strand
TGCTCGGTTATATGCGGGCCAATTGGTTGTGCGGTAGATTTTGTGTGTAGGCTTCTTCATTTGAAAATTATATCGCTGAAAAAGCCTTTACAGATAGGTTTGTGCAACAAAGCCGTTTTTTTCTACAATTATCGTCTCAGAAGCCGTAGGTATGCGAAAACCAGATAGACAGATATTTGAGTATGCATGTAAAGAACTTGACTGTACTCCTAATGAATGTATTTTTGTAGGAGATAATCATAAAGCCGATATTGAGGGTGCTAATAACGCAGGAATGAAAACTATATTTTTTCACCCAGATCCTTCTATCTGCTCGACTGTAGCGGATAAAAGAATTCACCATTACGACCAACTAGAAACAGCAATTAATACATTAGAGGATTTCATTCTTTAGAAAAGGATATTTGTTCTTTTTATTAAATCCGCAAAGAGCACTGTTTAGTCACCCTTACTGAAACAGTGCTCTTTGCTCCATCCCAACCTCTATCCAGAAAGGTTCGATGCATAGAAATAGTGTATGTACCTTTGACTCAAAATGTTTCCTGTATTTTTTAAAATTTTTGAACATTCACAGCATAAAAATGAAGTATATTAATTTTTATCAGAAGATTCTTCTTTGGTTTATATTTTGAACAGAACAGAATACACACTAGATCGTATAGATCGGAAAATTTTATCTGCATTGCGTGGAAATGGCCGTTTAACTGTAGCTCAACTGGCCGAAGAAGTAGGGCTTTCATCTTCTCCGTGCTGGACTCGACTGAAACGTCTGGAAACTTTAAAAATTATTGAAGGATATACGGTAAACGTAAACCAAAAAGCGATTGGCATTCATGAGGTCTTTTTTATTGAAATTACTTTAGAGCGCCATGATGACGAAATGCTAGAAAATTTCAGTGAAGCATTAGCAGATATACCTGAAGTAGTGGAAGCGCATCTCGTCACAGGTGACTATGATTATCTGGTTAAAGTAGCAGTCAAAGATGCTGACCATTACGAACGATTTTTAAGAAAAAAACTTTATTCAATTAAAGGAATACGCCACACCCGTTCGACCTTTGCCCTACGCCCTCTCAAATCTGCTAATACAGCCGATTTAATGCTAATTGAATAAAAAGGTTAAACGCTGACAGTTAAATCTTTAATTTATTGATTTTAAAATCTTTATTAAAGAAAAGCCTAGAAAATATAACAGATGATAGCTCTGTTATATTTTTTTTAAAAAATTCTGTATCTATGATTACAGCCTTCACTTCTTCAAAATGTAATTAATCTGAATTGGAGGCATCGCCATGAACATTTTGAAGAAAAAAAATAAGGCCAGTTTTGTATTCTTTATTATTACTCTCTACTCTTTTATTGGGTTTGGTTTAGGCTTCGTGATTTGGGAATACTTTTTAAAGGCCTAGTTTGCTAAAGAATACTTAACTCACCTCAGTAATAATTTCTGAAGTGATTTCTTTACTACGATGATATGCGGCCTTCATGGCTAAACGTATATCATCAGATACATTTCCTAGTTCAAACATTCTGAGTGCTGATTCGGTAATCCCGTTAGCCAAGGTCACCTTGCCACACAGATCCGCTGGCGGGACATTACTTTTACGGACCATTTCAACTGCGCCACTAGCCGCTTGGAGTGCTAAATCTAGAGCAAATTGTTTATCAAGCCCTAAAGAAACCCCTGTCTTTATCATGCTGTCTAAAATATAGAAAAAGTAAGCCGGCCCCGAACCAGACAAAGCAATAATTGCGTCTGACTGCGTTTCAGACAGCGCCCAGAAAGTCTGACCCGTTGCAGAGTACAGCATTTCGATTAGGTCTTTATCAAGCTGGTCCATTTGCTCTGAAGCAATAAGCACATGTGTCCCCGTATGCGTCAGCACAGGTGGATTTGAAATTACACGAACAATTTTTTTCGAACCCGTAAAACGAGTCAAGTTTGCAATATCTACTCCCGCCATCATAGAAACTATAATTTTACCAGTTAACCATTTTTTTAGCGGTATAAGTATCTCTTTTAACTGTTTAGGTTCTAGTAGCAAAACAACGATTTCAGCTTTTTTTAGTCCATTTTCTTTTTGCTTCAAAGCATTTGTATCATTAATCTTTTTCTCTTCAATAAGGTGTATTTTTTCTTTTTTAAACCCCTTTAAAACCAACCCTCCTATCAACGCTAAAGCTAGATTACTACTGCCAATAAAACAAATATTAGGTTGTACTTCACTTAACATTTAAAATGTTTTCCTTTCTTAAGAGAGGTTTATAACAAAAAAATATTATCTATAATTTAATTATGTATATTGAATTAATGATGACCGTCTGAATAAATAACCCACTTTAATAAAATATATTATTAAAGTGGGTTTTGTTTTATTTGCGCAATAAATAAAACAACTTTAGATTAAGCCTAATTTATTACTATTGTTAGTAAATACCACTGAAAAAATGTTAAACTGTGTAACATACACAAGAGTATTGTAAAAAATTCTGTAACGAATTCTATTAAGCTTATATAAAGAATATCTATTACTTAATAAGAAAATCTTTAAACCAAATTAAGGCACGGAAGTGTTCTAGTTCAAACAACTAAAGAGGTTCTTTCTTATTTGCTAAAATTCGCTCGGCTTTTCTGATTGCCTGTTGTAAATCAATATCTTCGCACACCCAAAAAGTAAAAATTTTTCCAAATAGGTGAAAATGCTGCTTAACATACTGAGAGCTATTGTCTGAATAGTGTTCTTCTATCTTAAAAACATCAGTATGATTTTCTATCTTTTGACCGTCTAAAATACCGCCAATACAAATATCCATTTTAGTACCATACACCTAATTAGTTATATTTTAACAAAAAATTTAGAGCACTTTTAAGAGCATATTTTTATTCTGCTTTTTATTTTAAAGATAAGTTTAATTAAAACTTATAAAAAACCCACAACATAGAGTGGGTTTTTAAACTCTTCTAAAGCGCTTTAGCTTAAAACATATTCTATTTAAATAATATATTTAAAACAACTCTAGTCGCTCTATGAAATTATGAATTCTGAAGAATCACAATATTTGAAGCTTGTGGGCCTTTTTTACCCTGTACTACAGTAAACTCAACACGTTGGCCTTCTAAGAGAACTTTAAAACCTTGTGTTTGAATATCGGTAAAATGAGCGAAAATATCCTTACCTTCATCAGCCGCAATAAAACCAAAACCTTTAGTTTCATTGAACCATTTTACTGTACCAGTAGAAGTAGACATATATTTATCCTAAATTTTAAAATATTATAACTTATTATTGGGGAAACCAATTTAACTAAAAAATAGACGTGAAAACTTAAATATCTGAATGAACCGAAGACTTATAAATAAAACTGCGAAATAGAAATTTATGATGACAAGAATATTTTGTTAGTTATGCTCGACTATACACGCTTCAAAATCATTTGCAATCGATATTCAAAATAATTAAAGCAAGAAAAATTTTATAGTGTTGACTCAACATCTTTCATCTTGATTTGATTAAAGATCCTTTCAATTAAAAATCTAATATTCTATATTTTAATTGAAAGAAGTACTTTTAATTCTTGAGTTACTGACGCCATTAATAGAATTTCTGTTCACCAGCAGGGCGTGTTTTAAAGCGTCGGTGAAACCACATGTATTGTGTAGGGGCAATGCGAATTTGGTTTTCAATAATCTTGTTTACCCTTTCAGCGTCACTGACTTCACAGCCACTTGGGAAATTTTCTAATTTAGGTTCTACTAAAACATGATATTGCGGATTACGAATATCACCACTACGGTAAAAATATAAAGGCACGGCTGCTGCTTTTGAGATATCCATTAGTCTGCGATGCGCTGTAACAGTGGCTGCCTGAATACCGAAAAATGATGCCATTACGCTTTGTTTTAAGCCAAAATCCTGATCTGGGCTATACCATATCGCATGACCATGTTTAAGGTTTTGTATGAGTCCACGCATGTTGTCTCGAGCAATTTGGTTTTTATACACTCGCGCACGACTACGATGAATCAGAAAATCTAAAAACGGATTGTTTTGAGGTCGGTAAACCACGTCCATATTAAAGAATAAAGTACACGCCGCTCCACCTGCATCTAAAAGCGTACTGTGGGTACCTAATAAAAGTACGCCATTTTCCTGATTATTGGTTAAATTTTCTAAACCATCTATGTGGACACGGCTTTTAAACCAATTTGGGCAATACCAAGCATTTAGAGCCTCAAATACACCCGTTAAAGTATCAACAAAAACCTGTTTAGCTTTTGCCTCAATTTGCAAAGGTGTTTTTTCTGGAAAACATGCTTGTAAATTACGTAGTGTCGTTTTTCTTCGAGAACTTAAAGATTTCCACGCTATTTTTGATAGAAAATCAGCAAGGCGCCATTGAATAGCCCAGGGTAACATCGCAAATAACATTAGAATAAAAGCTAAAAACCATATACCCCAATATTTAAACGCTAAAAAGGAAAATTGAAACTCGCCAGATTTAAACTGCCGTTCATTTTTCGTCATACTATAGATTTCTTGAGGTATAGACTTAGTATACTAACATGCTCAATTTTTAACGTTGTGTGTTTATGTTGCTTTCACTTTTATAGTTTTATATGCCCTATTTATTTATACAAATCTATATTTTAAATATTTAATCTATTTAAGGCTTAAATATACATAACCTTCTGTATAAAACGATTATTTTCTCATTTAAAGTAACCGCACAATCTTGCCTCAATTGATAAATAGGATATATCAGCGTGAGCGGTCTTTTAGTATTTATAACAATAGCATTTCTTACCCTATTAAGCCCAGGACCGGGAGTTTTATTTACTGTCACAAATTCAATTAACTATGGTGTTAAAACTGCTTTGTTTGGAATAAGTGGTTTAATTATTGGTATGTTTGTAATTGCTGTAATTTCTGCCAGCGGTGTAGGACTTATTATTACTAGCAACCCTACTATTTTTACGGTTTTAAAGTTTATTGGTGCATTTTATTTAATGTATCTCGGATATAAAAACTTCACTAAAAAACTTGCAACCCAAGAGTTAATGACCGATCAACAAAAAGATAAAGCTGTAAGTAAATCTAAATTGTTTTATCAGGGCCTATTTGCATCTTTGCTTAATCCTAAAACAATCGTATTTTTTATCGCACTCTTCCCTCAATTTATTGATATCAAGAAAGAGATTTTAAATCAATTTTTAATTCTTTCTTTAACCTTTTGTTTTATTGGTTTTTTAATTCATTTAGTTTACGCAAATTTTTCTTCGATTTTCAAAGAGAAAATGTTAGCTGGAAATAACTTCACGATACTCAATAAAATTAGTGGTGCTATTTTCTTTCTACTTGCCATTTTACTTATCGCACAATAAAGCATTGCTCGACCTATTATTTGTTAAAAAGCCTTAACTCATGGTTAGGCTTTTTAACTCATTAGATCTTTAAACATGTTCTCTTCTAATACATTTTTAGAGTGTTACTCTGTTTAATATCCAACCATAAAAGAAATCTTCGTACTTAGGGTTGTTCTCGGTAATTTCAATATAATGCTGCCCTTGCATAATATTTAAAATGCGCACGAGTACTTTTTCACCCTCTTTATTACGTCTATTTAAGTACGTAGCCAGTGCTTGCAAAGTAAGAGGTCCGTACTGGCCATCTACCACAAGATTTGACCAACCTTCCTTCCCCTGCTTATTCAGCAGATTTAAAGCACGTTGTAATAAAGGCTTTGTAAAATTGATGCCACAATTTATAGCTGTATCCAGTAACTCTTCTGCAATAGCTGGGCTAATCGCATTAATCTGGTCAAACTGTGGTTCAAGCCAGTATTTTTGCTTATAAATAGATTTGGCGACACTTAAGGGCAAGTCTTGCATGTTGCCTTGATATCCGTTCGATCGAGCGACTGCTTCTATAATGCCAAATTTAGTCGCATGGCCATGATCTGATGGATGGTTAACATATCCGCCTTCTCGGCTGATAACTTTTTCTAAATATTGATCAATATTCATTTTATTCTACCTTTATATTTAAAGCTGTCTTTAGCTATTTTGGAGATCATCTTTTGCTTTTTTTAGGTCTTTAATAACCTCTACAATCGTTTTACCTTCTTGTTTATTGATGAAGTTAAATATCCATCTCACAATAGCCCAGCCCGGTAAACCACAGATGAAGAAAAATCCAGATAGGGTGATCATTCCCCAAATATCGGATACCCATTCATGCAGGTTCCATTTCATAATAATGAATGAGCCGCCTGTCAGGCTTGAAACTACTGTACAGATGAGAGCAACAATCCATTCTTGTGGAGAACGAGGAAAGCGCATCATCAATACAACTGCGACAACTAAGCTGACTGCCAGAGCCACCATAATTGCAATACTATAAAAATTTAAAAATGTGGCTAACCCACTGCTAGAAACTGTTTCCATGACTTTGTCCTGCGCTAAAGGGTAAAACTTGAAAACTCATCACGTTGACCAGCTTGTGGTTTTCAATGTTTATTAATCCCTTCGTTTTCTTTATTACAGTCAATAAAAAACACTAACGCTTTAAAGCAGCGCTAAATTGCAAGACGAACTTATCCTTGACCCCATTTATTTCAGGGGTCCGAGAAAGAATGTTTGTATGCTAAAGCCTGTTAGTGTGCACCGTTTAAGGCTTGTTCAATCAACTCAATCACTGTGATTGCACCAATCGCTTTTTGCATAGAGACTTGATCATCGAATTCGAATGCGTCATCTTCAAGCTCATTTACAATCTGCTTGGCCTCCTCAAGTGCCCTTTTTATTTTTTGTACCTTATATTTGTTTACGTCTTTGGCAATTGTCGGGATATACCCTCCACGTTTTGCATTTTTAAGTTGTTTAGCTCTGTTCTGCATTGCTGTAGTCATTCACTATCTCCAACTCAATGTACTCGTTAGTAAGGCGTCTTTATCGTTTGTTATTCTTGAGGTTTTGATACATTCTTTGAGCAATATAGCTAAGCTATGGCTACAAATGTGTGTTCGAAACGTTTCATCTGGTACAACAATCATAAAGAACCAAACTATATGCAATTAAGCCACTAATTTATAAACAAATATTTCCTTTTCTAAAAATGTAAAAAAGTATTAAATTTTGTGGATTTAAGCTTTTTACACGCCTTAATTTTTTGACCAAAAAGTTCATATAAGGCTTTGCCGTATATCGGAAACTTTTGTTAGGTCTCACAATCTTTGTTAAATTCTTCATGTTCTTGATACCCTTTATCGACGAACATTAAGCCTGATCCACGGAATCGGGCTTTTTTTATTCCAATTTTTGTTTTGATAGCCTGTTTGCAAATAATAATTGAGCTATCTCCCTTTTATTCTGCTACCTCTAGAAACAAAATAAATTTAGCTTCCATCTCAAAGCTTTGATAAAGCAATAAATAGAGACTTAGGCACCACTTAAAATTTCTCTATTCATCTTGAGATATAACTGATATTATAACTATAGTTATTATTAGTCAATAACTATAGTTGTTTTACTAGATATAACTTAAGTTATATATTTGTTATAAGTTTACTGGTGTAACCATTATGGCTCTTAAAGACCGTTTAAAAGACTCTAGAATTAAAGCCAAAAAAACTCAGGCTGAAGTGGCAGAAGCTGTAAAGATGTCGCAACCTGCCTATCAGGCTTTAGAGTCAGGGAAAAATTTAAAATCTGCATTTCTTCCTTTAATTGCTCAATTTTTAGGAGTGGATGGTTATTGGTTAACGACTGGCAATACTGAAGATTCTTTTAGAGAAAGTGATGTATTTAGCCCGACTGTAGTAAGTGCAGAATCTACCGATCAATATGTCTGGATTGAAGTTGTAGAAGCTAACTTTTCTTGCGGGACAGGTGAATCTATTGAATTTCACTTTGATGCTATTAATGGAAAAATTCCATTCCCTGCTTCATTCTTTAAAGAAAAACGCGTTGCTCAAGAATGCATGCGTATTATTAAAGCTAAAGGCGATAGCATGACCGACTACATTAAAGACGGAGATTTGGTGGGTATTGATATCTCTCAAACAGAAGTCATTGATGGCGAGATTTATGCGGTTTACTTTGCTGGCGAAGGAATGATTAAACAGATTTTTAAAGAGGCAGATGGCTCTTTAATTTTGCATAGCTTAAATGAAAAATTTAGAGACCGACGTGTAACAGAAGAGAACGGTAAAAACTTTAAGGTTATGGGTCGCCAGTTTTGGCGGGCAGGCTAATTTAGTTATTAAATATAATTAAAATAATAATGCACTTATTTTTAATCACTTCAGCCTTTTTATAACTTTAATTATTTATATAACTTGTAGACATAAAAAAACCTATCTCCTTTAAAAGAGATAGGTTTTCTCGCTTTATTACCATGGTTTTATCAACAATATGTATTTAAACGATAAAGTTGATTAAACCCGGCATAGAAGCTTTTACCATCTTGGTTTAACTCAATTTCTTCACCAGATTGAAGTTGAATTTTTTTACCAACTTCGACCCAACGATATCCATCGAGAGAGTTTTGTTTACGCACATGAGGAACAATCCTCACATTAATTTCGTTGCCATTTACGGCTGTGGCAATGTGCCACTCATTTACTATATTCACAATCATTCACTCATCACTGAGCTCATGTGATTTTACGGTATGTAATTAGAACGCTAGATTTAGGGTATGGACAGTTCGTCTAGAATTTAATATTTAGCTTTATATAGGGTTATTTATAAGCTAATTGCTTTTCATAATTTTCGTATTATGAAAAGTGGTACATCACAGAGCATAATATTTTTGGATGCGGGAGTCGGATTTGAACCAACGACCTTCGGGTTATGAGCCCGACGAGCTACCAGACTGCTCCACCCCGCAATTGGAAGTAAGCTTTATACGCTCATATATTTTATAAAGCAAACTTTATTTTTTAATCGGTTGTAATTATTAACAATTCTCTTTTTATTATTTTTTCATTTTAACCGTTCAGTCTAAATTCACTTATCAATTTCAATTTTTAATTCTTTAAATTGTTGTATTTATTTTAAATAGAACCCGATATTCATAGACAACAATTGCCTTGGTTGGATGGCTTTTATACTATCTAGTTTGGCCCTTTAATTTTTAGTTCGTATGTCTGAACCTCAGTTTTCCCTTAGTGAATATCTCGGCACAGTTCAGGAAGTCATACGTGTGGCTTTTGATGAGCCAGTTTGGGTAAAAGCAGAAATTCGAAATTTAAATATTAAGGGCGGTCATTACTATTTAGAACTCGCAGAAAAAGATGCAGAGACGGATAAAGTCATTGCCAGCTGTAAAGCCACAATCTGGAAATTTTCAGCGAGTAAAATTGTTTTAAAGTTCGAACGTGAAACTGGGATTGAGATTTCAAGTGATTTAAATGTACTCATCAAAATTAGAGCACGTTTTGATCCTCAATATGGATTTTCAGTCAACATTGAAGAAATTGACTCAAGTTTTACATTGGGTGAAATTGCTAAACGTTATCAGCAAATTATTGAACGCCTTACTCAAGAAGGTTTAATTCATAAAAATAAACTTCTCCCCACTCCTTTTGATATTCAAAATGTTTTAGTCATTGCCCCTCAAAATGCTGCCGGCCTTGGTGACTTTAAAAAAGATGCAGATGCACTTGAGCGAAATGGGGTTTGCCATTTTGTGTATCACACCGCTACTTTTCAAGGAAACACGGCTGCAACCAGTTTGATTGAATCTTTAGGTTCAGGTTTAAGACAATGGGCCAGCACATTTACATTTCCACCAGATTTGATTGTGATTATTCGTGGTGGTGGATCGGTGAATGATTTAGCTTATTTAAATGATTATGAACTTGCCGCCCTACTTTGCAAACGCAGTGTACCGATTTGGGTAGGTATTGGTCATGAAAAAGACCGTACTATTCTTGATGAAATTGCCCATCGCTCATTTGATACACCAAGTAAAGTGATTGCTGGCATCCGAAACCACATTGTTGAACGCGTCCAAGAAGCTGTAGATAGCCTACAAACGATTAAGCTACTTTCTCAGCATCAAATCACAACCTATCAAAGCAAAAATGATCAACTGCTTCATCACATTAAGTCATCCGCACAGAGTCAACTTAGCTCAGCGCATCGTTTGCTTGATCAGATGAAAGAACGTATTCAATTTAGCTCACAGCAACAAGTTAAATTTTCATTAGCCCAAATCGAATCTTTGATGAAAGAAATCCTTTTGCAAAACCCAAAACAGGTTCAGGCCAAAGGCTATGCAATTGTTAGATCAGAAGGAAAAGCGATTCGCTCTATACATCAAATTTCAAGCCCCGCCATTGCTATTGAGATACAAGATGGTGTGCTTGAAGCCAACATTACGCAGGTAATTCCAAATGAAGAATGAAGAGTTAACGTTTAAAGATGGTCATGACATTTTGAAGAAAAATGCCGAATTACTTGAATCTCAGGAAAGCCCAGATATCGATAATTTAATGAAGATTGTTGAAGAATCTATTACGGCTTATAAAGCGTGTAAATCACGAATTGAAGCCGTTCAACAAGCTTTAGACGAGACATTTAAAGAATAAAAAAAGCCCACTCCTACTTCTCATTGAAGGAATGGGCTTAGTGAAATCCACTTAATCCTGAAATGCAAAAATGTGGATTAGGTCACATTTTTACACAGGCATAGTCCCATAACCATTTTAGATGTTCAATATTTTAATTGTGTCTATACGTTAGTTTGGCTTAATTTTCACCATCTCTTAACTAAATGACTTCTAGTAAGACCATACGGAACACAAACTCTGCTCATGGTTATTGTTAAATTTAATTTAAAAGTTATTCCTCACTGAATGGACCAATTAACTGATAAATTTTGCCGTCTTTAGGGTTTTCATAGAGCAAATCCATATTAGGTAAAATAATATCGTCATTAATTTCAATATGTTCAACGCTTTTATGAAGCTCAAGCGCATGGTCATTCATGGGTCTAACTTTTGCCAAAGCAATTGATTTTTTATCAAACTGATCCTTGATAATTACTTTTAATCTTGTCATGAAAATCTCCTGAAAATTAAATTTTTTAATATAAATAAAGGGTTAAGTTTAAAATGAGCTAATCGCAGAATAGCCGATTGGCATCGCAAAAAAAGTTAAAATAAATGCAGCCGTACGTTGTAAATTACGTTGGTTTAACCAAGTTACTTTGTTTGAAATTAATACGGTTCCAAAAGCAATCCATAAAAATGCAATGGGTGTAATTAATGATAAAAAAATAGCAATATGCACAAAATAAACGTGAAGCACTTCCCATGCTGCATGTGGAAAAATAGCAGAAGCAAAGAGTAAAGCTTTAGGATTTAAAAGTGTTGCAACAAATAAAGCCTTAGGCGTAATCAGTGGGTTGTCTAATTTGATGTCATTTGTTGATGTTATCCAAAGTTTAAATGCAAGGTAGAGAATAAAAGTTGCACTTATTAACTTTAATAAGGCAGGAAGCCAAGGGATAAAATGTGAAACTGACTCAAGCAAAACACCCCATGAAGTAATTGCAATGAGATAACCCATCACTTCAGCAGGAATAAGTTTAAGAGACTGCTTCACCCCTGCTTGTATTCCAGCCGAGGCTAACAATGTATTTGTTGGGCCTGGAGTCAACAAAATGGTGACCACAAGTCCAATAAACATAAATGACACCATAGGCAACGAACTCTTTAGTTATGCTAGGCGAAATATGTCAAAAAGGAATATCTATTGTCGACATAATGGTTGTAACAAGAAATATTGAATTTTATTTTTTTAATTTTAAAACAAACAATTAACTCCACCTGACTACAAATTCACTTACTATTTCAATAATTTTAAATATGCAAAATCGATCACAGAAACATAGAATAAGCGCTATTTTTCTGCTCGCTAAACAATTAAATCAAGCTTTTTTTCACAGAAAAATAAGCTGTTATTTTTAATATTTAACCCTTATTTAGCTTATTTAATAAACGCTTTTTTCTGACTTGAAATTTGAAAATTGATCAATATATAAACAACTAGAAATCGTGATTTTACTGAATATGATGTCCCGTTCCCCATCAATTCTTTGATTGTCGCTTTCATCAAATAAATCAGATGATGGAGGATGCATGATGAATGCTTATGTTCGCCCTCATCCAGATGGTTTTAAATCTTATTTAGGTAAGAATCAGAAAACCGGACTCTACATTGTACGAGTAGGTTGGACGGTTTATGAAACGAATGGCAATGGCTCTGTGCTATACATTGTTAAGAACGAAGATACGATTCCGTTGGATGTAGAAAAGTTTAAAACTGATCGCCCCAAAATTTATGCTGCTCTTCTAAGTGAAGTTCAGTTTCAACGCAAGAAACAACTTGCGATTGATCTCCAGCAATCAAACATCCCTTCTTATGACCGTAAAGCCTACAAAAAACGGCGTGGCTTTATAGACTCTTAAGTAAAGGTTTCACTTTAAACACATATAGAAAAAGCACCCTTAGGTGCTTTTTCTTTTAACGACCAGTTGTAATTAATACGAGCATACTCAGTATTAAAGTGCTTAATGATCGTTTGCAATGTATGTGGACTTCATGCTCAGCTCCGTGAGCAAATTGATTAACGTTTTCCATTTCGTGTGCCCTTAAAGTTCACACTGATAATTTGCACAATTTTCACACAATAAGAAATTAGCCAAAAGTATTATATCGAATCAAATTTTAAATCTAATGCTGGGCAAGTAGTTTTGAAATTTATAACTGAAGTAGCTAGATGTAACATTCTTATACGAGGTTAAACCCTATTGAGCGTTTGTAGACCTTTCATTTCAAACTCACCTACCAAAGAAATGATTTTATAAAATGAAAAGAGATAACAATATTCTGTTTTTTAATAATAGTCTTCGACAGGAGAACTTTTATGGAAACTCAACAAGAAACCAACTCTTCTTTATTTTGTAATGCTTCTACCTCAATTCAAGCATGTATTGAATGTATGATTGCCTGCAAAACATGTGCAGCTGCATGTTTGCAAGAAGAACATGTGCACATGATGCGTGAATGTATTAAGCATTGCATGACATGTGTAGAAACCTGCCAACTTTGTACGTCTTTAGAACTCAGAAACTCTGAACTAGCAGAATCAGCCATGCAACTTTGTGCGAACGCTTGTCAACTTTGTGCAGCAGAATGCAGTAAACATGACCATGAACACTGCCAAGTTTGTGCTAAAGCGTGCCTTGCTTGCGCACAAGCTTGTCTGGCATATCGTGCCTAAGTGGTATTTACAACTTTAAGCCTACGCAATCTTTAGATCGTAGGCTCATTAAAATATTTTAAATAACATTGAATTAAATATTCTTTATTTAAACTAATTACAATTTTTACTTTTTTATAGGCATAAAAAAAACCCGCATCTTGGGGAAAATGCAGGCTCTTAGATCTCCCACAACGACCATGAGTTCATTATTAAACTTGAACTTTAAACCGTTAACCAAATGTACCCTTAATAAAAACAAATTGCAATACAGAAGAGTCTGTATATTTGAAATATTTTATTATTTTTACATTACTTTTTCATAAATAGTTTAAAAATATAAGATATTTCCAAATAAGAAATAGTTTTTTACAGGCATTAAAAAAGCCCGTTTCACGGGCTTTTCTGCAACGGTGAGCAATATAAGCGTTGTGTCTATCCAACTCTTGTTTGCTCTTTGCTAGCTATATGTAAGGTCTTATCGTATCTTTTGCCCTGTCCCAAGTTTCCCTGTGGAGCGAGGAGATATTACGATTACCTTAGGTACAGTTATAGCACATTATTTATTCATGACTAGTCTTGTTCACGTTTTTTTACAAATGAACAAAATACGATCTAACCTTAATATTTAAGGGTTTTCTACCCCATTTGGATATTGACGAGCGTCATCACAAATTGGATACCACTTCACTTGCGAATTGACAAAAGCATGAGAGATGACTGGCGTCGATATTTCTTCATTAATAAGTCCGACCCTCAGACGTACCACTTCTGGCTTATCTAGACGTTCACTCCAGATCGGTGAACCGCAAGTTTTACAGAACACTCTCTTTTTGTTTGGAGAAGCAAAGTAAGCCTGTAAAAGATTTTCACCCTGCACAATGTTTAAATCACTTTTTTGTACTTGAGTGATGGCAGCAAAAGCAGCCCCTTGTGCTTTTTGGCATTGCTTACAATGACAAACCATAATGGGATTTAATCCAGCATTAATGCTGAGTTGAACACCATTACAAAGACAAGAAGCTGTATAAATCATGATTTTACCTTTTTATTTTTATGGGATTTAGCTTACACCCACCCCTTTTTCAATATGATCTAAAATGGCACAAGAAGCCTGTTGGTCGCCACAGCAATCATCGGCAGAAGCCTGCAAAATATTAACCATTTCTTGTAGGTGGGCAATTTTTTGCTTTAATTCGGCAATGTGTTTGACGGTTAAGGCTTTCACCTCTGCACTATGCCGATCAGTATTTTTCCAAAGCGAAATGAGTTCTTTCATCTGTTCAGATGAAAAACCTAACTCTCGGGCATGTTTTAAAAAGTTTAAAGTTTTAAGGTCTGTTTCTGAATAAATGCGATAGCCTGAAGCAGAACGCTGAGCTGCTTCAAGTAAACCGATTTCTTCATAGTAGCGAATCATTTTCGCCGAAATGCCCGAATGTTTGGATGCCTGACCGATATTCATCTCACACCTCAAATACTAAATTTGGTTTAAGATCTGCTGTCATGATCTTAAACCAAAAGTTGATTTTCAGCACGCTTACTCTACTGGCGCATGAAAGCGTTTTAAGCGTAATGCATTACCTAAAACAAAAACCGAAGAAAGTGCCATTGCACCTGCTGCAAACATTGGCGAGAGTAAAACGCCAAATGCTGGATATAGCGCACCTGCTGCAATTGGAATTAGGGCTACGTTATATACAAATGCCCAGAACAGGTTTTGACGTATGTTCCGCATGGTGGCTTTACTTAATGCAATTGCATTCGGCACGCCTTTTAAACTACCTGACATCAGCACCACATCTGCAGCTTCAATGGCAACATCTGTGCCTGTACCAATGGCTAAACCGACATCTGCTTGCGCCAAGGCTGGTGCATCGTTAATGCCATCACCTACAAAGGCCAAACGACCATATTGTTTTTGCAGTTGGAGAACTGTGTCCACTTTGCCTTCGGGTAAAACCTCTGCCACAACTTCATCAATGTTCAGCTTTTTGGCAATTGCTTGCGCCGTATGACGGTTGTCTCCTGTAATCATAGCAACCTTGAGACCTAATTGATGCAAGGCCTCAATCGCAGCATAGGTTGTTTCTTTAATTGGGTCTGCCACAGCAATAATTGCCGCAAGTTTTTGATCAATAGCAACGTATAGCGGGGTTTTGCCTTCTTCACCTAACTGAGCAGCAATCGCTTGGAAAGAGTTGGTGTCTAAACCAAGTTGGTGCATATAACGGTCTGCGCCAATTTGTACTTTTTGGCCTGAAACTTCTGCTTCAATACCTGAACCTGTAATCGAGTTAAATGCTGTTACTGGTAATAAGTTTAAGCCTTCATTTTCTGCTGCTTGAACAATCGCGAGAGCAATCGGGTGTTCAGACTTAGCTTCGACCGAAGCCACTAAAGTCAGCACTTGTTTACGTTCAAAGCCAGATTGCACATTAAAGTCAGTCAGTGTCGGTTTGCCTTCGGTGAGTGTGCCCGTTTTATCAACTGCAACTACTTGAGCTTCTTGTAAAAGCTGCAAAGCCTCACCTTTACGGAACAAGACACCTAACTCGGCACCACGTCCAGTACCGACCATAATAGAAGTTGGTGTTGCAAGTCCCATCGCACAAGGACACGCAATAATCAGTACTGCAACGGCATTCACCAATCCAAAAGTGAGTGCAGGCTCTGGCCCCCAAATAAACCAAACCAAGAAAGTAATTGCTGCAATTAACATCACTACAGGTACAAACCACATGGTGACTTTATCAACCAAACCCTGAATCGGAAGTTTAGAACCTTGGGCTTGTTCAACCATACGAATAATTTGTGAAAGTACAGATGAGCTACCCACCGCGGTTGCCCGAATGTTCAGTGTTCCGTTTTGATTGACCGTACCACCGACCACCTGTTGTCCCACTACTTTTTCGACTGGGACAGGTTCACCCGTAATCATAGATTCATCAATGTAGCTGTGCCCTTCAACCACCTCACCATCGACTGGTACACGTTCACCCGGACGAATTTCTACGATAGTTCCACTGACTACTTCAGCAACTGCAACTTCAACCACTTGACCGTCACGTTGAATACGGGCTGTTTTAGGCTGCATTCCTACCAAATGTTGAATCGCTTGCGAAGTACGTCCTTTAGCTTTGGCTTCAAAATAACGTCCGAGTAAAATTAAACTGACAATAACGGCAGCCGCTTCAAAGTAAACATTGACCGTGCCTTGTGGTAACACATGCGGCATAAAGGTTGCTACGACCGAGAAACTGTAGGCAGCCAAGGTTCCAACTGCCACTAGCGAGTTCATATCTGGTGCCAAACGCCACAGGGCTGGAATCCCTTTTTGATAAAAACGGCGACCTGGAAAAACGAGCACTAATGTAGTCAAAGCAAACTGTAAAAGCCAGCTGTTGTATTGACCAATCGTGTCCATGATCCACATGTGAAAAGCTGGAATGAGATGTGAACCCATTTCCAAAATAAACACAGGTAAGGCCAACACAATCGAAATGATCAAATCTTTTTTTAGCTGATCTAACTCTGACGCTTTTTTATCGAGTTGCTCATCTTGATTTTTTTCAGATGCTTTAGCGTCGTAACCTGCTTTTTTAACAGCGCGAATTAAGTCTTCAACATTAACTGATGCATCTGCTTGTACCCAAGCCTGCTCTGTTGCTAAGTTGACCGTAGCTTGTTGAACACCGTCTACTTTTTTAAGGGCTTTTTCTACACGTGCAACACAAGATGCACAGGTCATGCCCTCAATAGACAACTCAACTGGCGCAGCTTTGGGAACATCATAACCTGCTCGTTCAACTGCTTTAACCAGTGCTTCGCGCTGAATCGGTTGATTTGAATAAACAACCGCTTTTTCTGTTGCCAAATTAACATTGGCAATCTCTATATTTTCAACTTTTTTAAGAGCTTTTTCGACACGACCTACACACGAGGCACAAGTCATGCCTTCGATTGGAAGTGTTTCACTATATGCTGGCAATTTTGTGTTTTTTGAGTCCATCAAACACCTCTGCAAATTTGCAAAATTTAATATTCTGTATTGAGCATACAGATTCCCATCATGGGAAGGTCAAGCATATTTTTTTAAAAATTTGGTCTTGACCTTACAATCATGACAAGGTTTAGACTCAGTGTTATCCAAACAAATATCTCATTCTTGATGGAGTATGAACATGAAACTACTTATTGAAAATATGACATGTGGCGGCTGCGCACGTGGTGTGACTGCAACGATTCAAGATGTCGATCCAAATGCAAAAGTAGATGTAGACTTAGCAACCAAAATCGTTACTGTTGAAAGCAGTGAAAGCATCGATAAAATTACCGAAGCACTTGAAGAAGATGGTTTCCCAGCGAAAGTGCAATAGTCGATAAGGCCTAACGTTTAAAGTTAGGCCTTTATTTTTGAGCTTGTTGATATTGACTCAAAGCTGAAATTTTTTAATTCGATAATCCAGTGCTGCCCGAGTTAGCCCCAATAAACGTGCCGCTTCAGACACATTATGATTTGCCTTTTTTAAAGCCGTTAAAATTAACTGCTTCTCGTGTTCTTCTAAATTAAACTCTGCCTGCAACAATTGCTCAAAGTCGGTTTCAACAACTACAGCCTGCTCTGGTTCATGCTTGATCTGTGGGAAAATGGCATTTAACTTAATCAGTTGCAGATCATCCGTTAATAAAACAGCCCTTTCTAATAAATTTTCCAACTCACGAATATTTCCCGGCCATTCATATTGCTGCATAAAAACTTTGGTCTTTTCACTTACACCCTGAATGGTTTTGCCGTACATTTTTTCAAAGCGACGAAGAAAGTGTTCAACCAATAAAGGAATATCTTCACGGCGCTCTCGCAAAGGCGGGATCTGTACTGGGAAAATATTTAAGCGATAATATAAATCTGCCCGAAATCGCCCTGTTTTTACAGCCTGCTCAAGATCTTCATTGGTTGCTGTAATTACACGGACATCTAAAATACGTGTCTGTGAATCTCCGACTCGCTCAAATTCACCTTCCTGCAAAATGCGTAATAGTGCTGCTTGTGCACGAGGAGAAAGCTCAATCACTTCATCTAAAAAAATCGTACCACCATTGGCTCGTTCAAACTTCCCCAAGCGAGATTGATGCGCTCCTGTATAAGCACCTTTTTCTACCCCGAATAATTCAGACTCAATTAACTCTGGTGGAATCGCTGCACAATTTACCGCAATAAAAGGTTGGTCTTTTCTTTGGCTATTTGCATGAACTCCTCGTGCAAAAGCTTCTTTACCAACGCCGGTTTCACCTTGCAGCAAAATAGAAACTTTCGAGCCTGCTGCTTTTGTTAATAATGCACAGACCTGTTTATAAGATGCTGACTTACCCACAGAACTAAATAATTGGTAATCGGCTTCACTGTCGCTATAAATTGATTTTTTAAGTTCAAAAAGTTCAGCCTGCAACGCAATCAGTTCTTTTTCCATGGGTTCGGGAGACATGAACTGAATCAGCTCATCAGCATTTTCCCACTCTTCTAAAGGCTTACCGATAATACGGCAATGCTCGTGGCCGCAGGCTTTACACTCTATTTCTTGATAAATAATGGTCATGCCCGTCGCAAAACTACTGTAGCCGCACGCATAGCCAAGTAACATCCAACATGAAGGTTCATCACTCGGACCAAAATGCTCTAAATGCACATCGGCTTCAAAAGAGTTAAGCCAGTTTAAATCGGCATAAAACTGTTTTTTATCGTGGCTTAAATTGAGCTGGTTGGCCTGTACTTGCACCATTCCACGAATCGCATGCATTTGTGGGCCTGCCATAAAAGCATCGTGTTCATTTAAATCGGGACGCATTTTTGTTGTAACTTCTGCATCTTTTAACCCTGCTTGATACCCTAATCGAATAAAGAAACGCTTGGTTCGTTCAAGTCCAATCATGTGCGCTAAATCTTTACGCAAATACCCCATAATGCTGGTGTGTAAAAGCAGCATCCGATATTCATCAAACCAGATTTGGCCGTGGGCAGTATCAAATTGCAGTTTAGACAGCAGATCATGAATTTCTTGCGGATGATCTGCGTATCGTCCCGTTGTATCGTATTTTACTCGAGCCATGAGTGATCTGTTTTAATCCATTAAAAACATTTGGGTGTTATCTCATCTTATCGAAGAACCAGATAAATGTCCTAGTACCTTAAAGACATAACTTCATACTAAAAAAGTATTTCTAAATCTCTCCATTTAAAGCCTCAAACAATCTAAAAAGAAATTTTTACGACCCTATTCATCAAATCATGAATATCTCTATTTCACCATTCAAAAAAATTCATGAAATGGTGAATTTTAAAAATACCTTACTTTCCATAAAAATCTTAATTAATTGTTTTTAATAATAAAAATAAAGTTGGCATAGCTTTTGTAAAGCTTATAGCGAGAGCAAGGAGCATTCATCAATTTCAAGACCATGTCTTGATGGAGTACAGCATGACGCAATCTCAAGTCGAAGCATTAACCAAATATATTCGGGTCACTGGCGACTTAAACGCAGAGTTTATCGAATTCGATTTTGCCATTCACGACCCAAGTCTATTTGTGGAACTGGTTTTGCCTAAACATGCATTTAATGATTTTTGTAAGACCAATCAAGTAGTTGAAATGACCCAAGAGCAACAAGCTTTTAATGATGCTCAGGAAGAAAAATGGCGCTATGGCACTGAAGCAACCTTAGTCGGCACGCAACGTAATAGCAACGATCACGATGATCAGATGTAAAAAATATAAGGAGATAAAGCCATGACTTTAGAAATCAAAACGTCAAATGTCGAACCTATCCGCCAGAACTACGCCTATATCGAAAGACGATTTGGTAGTAAGCCAGCAACTCGATATCAAGAAGTAAGTTTTGATGTACAGGCAGAGACTAACTTCCACTATCGTCCTTTGTGGAAACCTGAAAAGACTTTAAATGATAAAACCCATACTGCCCTGCAAATGCAAGATTGGTATGCATTTAAAGATCCACGTCAATTCTATTATGGAACTTATGTTCAGCACCGTGCGCGGTTACAAGACAGCGCCGAAAGTAATTTTGCTTTTTTTGAAAAACGTCAGCTTGCAGAGCATTTGTCTGACGAAGTCAAAGCCAAGGTTATTGAATGCCTATTGCCATTTCGCCACGTTGAACAAACTGCAAACTTACACATGATGTCTGGCAGTGCCTATGGTTATGGCACCGTACTTACCCAAGCTTGTATTTATGCCGCGATGGATCATTTAGGAATTGCGCAGTACATCTCACGGATTGGCTTAGCTTTAGATGGCAACAGCGGCGACTCACTACAGCAGGCAAAACAGGCTTGGTTGCAACATCCTGCATGGCAAGGCTTACGCCGTCTGTGTGAAGAAAGCCTCACCGAGCAAGACTACTTCAAACTCTTTTTATTACAAAATCTTGTGATTGACGGCTTTGTGACCGAGCTTGTTTATCAACAATTTGATCAGTGGTTAGTGAGTCAAAATGCTCGTGACTTAGCCATGCTGACTGAATTTATGAAAGACACTTTAGGTGATTTACGTAAGTGGTCAGACACCGTCATTAAAACTGCGGCAGCAGAATCCGATCATAACAAACAGCTATTAAATGAATGGTTCACCCAGTCTTTAGCTCAACTAAAAGCAGCCTTTACACCTTGGGCAACAGCAGCCTTAACAGCAGATGCAGTCGATCAAGCAGAACAAGTTGTGATTGATCGCGCAAAAAAACTCGGCCTACAACTAGAACTTGCAAATGCTTAAGGAGAAGCAACATGTCTAAAGTTTATCTCGCGTTACAAGACAACGATACTTCACGCTACATCATCGAAGCGATTGAAGAAGATAACCCTGAAGCTTCAATTCAGTATTTACCCGCCATGATCCGAATTGAAAGTGAAACTGATTTGGTGATTAAAGCTGAAACCGTATCTGAAAAACTAGGCCAAGATTGGGACATCCAATCGTTACAACTCAACATGATTACGCTGGGCGGCAATGTCGAAGAAGATGACGATACTTTCCGCCTTCACTGGAATTAATCACAACATAGACGTTGTTTAACAAAGATTTAAGGATGATCAATCATGACAACTCAAACGAAAGAAACCAGCAAAAAATTAAATGCTAAAGATCGTTACCGCGCATTAACCCGTGATCTGGACTGGGACTTTTCCTATGCTGACCGTAAAGATGCCTTCCCTTATGAAGAGTTTGAAGGTATCAAAATTACTGACTGGTCTAAATGGGAAGATCCATTCCGTTTAACTATGGATGCTTACTGGAAATATCAGGCAGAAAAAGAGAAAAAACTTTATGCCATTTTTGATGCCTTTGCTCAAAACAATGGTCAGATGAATGTCAGCAATGAACGCTACTTAAATGCGATCAAACTCTTTTTAACAGCGGTGACCCCCCTTGAATATCAGGCTTATCAAGGCTATGCCCATGTAGGTCGCCAATTTAGTGGTATTGGAGCACGTATTGCATCTCAGATGCAGTCGATTGATGAGCTGCGTCATGTACAGACTCAAATTCATGCCATGAGCCATTACAACAAGTTCTTTGATGGTTTTCAGGATTGGGCACACATGCATGACCGCGTTTGGTATTTGTCTGTGCCTAAATCATTTTTTGAAGATGCCCGTTCTGCTGGCCCTTTCGAATTTTTATTAGCCATTAGTTTTGCTTTTGAATATGTACTTACCAACTTACTGTTTGTTCCGTTTATGTCGGGTGCAGCTTATAACGGCGATATGGCAACCGTGACCTTTGGTTTTAGTGCGCAGTCTGATGAAGCGCGTCACATGACGCTTGGTCTTGAAATCGTAAAATTCTTGCTCGAACAGCATGAAGACAACGTGCCAATTGTGCAGGAATGGATTGATAAATGGTTCTGGCGCGGAACTCGTTTGCTTTCAATTGTGGGCATGATGATGGATTACATGCTGCCAAACAAAGTGATGTCTTGGAAAGAAGCTTGGGAAGTTTATTTTGAGCAGGCAGGCGGTGCGCTATTCAAAGATTTAAGCCGCTATGGCATTCGTATGCCGAAATATAGCGATGTCATTGTGAAAGAAAAAGAGCATGTCTCACATCAGGCATGGTGGATTTTCTATAACTTTGGTCATGCTGCCGGTTTCCATACTTGGATTCCAACTGACGAAGAAATGGATTGGTTATCGGCTAAATATCCAGACACTTTCGATAAATACTACCGTCCAAGATGGGAGCTGGCTCGCAAAATGGAAGCCGAGGGTAAACGCTTCTATAGCGCAGGTTTACCACAGCTTTGTCAGGTTTGTCAGATTCCAATGACCTTTACTGAAATGGGTGATGACCCGACTCAGTTTAGTTATCGCCATAGCATTTACCAAGGCGAACGCTACCACACCTGTTCAGATGGCTGTCATGATATTTTCGAGCGCGAGCCTGAGAAATATATACAAGCATGGCTACCTGTAAATCAAATTTTACAAGGTAACTGTGGTGGCGGTGACCTCGAAACCATGCTCCGCGATTATTACCGCATGAATGTCGGTGCCGACAATCTGGATATTGAAGGTTCACCAGACCAACAGCGCTGGAAAAAATGGAAAGGCAACGCAGCTTAAACACAAGGAATTGTTCAGGCAGTCATCAAGCTGCCTGATAGGAAATAAGGAGATTGAACATGACTGTTCGCGCGATACACAACAACTATCAATTTGAACCGCTTGATCTGCAAAAAAATTATGGTGATCAATTCTTACTTTACGTGGGTTGGGATCATCACACCCTTTTTTGCTCAGCACATGCCATGCTGGCCTCACCTCAACAAACTTTTGGACAGTTGATTGAGCAACAAATTACAGGTGGTTTTGCCCAACATCCAGATTTTGCCAAAATTGATTGGTCAAAAGTGCAATACACTTTAGATGGTCAAACAATTAGCCCAGAGAGTACACAAAGCTTGGCAGAGCTTGGTTTTGGTCATAAGTCATTACTTCGTTTCGTTACGCCAGAATTAAATGGCTATAACGACAGCTACGTTTAATTCGGAGGTGTGTCATGAGTTATCAAGTCACTATTGAACCGATCGGAACAACGATTGAAGTGGAAGAAGACCAGACCATTTTAAATGCCGCTTTACGCCAAGGCGTTTGGTTGCCCTTTGCCTGTGGACATGGCACTTGCGGGACATGTAAGGTTCAAGTCACCGATGGTTTTTATGATGTCGGTGAAGCTTCTCCCTTTGCGCTCATGGATATTGAACGTGATGAAAATAAGGTGCTTGCCTGCTGCTGCAAACCACAATCCGACATGGTTATTGAAGCCGATGTTGATGAAGACCCAGATTTCTTAGGTCATTTGGTTCAAGACTATCAAGCGACAGTCATTGAAATAAAAGACCTGTCACCAACCATCAAAGGAATCCGACTACAGCTAGATCGCCCAATCGAATTCCAAGCTGGCCAATATATCAATATCCAGTTTCCAGATATTGAAGGAACTCGTGCGTTTTCAATTGCCAATTCACCAAGTGAAGTCGGCATCGTTGAGCTGCATATTCGTAAAGTTGAAGGCGGTGCAGCGACGACTTATGTGCATGAACAACTTGCCACAGGTGATCAGCTTGATATTTCAGGCCCATATGGTCAATTTTTTGTACGCAAGTCAGATAATCAAAATGCTATTTTCATTGCAGGTGGTTCAGGTCTTTCAAGTCCACAATCGATGATTTTAGATTTGCTTGAGTCTGGAGATAGTCGCACGATTTACCTCTTCCAAGGAGCACGAGACTTGGCAGAGCTATACAATCGAGAATTGTTTGAACAACTCGTGAAAGACTATCCGAACTTCCGCTATATCCCTGCTCTCAATGCACCAAAAGTAGAAGATCAATGGACTGGATTTACCGGATTTGTGCATGAGGCTGTTGCCGATTACTTTGAAAATCGATGTGGTGGACACAAAGCGTATTTGTGCGGCCCACCCATTATGATCGACTCGGCAATTTCAACGCTCATGCAAAGTCGCTTATTCGAACGGGACATTCACACTGAACGCTTCTTAAGTGCAGCCGATGGTGCTGCCGGACAATCGCGTTCGGCCTTATTCAAACATATTTAAAGATAAACCTTTAAGCACTCGGCTTTTTCAAATGAGCTTTGTATTTGTAATTTAGAAAGAAAATACAAGGCTCACAGGAGTTCTGCATCCCAAATTTTTAGATTAAACAGACTTAAGTTTTTAAAGACCGTTAAGGAATAACGTTTTTTAGTGACAAGCCAAACAACACAGAATAGGACATTCTATGAATAACAAAATTGCTGCAATCATATGTGGTGTAATCAGCGCCCTTTACTTTCCTTCTGCATTTGCGACAGAAAATGGCTCAGACTCTTTTGCATTAGGTGCCGAAGGTATGATGGCGGGTGCCTTACCACCTGCTGGGGTCTATCTACTCAGTTATTATCAAAATTACCACGCATCAGAGTTTCAAAATGGTCCCGATCAGTTCCATGTTGATGTCAACGCCGTGGTTCCTCGTTTAGTCTGGATGACCGATAAAAAAATTATGGATGGACAACTCGGGTTTTATGCAGCCCAGCCATTGGTTGATCTAAGACTCAAAGTAAATGGAATGGCTGACTCAAACCAAGGTCTCGGAGACTTGATTTTGGGTGGCATGCTCGGCTGGCATCAAGGAAATCATCACTGGATTGCAGCCCTAGAAACTGTGCTCGGGACAGGAGAATACGACACTCCAAGTACGACACATCCAGTTGAAGCTAATCTCGGGAAAAACTATCACACCATTCGACCGATTATTGCCTATAGTTATGCCAACGCAGCAGGTTTAGACCTTTCTACTAAACTGTCTTATAGCTGGAATACGCGTAACGACGCGACTGACTACCAGTCTGGACAATACATTGCGGGTGACTATAGTTTGGGTTATCGCATTAACCCAAAACTCAAAGTTGCAGTTGAAGGCTATGCCTTTAGACAAACCACAGATGACAAAGTAAACGAAAGTGACATTGGGTTTAAAGGACAGGCTTTTGCAATTGGTCCAGGCATTCAATATGCCGATAAGAACTGGTCTATTGAAGCCAAATTTCTAAAAGAAACCGAAGTCGAATATCGTCCCGAAGGCCATACCAGCTGGCTAAAACTGATTTGGGCTTTCTAAAACACATCAACGCATAGCTTCAACTTTTGAGGCTATGCACTTCTCTTATTTAAAAATCGATACCGTTTGAATCATCTATCGGGTTTTGATCGAGTGTAAAGACAGTCCGTTGATAAGGTATCCCTTCTAAGTCATAAACCTGATAAATACAATCAAATAGTGACTGTAAATCTTCACTTCGGTCCATTGCCCGTGCTGTAATAAAAATTGGGCTGACCGCGCCGTTATCTAAAATCGGAATATAGTTTAGGTGTGGAAATCGAATGGTATCGGCACTTGCTGGAATAATGCAGATCCCTTCTCCCGCTGCAACTAAGCCCAAAGCCAGTTGAATTTCTCGTATTTCATGCATATTTTTTGGAACCAAACTATGCTCGGCAAAAATATTCAAAAGCTGAGTTGAAAAATTAGGCTTTGGCGAAGTAGGATACATAAACATCTTTTCATCAATGAGATCGGCCAGATATACCCCTTCCGTACGCTGTGCAATAGGATGACTCGTATGCGCAGCAACCACCAAGCGTTCTTTACGTAGCAAAATACGTCTCACAGCAGGATCACTAATTCTTAAACGTCCAAAACCGACATCAATACGTCCTTCTTTTAATGCCTGTAGCTGTTCAGTAGTACTTAACTCCATAAGCTGAATATTCAAATGGGGTTGCTGCTGGCGAAATAAATAAATAATTCGAGGTAACAAACCATAGAGTAAAGACCCAACAAAACCAATGGTCATACTTCTTTCGATGAGACCAATACGCTTGGTCATACTTTTTATTTCTTCAGCATTCGACAAAAGTTTAACGGCGTGCTGGTAAAAGAAATGCCCTGCTTGTGTAGTTTGTAAAGGACGACTTCCACGCTCAAACAGTTGAATGCCAAGCTCGCTTTCCAGATTTTGAATCTGTCTACTCAAAGGTGGTTGAGCAATAAATAGTTTTTCGGCTGCCTTTGTAAAGCTCTGTTCTTCAACAACAGCCACAAAATACCGTAAATGTCTTAGTTCCATAAGGTTTCCATACCTTTAAGATATAAAAAAATGCAAATTCAGTCTTAGACACAGTTTAACCATTCTTTTAAGGTATATACAAGCAACAAACCGATGAAGTGATGAATTGCTTTGTGAACAAGCCTTCTTGCCAATCTTCCAGTGATTCATCTTCATCAATTCACGGTTAAACACCTAGCGCACTCATGCGCTTCATTGACAATATTAGGATATCAAGACCTTGTAGATCGTAGCTAAGGCCTTGGTGACTTCCACACTTTTGGAAAGTCGGAGAACGGACATGCCACGTATTCCTGTAATCAATACTAGCCATCTTGACCGTATTGATGAATTACTTGTCGACAACATCGATACAGGTGAATTTAAACTTCATCGCTCAGTGTTTACTGACGAAGCTCTTTTTGACCTCGAAATGAAATATATCTTCGAAGGCAATTGGGTTTACTTAGCGCACGAAAGCCAAATTCCAAACAATAATGACTACTACACCACTTACATTGGTCGTCAGCCGGTCATTATTGCCCGCAACCGTAACGGTGAATTGAATGCCATGATCAATGCGTGTTCACACCGCGGAGCACAACTTTGCCGTTACAAACGTGGTAATAAAGCAACATATACTTGCCCTTTCCACGGCTGGACTTTTAACAACTCAGGTAAATTGCTTAAGGTTAAAGATCCAAGTGAAGCAGGCTATTCTGACTGTTTTAACCAAGATGGCTCACACGACCTTAAAAAAGTGGCTCGTTTTGAGAGTTACAAAGGTTTCTTATTTGGTAGCTTAAATCCAGATGTTCCTTCACTTGAAGAGTTCTTGGGTGAAACCACCAAAATCATCGATATGATTGTTGACCAGTCTGAACATGGTTTAGAAGTTTTACGTGGTTCATCTACCTATACCTATGAAGGCAACTGGAAACTCACTGCTGAAAATGGTGCAGATGGTTATCACGTTTCTGCTGTTCACTGGAACTATGCAGCAACGACTCAACACCGTAAAGAAACTCAAGCTGCTGATAACATTCGTGCCATGAGTGCAGGTTCGTGGGGTAAACAAGGCGGTGGCTCGTATGGCTTTGAAAATGGCCACATGTTGCTTTGGACACAGTGGGCAAACCCAGAAGACCGTCCAAACTTCCCGAAAGCAGACGAATACACCGAAAAATACGGTGAAGCGATGTCGAAATGGATGATTGAGCGTTCACGTAACTTGTGTCTTTATCCAAACGTTTATTTGATGGATCAGTTTGGTTCGCAAATTCGTGTACTTCGCCCACTTTCGGTTAATCGAACTGAAGTCACCATTTACTGTATCGCGCCTAAAGGTGAAGCACCTGAAGCTCGTGCACGTCGTATCCGTCAATATGAAGATTTCTTTAATGCCTCAGGCATGGCAACACCAGACGATTTAGAAGAATTCCGTGCTTGTCAGGCAGGCTATGCAGGGATTGCACTTGAATGGAATGACATGTGCCGTGGTTCAAAACATTGGATTTATGGACCAGACGATGCAGCGAACGAAATCGGTTTAAAACCAATGTTAAGTGGGATTAAAACTGAAGATGAAGGCCTGTATCTTGCCCAACATCAATATTGGTTACACACCATGAAACATGCGATTGCATTAGAGAAAGAAATTGCTGATCAGGGAGAAACAGCATGAGCACTCAAGACAAAGCAACTTTAGAAAATATTGCTCAGTTTCTCTATCGTGAAGCTCGCTTTTTAGATGATGAACAATGGGATGACTGGCTTGAATGCTATGCGCCAGAAGCTTCTTTCTGGATGCCAGCTTGGGACGACGACGATAGATTAACTGAAGATCCACAATCTGAAATTTCACTTATTTATTATCCAGACCGTCAAGGTTTAGAAGATCGTGTGTTTCGTATTAAAACTGAACGCTCATCTGCAACCATGCCAGACACACGCACAAGCCACAATATTGCCAACGTTGAAGTTGTTGAGCGCGATGGCGACAAAGTTACTGTTCGCTTTAACTGGAATACCTTGAGTTTCCGTTACAAGACAAATTACAGCTATTTCGGTATGTCACGTTATGTGATCGATTTTTCAGGTGATCAACCAAAAATCTTGAGTAAGTATGTCGTTTTGAAAAATGACTACATCAATCAAGTGATTGATATCTACCACCTTTAAGACATACCCCCTCAGTTAAACGGACTGTTGGCTGAGGGTAAAAGTTTCAAATATTTTGTAGGATACATGCCATGTCAAACCACAATGTTGCACTTCAATTTGAAGATGGTGTTACACGTTTCATTAACGTAGCTCAAGGCGAAACCCTATCTGACGCAGCCTATCGCCAAAAAATTAATATTCCTTTGGATTGCCGTGATGGTGCATGTGGAACTTGCCGCGCATTTTGCGAGTCCGGTAGTTATGACATGCCAGAAGAAACCTATATTGAAGATGCATTAACCCCTGAAGAAGCTGAGCAAGGTTATATTCTTGCTTGCCAATGTCGACCAACTTCCGATGCGGTATTCCAGATTCAAGCCTCATCAGATGTCTGTAAAACAGAAATTCATAGTTTCCAAGGTACATTAGCCCGCGTTGAAAACTTATCAGATTCAACCATCACTTTTGATATTCAACTTGATGAAGGCCAACCGGACATTCATTTTCTTGCAGGTCAATACGTCAACGTTGCTATTCCTGAAACTGGCGAAACACGTTCATATTCATTTAGCTCAAAACCAGGCAATCGCTTAACGGGCTTTGTGGTCCGTAACGTGCCGAACGGCAAAATGAGTGAATTCTTAAGTAAGAATGCTAAAGCTGGTGACAAAATGACATTTACCGGTCCATTCGGTAGCTTCTATTTGCGTAATGTAGCGCGTCCTGTGCTTATGCTAGCAGGCGGTACTGGCATTGCCCCATTTATGTCGATGTTACAAGTGCTTAAAGAAAAAGGTTCAGAACAACCTGTTCGTTTAGTCTTTGGCGTAACCAATGACTTTGATTTGGTTGCTTTAGATAAACTTAATGAATTGCAGACGAAATTCCCATGGTTCGAATACCGCACTGTGGTAGCAAGCCCTGAAAGTAACCATGAACGCAAAGGCTATGTCACTGGTCATATTGAAAGTGAATGGTTAAACGGTGGCGATGTTGATGTTTATCTATGTGGCCCGGTACCAATGGTAGAAGCTGTACGTGGCTGGTTAGAAACTGAAAATATCAAACCTGCTAATTTCTTGTTTGAAAAATTCTCTGCGAATTAACAGGTGGAGAAGTTATCTATGTCAAACCGTCAAAGATTTACCGATAAGGTCGTGATTGTTACGGGTAGTGCTCAAGGCATTGGTCGTGGCGTGGCATTACAAGTCGCGACTGAGGGTGGACAAGTCGTCATGGCTGACCGCTCTGAATATGTTGAAGAAGTTCTCAAAGAAATTCAGAGTTCAGGTGGCGATGCTGTCACGATTAATGCTGACCTTGAAACCTATGCAGGTGCACAAGCGGTTGTTGCAAAAGCCATTGAACACTATGGTCGGGTAGATATCCTGATTAATAATGTAGGTGGCGCGATCTGGATGAAACCTTTTGAAGAGTTTTCCGAAGAAGAGATCATTAAGGAAGTCAATCGCTCATTGTTTCCAACTTTATGGTGTTGCCGCGCTGTGCTACCCGCCATGATTAAGCAACAAGCGGGTGCAATAGTAAATGTATCTTCAATTGCAACCCGTGGCATTAACCGTATTCCCTACTCGGCATCTAAAGGTGGTGTAAATGCTTTAACGGCATCACTTGCTTTTGAACATGCCAAAGACGGAATTCGTGTCAATGCTGTTGCAACTGGTGGAACCGAAGCACCACCTCGGAAAGTACCACGCAATGCCAATCCATTAAGTCAAAATGAAAAAGACTGGATGCAGCAAGTAGTTGATCAAACAATAGATCGAACATTTATGAGCCGTTATGGCACAATTCAAGAACAAGTCAATGCAATTTTATTTCTTGCATCAGATGACGCATCGTATATGACGGGATCGGTCATTCCGGTCGGAGGTGGAGATCAGGGTTAACCCTGATCTTTTTGCATGATTGGGTAAATAACATGATTTGCATGGAGGCAATCACACATGGCAACCCTGTTAAAGACGTTAAAAAATGACTGGTCCATATCAGCAACAGTTGCTGGCTTTCTTGCGGTTTTAATTTCTTACTCAGGCCCACTGATTATTTTTTTCCAAGCTGCTCAGCGCGCCCATGTGTCCACCGATATGATGGTGTCATGGATTTGGGGAATTTCAATTGGTGCCGCCGTTTCAGGTATTTATCTTTCAATTAAATATAAAACGCCTGTCATAACCGCATGGTCTGCACCGGGTACTGCCCTGTTAGTTACCCTATTTCCAAATGTCTCGTTGAATGAAGCGGTAGCCGCCTATATTACTTCTGCCATCGTTATTTTTTTAATTGGCGTTACAGGTTACTTCGACAAATTACTAAAGTGGATTCCGCAAGATGTCGCAGCGGGCATGATGGCTGGTATTCTTTTTCAATTTGGCATTGGTCTATTTACCGCATCTGATAGCATGCCTTTTATTGTTTTTAGCATGCTCATTGTCTTTTTAATTGCCAAGCGTTTAATGCCACGCTACACCATGATTTGGGTGTTAGCTGCCGGAGTTTTATTAAGCCTCATTTTGGGCAAAATGAATCCGGTTGATGTGAGTTTTAATTTAGCTATTCCACAGTGGATTAGCCCAGAATGGACATGGAACTCAACATTAAACCTCGCCGTTCCTCTCATTTTAGTCAGTCTAACCGGCCAATTTTTACCGGGTATGGCGATTATGAAACTCAGCGGTTACGATACCCCAGCCAAACCCATTATTACTGTCACTAGTATTGCCTCTTTAGCTGTTGCCTGCGTCGGTGGTATTACGATTGTGCTTGCCTCAATTACCGCAGCTTTATGTATGGGCAAAGATGCACATGAACTTAAAGAAAAACGTTACATCGCTGGAATCGCCAACGGAATTTTTTATATTTTAGGTGGTTTATTTGCTGGCAGTATTGTCATGCTATTTAGCTTACTTCCTAAAGAGTTGGTTGCAGCACTGGCAGGTTTAGCCTTGCTTGGAGCGATTGCCACCAATATTTCTGTTGCCATGAAAAATGACAGTCAACGTGATGCCGCACTTATTACCTTTTTAGCGACAGCATCAGGCATGCATTTCCTTGGATTAAGCTCAGTCTTTTGGGGTATTTGTATTGGTGTAATCGCCCATTTCATTCTTACACCACGATCAGCTCCAACCCCGAATTAAGTTTTTTATCTAAATACTCTCACCTAAAATAAAGCTTAAATCGCCAAATCAGGATGCAAATAATGTGCTAATTCTGATTTGGCGATTTTTTATTGGATATAGATTAAATTTCATTTTTAAGATAAATCTCTAAAATAATTAAATAATAGACTTTAGTATTTTGTTTTTATATTTTCACTTCAATTTATAATATAAATTTAGCAATATTTTTAGCTGTGATTCTCATCAATAAAATCTATAAAAAAGTATCTATAAAATCCTTAAAATTCTCACTATACAATATTTAACCCTATTTTAAAGACCCAATAAAGTCAGCTAAATCAAAAAAAATAAATACATACTTTTCAGATATTTAAATCAATAAAAGCACAATACCTTAAAGACATAAAGATATATCAATTAGGTTTTTGACTCTAATCCAATAACAAAATAGTTTATTAAAAAATAACGCGATGCTTCACAAATTGGAGGTGAAGAAAATGGATACGAGCAAAGTTAATATTAATGAGTTAATTGATAAAGCCGGTTTTACATCTTTTCATTGGAAAGTTTTAATCTGGTGCTTACTTATTATTATTTTTGATGGATATGATTTAGTTATTTATGGGGTTGCTCTTCCTCTGTTAATGCAGCAATGGTCATTAACTGCGGTAGAAGCTGGTTTACTCGCCAGTGCTGCTTTATTCGGTATGATGTTTGGTGCCATGATTTTCGGCACCCTTTCAGACAAACTGGGACGAAAAAAAACCATCCTGATTTGTGTCACCTTATTTAGCGGATTTACCTTTATGGGTGCCTTTGCCAAAGGACCAACAGAGTTTGCTATTTTGCGCTTTATCGCAGGTCTTGGGATTGGTGGCGTTATGCCAAATGTGGTCGCACTTATGACTGAATACGCACCAAAAAAAATCCGCAGTACATTAGTCGCAATCATGTTTAGTGGCTATGCAATTGGTGGCATGACCTCTGCACTACTCGGCGCATGGCTTGTGAAAGATATGGGCTGGCAAATCATGTTTTTAATTGCGGGTATTCCCCTGTTGCTGCTCCCAATCATCTGGAAATTTTTGCCAGAATCTCTCGCCTTTTTAGTGAAATCTAACCATGGCGAACAGGCAAAAAGTATTGTGAGTAAAATTGCACCTCAAACTCAGGTAAACGCCAATACTCAACTGGTATTAAACGAAAGCACAACAACAGATGCACCTGTCCGTGCGCTTTTCCAGCAAGGCCGTACCTTCAGCACATTTATGTTCTGGATTGCTTTCTTTATGTGCCTACTCATGGTGTATGCCTTAGGAAGTTGGTTACCTAAACTCATGCTCCAAGCGGGCTACTCATTAGGTGCAAGCATGTTGTTCCTGTTTGCACTCAATATTGGCGGCATGGTCGGTGCAATTGGTGGTGGTGCTTTAGCAGATAAATTCCATTTAAAACCTGTTATTACCATTATGTTTATTGTGGGATCAGCAGCTTTAATTCTGCTTGGCATTAATAGTCCACAATTTATTTTATATAGCCTAATTGCGATTGCTGGTGCTGCCACCATTGGCTCACAAATCTTACTCTACACGTTTGTTGCGCAGTTCTATCCAACCGCACTTCGTTCAACTGGCATGGGCTGGGCATCTGGAATTGGTCGTATTGGCGCGATTATTGGACCAGTTTTAACTGGCGCCTTACTCACACTTGAGCTTCCTCACCAAATGAATTTCTTAGCGATTGCAATTCCAGGTGTGATTGCTGCACTTGCAATATTTATGGTCAATCTCAAAGCCTCTGTTGCCGCACAAACGCCATCAACTTTTAATCCTCAAAACACGCTTACCCAGCAGTAAAAATACATGCGCCGAGGACTGGCGCATCTTTTTGGAAATGGATTATGGAATTATTTCACCGTTTTAAACCACACACTTTAGCCGTTGCCACTTTATTACTGATGTGCAGTAACTCATGGGCCGCAAATCCAAATCAGCAAACTGAAGATGAATGGAAATTCACTTTAAAAAATGCCTATATCAACCGTAATTTTGATAATGATGCACTTAAAGATACTGGCAGTTGGTCTCAGGCAGCATCGCTATTTTATAAGTCGAAAATGCATGACACCCCTCTGCAAATTGCAAACAAGCCTATTACCATTGGTGCCGATGCTTCTGTTCAATACGCCGTTCGCTTGAGTTCAGACAAACACGTTGCGGACACAGTTTTGCCTTTTAATAAAGAAACACAATCTCAAGCATCTGACTTTTTAAAATACGGTGCAACTTTAAAACTGGGCTACGACAAAACCCTTTTAAGTGTCGGTGAACTCTGGCTAGATTTACCCGTAACGGCTGTTGATGCCAGCCGACAATTGCTTGCCTCTTATTGGGGAACCAATCTTAAGTCGCAACTTTCAGATCAGCTCTATGCTGAAATTGGTCGGGTTGAAAAAGTCTCACCACGAAATGAAGAAGATTTTAAAAAGTTTTCTTTCACGGCAAATGGAATCACTAAAGAATCTGATGGTTTAAATTATATTGACCTGCGCTATCAATTTACGGCGTCTTTAAAGGGCGAATACTACTTTGGTAATTTAGAAGATCTATATAACAAACACTATGTTGGACTTGAGCATAATTGGAAACAGCCTAACTTTGCCCTCACCTCTAAGTTTAAATACTTCAATGCAAAAGATGACGGCAATACTTTTGATATTGATGCACAAAACATTGGGGTGTTAGAAACTCTCAAAGTAAAAAATCACACCTTTGGCTTGGGCTATCAGCAGATTATGGGTGAGTCGGCTTACCCTCTACCGGATGGCTTTTTGCCAGAGACATATTTCATTAACTGGAATACCACCGGATTCTTTAAAGAAGACGAAAAGTCTTATCATGTGATGTATGGCTATGACTTTAAAGACTATGTACCAGGCTTAAATGCGATAGTGAAATATGTTTACGGTCATGACTTTAAAGCAGCCAATGGTGAGAAAAACCATGAAACCGAGTCCAATGTGATTTTAAATTATGCGTTTCAGCAGCCATTCTTAAAAGGCGTGGCCCTGCAATATATTCGTATTGATTACAACGTTAAACATGGCAATGATTTTGGTGAGGATCGCTTGTTTGTAAACTACACCAAAAAGTTTTAATGATTTTTGATTTAATCTAAGCGGGCTAATTTTGGTCCGCTTTTTTATATTATTTCGCTCATAAAAAAAACGCTCTTACGAGCGTTTTTTAATTAATCTTGTAGCTTAAGCAACATGCTTTTGTACAACAATCGAACCCACTGAATAACCAGCGCCAAAAGATGAAATCACGCCATACTCGCCATTATCTACTTCGTGGCCTGTACGGTGTAAAGCAATAATAACGCCTGCTGAAGAGGTATTGGCAAACTCATCTAGAATAATTGGGGCACGGCTTAAATCAGTTTCTTTACCAGCAACATATTTCAAGATTAGTTCATTCATGTTGGCATTGGCTTGGTGTAACCAGAAACGCTTAATATCGTTTGCAGTTAACTGCATTTTTTCCAACTGCGCATTAATGATTTTTGCCACTAACGGACAAACATCTTTAAAGACTTTGCGACCATCTTGACGGAATAACTTGTCGTCAACTACGGCATCTTCACTACGGTTTAAGAAACCGAAGTTATTGCGAATGTTGTTTGAAAATTGAGTAAATAAATGAATATCTAAGATTTCAAAACCAGTCTTAGTCGTGGTTTCTTCAATAATAGAAGCTGTAGCAACATCACCAAAAATGAAGTGGCAATCACGGTTACGATAGTCTAGGTGACCCGATGTAATCTCGACATTTACCAATAAAACACGACGAGCGCCTGAACGAATTGCATCTGCCGCTTGTTTCAAACCAAAAGTGGCAGCTGAACATGCAACGTTCATGTCGTAGGCATACCCTTGAATGCCAAGTGCTGACTGGATTTCAATTGCAACTGCTGGATAAGCACGCTGCATGTTTGAACATGCTAAAATTACAACATCGATATCTTCAGCAGTTACACCTGCATTTTCCATTGCCTGTTTCGCAGCAATCACGCCCCACTCTGCTTGAAGTGAAAGTTCATCATTTGAGCGTTCAGACAAACGAGGACGCAAGCGATTTGGATCAAGAATACCTGACTTCTCAATCACGTAACGACGCTTAATACCAGACGCTTTTTCAATAAATTCAGCACTTGAACCACGTAGCTCTTCTAGCTCACCTGCTGCAATTTTCTCTGCATTCTCTTGGTTATATTGTTCCACATAAGCATTTAAACTGTCGGCCAGTTCTTCATTAGAAATGATTTCTGTTGGGTGAAATAACCCAGTACCTGTGATACGAATGCCCATGTAAAACTCCTAAAAAAATGAATAGGGTCTGTTAATCTTTCATTTATAAATTGCGTTGTAGGCTAAACAACAACATAAACAGACCCCGATCTATCTTAACTGATTCCCAAACGATCCCATAACTTTTGCAGTCGAGTTGGCGAAATAGGCATCTTGGTTTTCATCGGCTGAGAAAATAAAGAAATGCGGAATTCTTCCAACATCAAATACAATTCTTTGATTTTGGGATTGTTTTTGAATTTAAATACCTTGTCCATCCATGGATCGACATCATCAATAGCGGCATGATCTCGCTGTAGATTATTTGGCAATCGATCTAAACGCAATAGCAGTGCTTTTAAATAACGCGGGTATTCCTGCCAAAGATCGACGGGTTGGCAATAAACAAAATTGCTAAGTGACATTAAATCTAACTGATCTTCAATATCATCAATACTGCGTCCAAACACGCCTGAATCAAGTACTAAAAGCTGACGACGGATTTGCTGCCACTGAATATAAATATCACTTAATTGCTCAAGTGCTTGCTGACCATAACTCAAAAATTGCTTTTTGACCTGATCTAGCAGCTTATTAAATTCATCAGCGTTAATTGGCAAAGTCGTAATTGCCATCTGCAACGTTGCATAGATCAACATCTGCTCAAGCTTAGCTTTATCGCCCAAAGGTGAATAAGCCAACGCGAGCGGCTTTGAAATCTGCTTTTTCAACTGGCGAATCAAGTCCCCTAGTTGCATATGGACCAGACGAATAATCCCTTCACGATGTTGTTTAATCGCCTCAGCTTGATCGTTAAACGTTTGAATAACAATGCCTGACTCATCTTTAGCTTCGAGGTCAGCAAAAGCCTTGGTCGGAACTAAAGCCTGATATTGTTTAACTACAACGCCCGTGACTTTATGAGAGGCCTCAAAAGTAAAGTTTTCAGGAAAGTTTTTAAACTCACCTTTTTGCTGTTTAACTGGACGATGTGTTTCTACGCGGCAACGTGCTTTTAACTCAGGTAAATCACGCCCTTTCGCAATCAGCTTACCTTTTTCATCAATCACTTTAATGAAAGGTACCAAATATGGATCAATACGTTCAAACGAGAAATCTTTTTCAGTAATTTGCTCACCACGCAAGGCAAAAGCTAAATAACTAAAAATATGTTCACGTAAATGTACCGCATCAACCCCTTGCATGAGCTTACGAGCTGTATCAGGAATTGGCACCACATTACGACGCTTGTCTTTAGGTAAAGCTTTGAGTAAAGCCTCAATTAAATCTTGGCGCCAACCCGGAATTCCCCATGACCAGATATTTTCATCCACTTGAGGCAGCGCCTGTACAGGAATTTGAACAGTAGCACCATCTTCGTCATGGCTCGGGTCAAAATGATATGTGGTTGCTAAACGCAGCTGCCCATTGTGTAAATGATCTGGGAATTGCTGCGTAGTTGGCCGATCATTGAGCCAGAGCGCATCATCGTCAATAAATAAATAACGAGGATTATTTGCTTCTACCGTTGCACGCCAGTCTTCAAAACTACGGCGACTCGCAATTTCTTCTGGAATTTTCGACGCATAAAACTGATAAATTGTTTCTTCATCCACCACCAAATCACGACGACGCAATTTATCTTCAACTCGCTCTACTTCTTCAAGCTTAAGTAAGTTGTGTTTTAAAAATGGTGGAACTGTACCCAAGTTCCCAGTAGTTAATGCATCGCGTAAGAAAATCTCATGAGCAGCAGGTTGGTCAACTTTCTCAAAATTAATTAACCGCTTTGGCTCAATAATTAAACCAAACAGGGAAATTTGCGCATATGCATTGACGATCCCAGCTTTCTTAGACCAATGTGGCTCGAAATAGTGATATTTCAACAAGTCGCGTGCAGCAAGTAAAATCCATTCAGGGTCAATTTTGGCTAAAGTACGTAAGTACACTTGAGAGGTTTCGACCATCTCAAAAGCCATCACCCATGCAGTATTGGTTTTATGCAACGTACTCGCAGGGAAAACTTTAGCCTTTTGCTGACGCACTGCCATAAAGGTATTACGTTCATCAGTTTTATTGGCAATAAAAGACAACAAACCTGTCAGCAATGCACGATGCAAGTTTTCATAATTCGCAGGTTTTTCATTAAAACTGAGTTTTAAGCCTTCGGCTAACTCAACCAATTGCTGGTGTGTCTGTTTCCATTCACGTAAACGCAACCAGCTTAAGAAATGCTGCTTGGCAAATTGACGCCGTTTATTTTCAGACATTCCTGCTTCGCCTTTAGGATTTAAAGTCTCCCAAAGCTTCAAATAAAACAGAAAATCTGAATCCGCTTCTTTGAATAATGCATGCTTTTGGTCAGCCTGCATTTGTTTATCGGCTGGGCGCTCACGCGGATCTTGAACCGCTAAAGCACTTACCACAATTAAGATTTCTTTGAGTACGCCAAAATGAGCACCGCCCACGATCATACGTGCCAAACGTGGGTCAATTGGCATACGTGCCATCATTTGCCCGACTTTAGTCAGCTCATTTTTCTTCTCGTTAAGTGCGCCTAACTCAATCAGCAATTTACGACCATCATTTACAAGGCGGAAATCTGGCGGCTCAATAAAATCGAAGTTTTCTAACTCACCTAACCCTAAACTCTGCATTTGCAAAATAACAGATGCTAAGTTGGTTCTTTTAATTTCAGGTTCGGTAAATTCAGGACGACTTAAAAAGTCTTCTTCGCTATATAAACGGATACACACACCCGGAGCAATACGGCCACAACGCCCTTTACGCTGATTGGCTGCGGCTTGAGAAATTGCTTCAATTGGTAAGCGTTGTACACGTGAACGATAGTTATAACGCGATATACGAGCAAAACCGCTATCAATCACATAACGAATGTTTGGAACCGTAAGTGCAGTTTCGGCTACGTTCGTCGCAATAATAATACGACGGCCTTTTCCACCCGGACTAAAAATCTTTTGTTGTTCAGAAACAGCTAAACGCGCATACAAAGGTAAAATTTCGGTATGTCTAGGCCCGTACTTTTGCAAGGTTTCCTGCAACTCACGAATTTCTTGTTCTGTGCTTGAGAAAATTAAAATGTCGGCATGTTCAGGATGACCTTTTGCTTCTGCGTCAGCAAAGCATTCTTCTACAGCCTGTACAACTGCACGAGGAAGGTTTTCTTCAAAATCATCAAACTCATCGTCATCACTGCCGCCAATATTCATTTCTGAAATTGGGCGATAAAGTACTTCGACAGGATAACTACGCCCTTCTACTTCAAAAATAGGTGCGTCATTAAAGTAATTACTAAAGCGATTTACATCTAAAGTTGCCGAAGTCACAATAACTTTTAGATCTGGGCGTTTTGGCAGTAACTGCTTTAAATAGCCCATAATAAAATCGATATTGAGTGAGCGTTCATGCGCTTCATCAATAATGATCGTGTCATATTTAGACAAATAACGGTCATTACCTAACTCGGCAAGCAAAATACCGTCGGTCATTAACCGTACAATTGAATCTTGCGAACCTTGTTCATTAAAGCGGATTTTAAAACCAATAGACTCGCCAAGCTTTTCGCCGACTTCTTCTGCAATACGCTGAGAAACACTACGTGCAGCTAAACGACGTGGCTGAGTATGACCAATCATTCCCGTTAAGCCACGTCCCGCTAACATTGCAATCTGAGGAAGCTGTGTGGTTTTACCTGAACCTGTCTCACCTGCCACAATAATTACCTGATGCTTTTGAATCGCATCAATTAAGCGGTCTGCATATTGAGAAACAGGTAAATCCTGATTCAGTTTAATTTTAGGGAGACGTTCAAATCGCTGCCTTACTTTGGCATTAGATTGTTCAAATAATTTTTCAATCTCTGCTGTATTGGCTTTTTTATCTTTACGCAAACGATTTAAACGGTAACGATCTCTTGCCATCACCCACTGATCAATATTTAAATCATTCTGCACAGACAAATTTTCCTGAAAATACAACAATCCTCTATTTTACGCTCTAATGACCATAAGGTAAAACAGTTGGGTTTTTATATATTTTTAATTTTTTAAAATTTTACCCTTGAATTTTGTCTCACTAGACTTCATGTTGTTAGGCAAGTTTCTTTTACGATAACTGTCATTTGATTTACATGTTTTTGCAGTCAAATCGAATACAGTGTTTGGGGACTTAAAAATCGTAAATTTATCACTTATTCGATTTTCCGATTTTAGTCATGTAAAAATACTATTTCCCCAATAAAGAATTTTTATTTATTCTACATCTCGTAAACAAGTTTAAATATAAACCTCAATCATGGAGACAATGATGAGCTTGATTAATACTGAAGTTAAACCATTCCAAGCAACTGCTTACCACAACGGCCAATTTGTTGAAGTTAACGAAACTAACCTTAAAGGTAAATGGTCTGTTGTATTCTTCTATCCAGCTGACTTCACTTTCGTTTGCCCAACTGAACTTGGTGACTTAGCTGACAACTACGCTGAATTCCAAAAACTTGGTGTTGAAATTTATGCTGTATCTACTGATACACACTTCACTCACAAAGCTTGGCACGACACTTCTGAAGAAATCAAAAAAATTCAATATCCATTAGTTGGTGACCCAACTTGGACTCTTTCTAAAAACTTCGACGTTCTTATCGAATCTGAAGGTTTAGCTGACCGTGGTACTTTCGTTATCGATCCAGAAGGTAAAATCCAAATCGTTGAACTCAACGCTGGTGGTATCGGCCGTGACGCATCTGAACTTCTTCGTAAAGTAAAAGCTGCTCAATACGTACACGCTCACCCAGGTGAAGTTTGCCCAGCTAAATGGAAAGAAGGCGAAGCTACTCTTGCTCCATCTATCGACCTAGTTGGTAAAATCTAATCTCTTATTAGATTTTAAAAACTCAAAGAACCATCCTTCATCGGATGGTTCTTTTGTTTTGAATAAGCACATCACATTTTCTACTGATACTTTTACAATTATGTCCTTCCCCATTACATGAAGTTTGAGTAATGTCGAATAAATAACCGATGTTTTTTGAGCTTAAATCATATGAAATAAAAGGGGAAAAATTTATGGCGAATACTGTGGCAGTCACTTCATGGAAATACAATGCGACTTCACGTCATCTAAAAATATTTTATAGCGATGGTTCAGGCGAACTTTATCATCCTGTACCAGAATTTATTTATGACAACTTATTACGATCAACAGACAAAGCTGCTTTTGTACATAAATATTTAGAATTCGACTTACACTTTACTCGCCTATCTTTAGTGAATGCTTCATAACATAATGAAATAAGGCCTGCTTTGAACAGGCCTTTATGAATGAATAAATCAGATTTTTAAATGGCTTACCTTGCCACTACAATGCATAAACCAGCGCCTACAGGCAAAATACTGCTCATAAAATTTTCATCTTTTTTAATTAAAGCTAAGAATGAGCTGACTTCAGCCGCATGTGAAATAACATTATCAATAATGAGTACGCCACCTTTTGGCTTCATCAGCCGTTTTAAATCTGGCCAATAATTCTCATACGCAGGACGCTCAGCATCTAACAAAATAAAATCGAAAGTTTCATGAGTTTCTTTTAAATAGTCGGCTGCATCTCCAACCCAAAAATCTACCAATTCATCTAATGCCAGTTCAGTCGCATGGCGTTTAGCTTCATTACTACGATTGGCATCAATTTCAAGCGTGGTTACTTTTCCATGAGTAGCTTGAGCAGCCTCAGCAAGCCATAAAGTAGAGTAACCTGTTGAAGTCCCAATTTCTAAAATTGATTTAGCTTGCTGCATCCGAATAAATTGCGATAGTAATTTTGCAGACTCCGCCTCAATATTACGATACCGCAGCAAACGATCTGTCTGCTGTGCATCATGTCGTTTAAAGGTGTCATATAAATCGGCAACTCTTTGTAAGAAAAAAGTATTTGGCATATATTCACCCTTTAAAATCGTTATTTTATATAAAAGTCGTTTGAGTTAAGTGCTTTGAATTAACTTGAAACGCGGCACGATGCTTCCATCAGCCATTTGCACCGTTTCAGTAAACATATTTAGCGGACGTACCCAAGTTGAATAGTCACCGTAAAGACACTGATAAACGACTAACTCTTCTTCAGTCTCGCTGTGTTTTGCCACAGAAAAAACTTGATAGAGATTACCTTTATAATGCTGATAAATGCCGCGTTGCAATGACATGAAAGTACCTTTTAATGTTATGACATAAAATCTTTACAGCCATATAACATATATAAATTTTTAAATACTTTCACTTTAAAACACTACAAAACATAAAAAAGAACATTTTAGAGATAAATTATTGATCTTACTTATTAATAGCCTCAATAATTCAAAAAACCGATTAAATATATAAAAACATACTGTTTTACCTATTTTATGTTTTCACGTACTATGCATCTATTGAAAGAATTTGGATGCATTGGAGTAAAAACAGATGTTAGATCAAAACATTAAAACTCAATTAAAAGCTTACTTAGAACGTCTAGAAAGTCCAATCGAATTAGTTGCTGCTTTAGATGAATCAGATAAAGCAGCTCAAATTAAAGAGTTGGTAAGTGAAATTGCTGAGCTTTCTGACAAAGTGACTGCCCGTTTTGACGGTAACAATACACGTCGTCCAAGCTTTGGTGTCGCTAAAGTAGGTGAACAGCCTCGTGTGTTTTTTGCAGGCTTACCTATGGGTCATGAGTTTACGTCTTTGATCTTGGCACTGTTGCAGGTTTCTGGCTATGCACCTAAAGTGTCAAATGAAGTGCTCAACCAGATTAAAGGTTTAAACCTCAAAGCAAACTTCGATGTGTTTGTATCCTTAAGCTGTCATAACTGTCCGGATGTAGTACAGGCACTTAACCTGATTGCCATTTACAACCCGAACACCACGGCAACCATGATTGATGGTTCATTCTTCCAAGACGAAGTGGAACAACGCAAAATCATGGCTGTGCCAATGGTATTCCAAGACAACGAGCACATTGGTCAAGGTCGTATGACCCTTGAAGAGATTGTGGCAAAACTTGACACCAACTCAGCTGAAAAAGATGCAGCAGCACTCAATGCTAAAGATGCTTTTGATGTATTGGTGATTGGTGGTGGTCCTGCAGGTGCGACAGCTGCAATCTATGCTGCACGTAAAGGTATTAATACCGGTATCGTGGCTGAACGCTTTGGTGGTCAGGTCATGGATACCATGGACATTGAAAACTTCACGTCTGTGCAAAAGACTCAAGGCCCTAAGTTTGCTGCCGAGATGGAAGCACATGTTCGTGAATACGATGTCGATATCATGAACCTGCAACGTGTCAGCAAAATCACGGGTGCCAACCAGACTGCAAATGGTTTGGTTGAAGTTGAACTTGAAAACGGTGCAAAACTTGAATCGAAAACAGTAATCCTTTCTACAGGTGCACGTTGGAGAGAAATGAATGTACCGGGTGAGCAAGAATACCGTACCCGTGGTGTTGCGTACTGCCCACACTGTGATGGCCCATTGTTCAAAGGTAAACGTGTTGCTGTGATTGGTGGCGGTAACTCTGGTGTTGAAGCTGCGATTGACCTTGCAGGGATTGTTGAGCATGTCACTTTAGTTGAGTTTGATACTAAACTTCGTGCTGACCAAGTGTTGCAAAACAAATTGCATAGCTTGCCAAACACAACGGTGATTATGAATGCGTTAAGTACCGAAGTATTAGGCGATGGTTCACAAGTGACTGGTCTTAAATATAAAGACCGTGCGACTGATGAAGAGCATGTGGTCGAGCTTGCAGGGATCTTTGTACAGATTGGTTTACTGCCAAACACTGACTTCTTGAAAGACAGTGAAGTTGAGTTAACCAACCGTGGCGAGATCATTGTGAATGACCGCAACGAAACCAATGTGCAAGGTGTATTTGCTGCGGGTGACTGTACGACTGTACCTTACAAGCAAATCATTATTGCTACAGGTGAAGGTGCTAAAGCATCGCTCTCAGCGTTTGATTACATCATCCGTTCTGGGCAGTAAAATCGGTCAAAATCATTATTATTTATTTCAAGCCTAGCATTACAAAATGCTAGGCTTTTTTAATACTAGAGTTACAACTTTTTAACAATTTTCGATCTTTATTAATCATTTACTTTATGTTTATATTTTAGACATCCATATTTGGATGCCATGAATTAGAAGGAAAAACACAATGAATAAATTACTTGTTGCTTTAGGTCTTGCTGCGACTGTTGCCCTTGTTGGTTGTAATAAAGATAAAGCTCCAGAAACTGGCGCGACTACAGGTGAACACTTAGAAAATGCTGCTCAACAAGCAAGTGCTGATATCAAATCTGCTGGTGATAAAGCTGCTGATGATATTGCAACTGCAACTGATAATGCTGCTGAGAAGATTGATGCTGCAACCGATCACGCTGCTGATGCGACTGCTAAAGCTGCAGCTGAAACAGAAGCTACTGCACGTAAAGCGACTGCTGATACAGCTCAAGCTGTTGAAAATACCGCTGCTGAAGTGAAAAAAGACGCTCAACACTAATCTTCTTTAGTATAAAAAAGCCCCTATTGATTAGGGGCTTTTTTAAGCTCTTAAAATCTTTTATGAAATTAAGCCTTCATCACGCATCGCAATTTGTACAGATTGACGCTCTGCAACTTTATTACGTAATGCAATAATGTGCTTATACGGTGTTAAGTCGTGCTCAATTGAGTTTGACCAATTTGTTAAAACAAATAGATAAGCATCTGCTGGACCAAAATTATCATTTACCAAATAATCGTAATCAGATTCAGACAAATAGTTATCGATATATTTTAAAAGACGGTCGATTTCAGCATAAGCTTTGGTTTTTTCATCATTTGTTAGAGGTGCCCCAAAGAAAACTGCATAAGCATCATGCAATTCAGAGTTCAAATAACCCAACCATTCCAATACTTTCGCACGGCCCATACCCGATGGCGGAATTAAATCCTGCTTAGGATCGTGCTGAGCAAGGAAAGGTAAAATCGCAACGTTCTCAGTTAACATTAAACCAGGGTTAATTTCTAAAGCTGGTACATATCCTTTTGGATTAATCTCGTAATAATCTGCACCTTTTTCTGTTTTATGTGTTTTTAAATTTACTCGTTCTAAGTCAAAATCAACATTAATTTCATTTAAAATAATATGTGCAGCTAAAGAACATGCGCCTGGCGAATAATATAATTTCATATCTGATCCTTGTTATCTCATATTAACGTTTTAAATTGCTTCTAGAAAACCTGCAAGGTTTGCACAATTCTTTAATTGTAAAAAAGCGTAAACTTATAAAATACTTACACCATCTAATATTCTTGAAAAATTTATTCCTTGCAAGTTGTCTTGCGTGACGATTGTTTAAAATATGATAAAACACATTTACGTCACGCAATTTTCCATTAATTACGTTTAAAAAGCTGGCTAATCCAATTCATTAATTCAGTTAAGAAATCAAAAATACCGTTTTTCTTATCATCATCAGGCTGGCTTGAATCTTTACCATTTAAATCCAGATCAACAATTACTGGATCATGATCCGAAGAACGATAAGCATCTTCACCATAGAACAATGCCTTTTGCTCATCAGTTTTATATTCTTCGTTGTAATCTAAAACGGTTGGCTCATCTGCATTGATATGCCATGCAAAGGTTCTGACTACTTTTGGATATAGAGCTGCATCAGCAATTGCATGGTCTAAGTTACCTGCTCCACCATTGCCGTTGGTATCACTCGCAACACCAAACACATAGCTATATGCCTCTGCACCCTGTCCTACCTTAGCGTCGTTCAACAAAACTTTGTAGTTCGCTTTTTCAAATGACAAAATAGGTTCTTCTTTTGCGTAGCTATTCATATCCCCTACAAGTAAAGCATTTTGCTTAGGCACTTGAGTTGGATTTTTCGCTAACCACTGCACAATTTGATCAACTGCTTTCACACGAGTCGGGTTCCAGCAACCTTGACCATCTTTTTGGTCTGCATCAGTAGAGCTAGCATCCACCCCACTACAGCTTTTCGATTTCAAATGGTTTGGAATAACGGTAAACGTTTTATTACCACGAACGGCTTGGAAACTTTGCGCCAATGTTGTTCGGTTCTTGTCACCCAAATCAAGCACAACGGGTTTATTCAAAGGCTTAACACGCTTGCTGTTATAAATAATAGCAACCGCAATCGCATCACCACCTAAACGGTCTAAGTTTTCAGGAACAACGTATTTCCAATCACTACCTAAAGCACTGGTTAAATGAGCAATTGCACTGTTCGGACCATAACCATTGTTCGCAATTTCCATTAAACCATACACATCAGCATCAATCGCTTTTAATGCACTCACAATTTTACGATGCTGTTTATCAAACTCAGCTTGTGTCGTTGCACCGCGCTCCGTTGGGAAACCCGTTGCGCCATTGTCATAGTTCAAAACGTTAAATGAAGCTACGCGAATGTGATTAGCATTTTTGGTAATGACACTTTGACGCGGGTTTGTTTGAGTAATTACTTCAGGTTGATTACGTCCAAGCACTGGTTGCACACGCCAACCATTAAAACGGTATTCCAAAATACCTTCAGCATTCTTAAGTTGATAACCCGAACGTAGCGTATTGGCAGCGCTAAAATTTGTCGGTAACCATGGAGTACGGTTTTGGTTGTTATAGCCGTCATCAAAAATAATTTTCGACAATAAATTTTTCTGAGCAAGAGCTTTAGCTTCAGGAGATAACGCTGGATATAAATTGGTTGGAATATATAAGCGACCTAAGCTTAGAGATAATTCACCATAACGGCCATAATTGTAGTTCTCGCTTACCGTTAAAGTCTGAGGTAATTTAACCAACATACCTTGATAACGCTGTGGAGAATGGGTCGAACCACCTGTTAAGCTAGCAAATGGAAGTTCAAGGCTAATCGGCTGCACCTGATTTGCCATATTGCTATTACAAGTTTGAATATCTTGTTGTAATTGATCTAATTGCAATTGGTTTTGATAAGTTGTTAAGCGACCACGCAAAATAACTTCATCGCCAACTTGCCCACCTTTTACAGCACTACTATTTGGGATATAAACAAAAATAGCATTGCTAATATTTGCACGTGCTTTCGTATCTGGTGTCTGAACATAGAAGCCAGAAAAACCATTGGCATAACGATAGTCAGCAGTTATCACACCACGCACTGTATAGGTCTGGTTTTGTGCTGCAGTTGATAAATCAGCAATTGGTGTATCGGAGCTTGAACAACTCACCGTTTCAACAGGTGGCTGTGTTATTGAGCCAGATAAATTTGAAAAGTCATTTCGGTTTGTCCAAGCTGACCATGAACGGTCCAAATCAAATGCTGCAGTTGCATCAATACTTAAAGCTGGGTTCTCAGTTTCAATACGCTTAAAACTATTTCCTAAGCTCGAAACGGCTGTTCCCCATCCTGTTTCTGGTCGCTCACCAATACGCCCAAAACGGTCTACAGGCGTACCTTTATAAACAAGTACAACCGCATCATCTCCATTAAAAGATAATGCAGCGATCTGATTTACTTTACTGCCAAGTTCAGCCTGCAACTCAGAACGACCTACTAAAAACTTCTGCTTACTGGTTAACGATCCTTGTAAACGGAAAGTCGCTGTTTTTGCGGTTCCGCCATTATTAAATTGTTGAATTTCATAGTCGGCTAAATTAACTGTAGTCCCATCTGGATTATAAATTTCCAAACCTTTGCGGTTACTACTGCCGTCAACATATTGACTAAACATGAGCTGTGCTTGTGCCCAAGGACTATATGTAAAAGCACCAAGTGCCCCTAATAGCACAGAAAGTGTGCGTAATTGAAAAGTTTTCATGAGTAAATATGTTCATTTGAAATTTATATAGATTCTTAGATTAAATATTGAACATGACATCTACATGAAGAAAAACACCGAAACATTTGACTTGACCACATGAAGACTTAAAATACCGCATTTGAATTTCAATATTGCCAAGGTTATGTCGATCGATCAGTTAGAAACGCAAATTGCAGACTTAGACAATTTGCCTGAACACCGTGAAATTGTGACGTTTATGCGTCGTTCAGCACCACTTAATACGTCTCAACGCACGGCATTAGAACAACATCGCGATTTAATTTTGGAATATCCTGTTGGCGACTTACGCCAACACTTCGAACATCCAGAACGTCCTTTAACTGTTGAAATCGGTTTTGGTATGGGTCGTTCGTTAGTGCTTATGGCAAAAGCAAACCCTGAACGTAACTATGTGGGTATTGAAGTCCACGTACCTGGCATTGCTCAATGCCTATATGAAGCAGGTATAGCAGAAGTTAAAAACTTACGTGTACTTGATGCAGACGCGATTCAGGTTTTACGTGAAATGCCAGACAACAGCATTAACTGCGTACAACTTTACTTCCCAGACCCTTGGCAAAAGAAACGTCATTTCAAACGTCGTTTTGTTATTCACGAGCGTATGCAATTGGTTGAACAAAAACTTGAGCTGGGTGGTACATTCCACGCAGCAACAGACTGGGAACCGTATGCTGAATGGATGCTTGATATTTTAGACAACCGTCCAGACCTTGAAAACTTGGCGGGTAAAGGCAATAGCTATCCACGTCCAGAGTGGCGCCCAGTGACTAAGTTTGAACGCCGTGGTATTGAGTCAGGTCATAAGATTAATGACTTTATTTTTAAAAAGATTAAGTAAAGAGTATATTATTTTTACTTAAAAATATGGCATTAAGTTTTGATGACTTAGTGCCATAATTAATTATCTAAATTGCATTTTTTCAGAAACTTACTCTCTAAATCTAATAAAAAAGGTATTCCATATTTATCTTCATTTAAATTATTATAAAGTTGAATAGGTAAATCTTTTTTGTATTCTATAAAACATGTAGCTAAACCAACAGCTATCGCTGCAACGCTATCAGTATCTCCACCTAAATTAATACATGACTTTAGAAGCTCACTTAAACAACTATGTTGCAATAAACATGTTAATGCAGCACTGACCGTATCATATGCATTTAAAGATACTCTATCTTTCCAATTATAATCCCAGTTTCCATATTGCTCTGATTTTAGAAACCTCTCTAAATCCTTAATAGAACCTTTTTGGTAAGTTCCAAAATGGGCAGCTAAAGCGACAGCACAGCTGGATTGAATTCCTATGGGTGAATCATGTGTAATTTGTGCTTGTAACTTTGCTAAAGCAACTACATCTTCTTTATTTTTTAGAAAACCAATAGGAACTGAACGCATCGCAGCCCCATTTCTCTCACTTGTTGGTATTATTAGTTCAAGTAACTCTTTGCTAGACTCAACTTTACTTAACAAATTAAAGAAACCTTCTGAATACCCTAATCGCACATCTCTTTTAAAGCATTCTATAAATTTTGAGGCTATATTTTCTTTAGTCCATTCTTGACCTGATAATATAAACTCCACTATCGCAATCGACATCTGTGTGTCATCTGTATACTTGCCTAAGATATCGTATAGCTCATGTTTGCTGTATAATTCTAATTTATTCTGTGAAATAATCTTATCTTGGCTGCAAAATTCAAAACCTGCACCATAAGCATCTGCAATAGCAATTTCAGTCAACATCAGAATTAAGCCTCTTTACAACAAACATAGTGTTTAATTAAATTATCAAAAACCACGGATGCTGGCTCATTTGTCGCGCTTTCTTCAAGTCTTAAAACTTCCAAAAGTGCTGTTCTAAACTCACTGTCATTATCAAGCGATTCAAATAACTCCTGAGGTAAAAAATACTCAGGTGGATAGTAACCTATCTCGCAATTCGTTCTAAAGTTAGTTCTAAATATTTGTCTTAATTTTGAGATTTTTTCTTCAAAAGATAAATCAATAAATTCTTTAAAAAAATTTTCTCTACTTTTCTGAATAACTTTTAAGTTGGACTGAACATTCAAATATTTTTCATATGTGGATTGTTTTGGTAAAGAAGAATATCTTACCTTCAAAGACTTGAATATTTGTTGCTCATTTCTAAAAACAGCACCGAATAAATATTCGGCCATTGTTCCAGTCTCAATACTTACAGTAGTTACCACTGTTAAATCATCAATTGTCTCTATAAATGCTTTTCCATTCTCTTGGTTATATCTTTTAAAGGGATCAATCCTTTCTAAAGTATGCAAATTAAAAAATGTATCACACATTTTCCCACTCCAAATCTCCTTCACAACAATCAAATTCTCCTCATGAATTACAATTAGTTCATCTAAAGACCGGAAGGATTCTGGATAAAACATATCCAAAGATATCTCATCATCCAAATTAGATCCTTCAATTAAAAATGCCATGAACATTTATCCTTAATAATCAATATTATTACTTCATCATTATCTAACAATTTATACTTGTTATTAGTTTTTATCACAAATTCATATTCGATAGAGATTTATTAATATATTAAGAAAAATTTTAATCCACAACCAACAATATCAAATAATTAAGTATTAAATTAAATAAAAAGGCTATGTTATAGAATTTATTCCTAGTCCTTTATTAATCCAAATATTAAGTTATCTAAAATTTTATATGCTAGCTTATTCATTAAAAGAAAGAACTCTCATTCACTCAAAAAAACAAACACTACCGCCCAATTAATGATTGCCAATCGAGCCAAATCTAGCTATTTATAGAAACTGGTACTTGCCATACTAAAAATTGCTAAGGACAACCCATGTTAAAAATTTTAGGGCGCGATAACTCCATTAATGTTCGCAAAGTCTTATGGCTGTGTGAAGAACTAAATCTTGAATATAAAAGAGAAGATTGGGGACGAGGCTTTCGCTCTGCTCAATCACCTGAATATTTACAATTAAACCCAAATGGTCAAATTCCTGTTGTTTTAGATGGCGATTTAGTCCTTTGGCAATCCAATAGTATTATCCGTTATTTGGCAAATGCTTACGATAAAGAGCAGCAGCTTTACCCTACTCAAGCGAAAGAAAGATTCTTTGTTGATCAGTGGATTGATTGGCAAGCGATCGAGCTGAATAATAGCTGGACTTATACCATTATGTCTCTGTTGAGACATTCACCAGATCATCAAGATCCGAATTTGTTGCAACAAGGTATTGATGACTGGAATCATCATATGCAGATTCTCGATCAACAACTAGCAAAAACTCAGGCCTATGTTGCTGGTTCACAATTTAGCTTGGCCGATATTCCAATTGGTCTATCTGTACAGCGCTGGAAGGCCACTCCTTTTGACCATCCTACGCTTAAGCATGTCGACCAATATTTTGAACGTTTAAATCAACGTGCTGGTTTCTTAAAATGGGGGAATAACGGCGAACCTTAATTTTTGAATAAACTTTAGTCCGAGTGATGGCGCTTCACGATGCCATCACTTAAAAGTTGATAGACCTGTTTTAAGTCATGCTGATTTGCTTGAGCCAATAAGTCTTGATGCATTGCCAAGATATTCTGATCTCCCCTTACCGCAGGCCCAGTTTGCATTTGCTTTGGATCATTTTCAGTCGCTTTTTTTGCTGTTTCTATAATTAAAGGATAGAGCAAACTAAAGTCGACCTGCTCTTTATCTACTACCTGCTTTGCCATATCAAAACAATAGTTACTAAAATTACAGGCAAATACTGCTGCTAAATGCAAACTTAAACGCTGTTTTGAGGTGTATTGATATACTCGATTACTTAGGCTATTTGCTAAATCTGAAAGTAGTTCTTGATCAGTATCTGTTGCCGCTTCCACAAATAATGGTGTTGCAGACCAGTCAACGTCTCGCTCAAGGCTAAATGTTTGTAATGGATAAAATACCCCTGCTTTTTCATGTACCTGACTGATAACTTCAATATCTGTGCTACCAGAAGTATGAACCATAAGTGTTTCAGGAAAAAAATCATGAATCTGCTTTGCAAGGTCAGCAATAGCACTATCTGAAACCGCTAAAATGATAAGATCGGTCGGTTGAAATTCGCGAAGAGACTGACATGATTTTGACTGGAATTGCTCTGCAAACTTTTGGGTTTTCTCAAAATCACGCGCATACACTTGTACGATGTGATGACCTTGGCCCAATAAAGCCTTTGCCAAATGAAAGGCAACTCGCCCACTTCCAACCAAACTGATTTTCATATCAATCCAACACTATTTATTTCAACAAAAAAGCTTCTCAAAATGAGAAGCTTTTTTCAAATTAAAATAACTAATTTTTAATTCATCAGAGCATTATTGAGCTACTGAAAACTCGATACGACGGTTTTTAAAACGTCCTTCTTCTGTCGTGTTCTCTGCAACTGGTTGATCAGAGCCATGACCTTGTGCAACTAATTTAGACCCGTCTACACCTTTAGATGTTAAATAGTCGACTACTGCTTGAGCACGGCGCTGTGATAAAGCTTTATTTGCTGCTGCATTACCCGTCGAGTCAGTGTGACCACCCACATTTAATTTCACACCACTGACTTTATTTAAAAGTGTTGCAGCTTGATCAAGAATAGCTTTATTGTCTGCTGGAATATCGCTTGAGCCACTCGCAAAGTTAATGATTTGCAAGTTAAGTGCTTTTACTAATGCATTTACATCGACATTATTCGGATCAATTGAGCCTAGAGCAGTTTGCGAAGCAGTTAAGCTATTGCTTACAGATTGCTCAGCTGTTTCTGGTGCAGTAGAAACAACTTCAGTGTGAGGAACAAGAGCTTTTACTTTTGCGGTTAATGCTGCTAACGCTGCCGCATCACCTGCTTTCAAAGTAATTTTGTCACCTATCCATTCTAAAGATGCATTTGGCACACCTTTTAAGGCACCAAGCACGCCAGCAAGTGCATCTTTATCTGTAAATCCAGCTGCATATGTTTGACTAGTATCAACGTTACAATCTTGAGTTGATGAGAAAACCTGTTTAACTTGAGTTTGTAGGGTTGCTAAGAATCCTTGATCGCCAATACCTGCCTGACACTGGCTAACAGCACCTTTATCATCTGTGCTTAAGGTTAAACTCGCAGGTGCAGCTGCGGTAGTAGCCTCAACACCACTGGCAGCCGTTGGTTCAGGTGCTGGTACAGCTTCTTTATGCTGGCAAGAACGCCATAACCAAGCAATGATAAGACCCAAAATAATTAAGGCAATAATAGGGAGGAACCCACGAGATTTGCCTGTTTTTTCACTGGCTGCAGCTAATGGTGGGGCTGCTGAAGTTGCATGTGGAACTGAAGATAAACCTGCACCAAGTCCTAAAGGAGCTAATAGACCTACTGCCCATCCCGGTAAATGCGAACGAATAGTATCTGCATGCTGACGTAAATAATTTACAATACTCTGTTGATCATTTCCGGCAACGTCCGAAATTGCATTAAGACTAGGTTTAATTGCACTGTTGAGTGTGCTTTCGATTTCATTATTTGGTGCTGTACCACTTAAATGAGTCAGTACAGTATTCTTGATTTGGTCATTATGAGAAAAAAGGTCTGATAATGAGGGAGCCAAACTGTTTTTTAATTGTCCAATAAGATCAGGTTTAGCAGCTAATAGTGAAAGCAAAATTGGATAAAACTTAGATAAAGCATTCGATTTTTCGCCTAGGTATCCATCCTGATTATCTAATATTGTTGATGATACTTTTTCTTTAAGCAGTTCTATAGGGTTTATCGACATTGGTTATTCTCCCGAATTTTATACGTCGTAACCAGCAACTTTTGATTATTCAAATACTTCTCTTTGCTGATAGTTTTTTATTCTAATGTGCGCTCAATCATTTGTTGTTTTTTAAATAATTTATATACAAATTTCCATCTAGTATTTACAAAACAGGTAAATCTTATTGATCTACCTGTTTATATTTTAAATTTACTTTAAATAACCGTTTTATAAGTTAGCAAAAGTTTGAAGTACTTTACCGGTAAGGTTTTGACCTAGCAAAGGAGTATTTTTCCCTTGTGATAAAATCGTGTCTTTGCTTACTGTCCAGTTTAATTCAGGATCAACTAATACCCATCCTGCTTCATCTTCCCAACGCGAGGTCATATTGGCAACCTGCGCAGGTACGCTAGTCACTTTTTCAACCCACTCTAAAGGCTCGAATAAACCCTCATTAATGAGCTGAATGCCTAAAGATACATAAGTATCAAAAGCAGTAATGCCCGGTTGAGTTTCAGCAAATGGTGCCATTTTTGCTGAACTGCTTAAAGGCTCATGATGCGTACAAATTGCATCAATCACGCCTTCTTTTAAACCTTGACGTAAAAGTTCTTTATCTTGCTCAGAACGCAATGGTGGACGAACATGTGCTAGCGAATTGAAACCATCAGTTAAGTGTTCAGTTAAATGCAACTGATGCATTGCTACATCGGCAGTCACAGGTAAACCTTTTGCTTTTGCTGCGCGAATTAATTCAACCGATGCACCACAAGATAACAAACCAAAGTGAGCTTTTACGCCAGTTGCTTCAATCATAAGCAGATACTTTGCAATCGCCACAGTTTCAGCAATTGCCGGAATCATTGGCAAACCTTGGCGAGAAGCAATAAATCCTTCGTGTGCACATCCGTCTTTAGCAATCTGTGGCTCTTCAGCGTAAAACACAACCGTTAGACCAAGACCCGCTGCATATTCCAAGGTACGAATAACTACATCGTCATTTTCAAAAGCAGCATTCGCATTAGAAACAGCAGTACAACCACCTTTTTTCAAGCCCGCCATGTTTGCTGGTTGCTTACCATTTAAACCTTGGGTTTGAGCACCAATGATATGCATGTGAATGCCCCCATCATGCCATGCCTTTTCAATCAAGCCATGAATAAGAGCACCGTTGTCTTGTACAATCGGCTTTGAATCAGGTGGTGTAATCACATGCAAAATACCATTGGCACGTGCTGCCTTACCTTCCGATTTCAATGTCCCATGTTGCTGTTGACCTGGTTCACGCAAACGCGCGCATAAATCAACCATGGTTGGCATTAACCATTTACCTTGGCCATCAATGGTTTGCTCAACTTGCTCAACTGGAGCAACCAACTTGCCATTTTCAATATATACAGTTTGTACGCTGTCTGTTTTTTGGATTGGGTCTAACACACGTACATTTTCAATTTTTACAATACTCATGTGATCCATTCCTTACAACGTAATCGCTTCAATTAAACCTTGCTCTTGGAGTTGGCCTTGCATCGATAACGCCAATACGGCCATACGAACTGCAATACCATTGGTTACTTGTTTTAAAATAACCGACTGATCTCCATCAGCAACACTTGAATCAATTTCTACACCACGGTTCATTGGTCCCGGATGCATCACAATGCAATCTGGTTTAGCTAAACCAAGACGTTCTTTGTTTAAACCATACATTCTGTAGAATTCAGACTGTGAAGATAACGCTGGAGAGTCAATACGTTCGTTTTGAATACGTAAAGCAATAATGACATCACAATCGGTAATGCCTTCATCCATCTTGTTAAACAAACGAACGTGCTCGCCATATTCCGAAAAGCCCACTGGCAATAATGTATTCGGTGCAATCACACGAATGTCTTTACAACCTAGAGTTTGTAATGCAGCTACATCCGAACGTGCTACACGAGAGTGTTTAATGTCCCCGATAATAGCAACGCTTAAATCTTCAAATGGTTTTTTTGTTTCACGGCGAATGGTGAGCATATCAAGCATCGCCTGCGTCGGATGCGCGTGACGCCCATCCCCTGCATTAATAATCGCGACCTTTGGACATACATCTTTAGCAATGAAATGTGCAGCACCCGAAGATGAATGGCGAACAACAAAGATATCCGCTGCCATTGCTTCAAGGTTCCAGAGCGTATCGCGCAGAGTTTCTCCTTTTGAAGTACTTGAACGTGCAATATCAATGTTCAGTACATTGGCAGACAAACGTTTTGCTGCTGCTTCAAAAGTAGTACGGGTACGTGTGGAGTTTTCAAAGAAGAGATTCATAACCGTCAATCCCTCTAAGAGCGGACGGTTAATTAAATTATTATTATCATCTAAAAAGCTTTGTGCGGTATCTAAAATCTTGGTGAGGTTTTCTTTTGAAAGTCCCTCAATCGTTAAAAAATGTTTTAAATTTCCGTCTTGATTGAGCTGAACCTGGCTCGGTTGATGCAACGCTGCAATATGCATAATGGATTCCTATGGGTCGAATCGCGAAAACGTGCATAGTGTAGCTGAATTCCGCTCTTTTCGCAGAAGAACTTTACAGAATAAGGCCCTAAATTGACCAGAAAATTTAGAACCTTATTGGCAATTACCTTAATGCACCAATGTAATGGTGCGGAACTTGTGCCCGATAAATATCCTCGGCGGTAATTTCCGACTCTTCATCGACTTTAACAACAGCAATTTTTTCTTTTTGAGAAGGCTCAGGTATTGTATCAACCAACGATTTCAATCGTTCAACACATCGTTTTAATTCGTCATCCTCTGATTCTAGTGCCAGCGCAATGACATATTTTGCATAATCTTTATTTTGGACAACGTACATTGCATCTATTACCCGCCCCGTCACCCTACGCATGCGTACATATATTTGTGTAGATACTGAGAAAGCATCTGCATTAGCAATAAAACCATTCCCCATCATGTCTTTCATTTATAATTACCCCATCAATTTAAAATAATAAAGTGGTTAAAAACTGGCTATGTTTGTTAATTAAATAACCCTTGATAGGATTGAGTTAGCAAAATACATACCACTTTAATTGTTTTAATCTTTAAAAATCAGTTTATTGGTTGGATTATGATAGGTTGCAATAATTTAAAAACCTTTACACATCAAAATAAGTTAAACTTTGCATCGTTAATATTTATATGTTTTGGTCAATCGAGTTTATGAATACCTCTTTACGTTTAAACCACTATTGGATTACTTGTGCTGATGGTTTAGAAGCCCTCTTACAAGAAGAAATAGAACAGCTTGGCACCAAAGTGACAGAACGTAAAGCAGGACGTTTAATCATTGAAGGGACGCTTGAACATGCTTACCGCATCTGTATGTGGTCGCGCCTTGCTTCTCGTGTTTTATTGCCTATTCATACTTATGAACTTGAACATACACACGATGCACGTGATGTAGCAGAAGAGCTTTATGAAGGTGCGATTAGTTTTGACTGGTCACTTATTTTTGCACCACAAAGTACCTTCGCTATTCGCTTACATGCAGAACGTGAAATTAAGGTTAACACCCAATTTGCAACGCTTAGAGCAAAAGATGGTGTTGTAGATTCCTTTATGGAAGCTGTAGGTCGTCGTCCGAGCATTGATACTAAACAACCAGAAATTACGTTATATGTTTTAGCAGGTAAAACTGAGCATACATATTGCCTAGATTTATCAGGTGATTCATTACATAAACGTGGTTACCGTCGTTATATGACGGATGCGCCAATTAAAGAAAACCTTGCTGCGGCAATCTTACAGAAAGCTCAGCTTCAACAACGTAAGCCAGAGATTGTGCTCGACCCGATGTGTGGTTCAGGTACATTTATTATTGAAGCATTAATGATTTTAACTGACCGTGCACCAGGCCTTGTTCGCCGTTTTGGTTTTAATGGTTGGCATGGTCATGACCGTGAACTTTGGCTTTCACTTAAAGCTGAAGCAGCAGAACGTCACGAAAAGGCGCTTGAATTACCTTTACCTAAGTTTTATGCCTACGATGCAGACTGGGAAGCTGTAAAAGCCACTCGTGAAAATATTATTGCGGCAGGCTTTGAAAAACAGTTAGGCCAAATTCAAATTGAAGAACGGACTTTAGCTGACTGGCCTGATTTTTCAGCTGAAGGCAAAACTGCATTTATTGTGACTAACCCTCCATATGGTGAACGTTTAGGTGATAAAGCATCTAACCGCTCTCTTTACTTAGGTTTATCTGCGCTTTTACAAAAACATTTCCCGAATCAATATGCCGCAATTATTGCAGCGCAAATTGAACAAGCCGATGTTTTAGCGTTTGAAGCACCTGAAACCTTACGTTTAATGAATGGTAAGTTGCCGATTTACATTCGCTTTGGTTCAATTAAGCCTGAAAAAGTAACTCAGCCATTCTTAGCAACTTGGCAAGCTCAACCTATTGAAATGGAAGAAGCTCAAGATTTTGCTAACCGTTTGCAAAAAAATATGACTGCCTTGAAAAAATGGGCAACGAAAGAAAATGTTTATTGCTTACGTTTGTATGATGCAGATTTACCTGACTTTAACGTCGCTGTTGACTTATACGGCGATCGCTTACATGTTCAGGAATATGCACCACCAAAAACAATAGATCCTGAAAAAGCAAAAAAACGTTTTAATTTAGCACTCGCTGCAATTCGTGCTGTTACCGGTTTAAACCGCGATGCCATCTTTATTAAGACACGTGCGCGCCAAACAGGTACAAATCAATATACGAAACAAAGTACAGCTTCAAAACGTTTTATCGTTCAGGAAGGTAAAGCTAAAATTTTAGTGAACCTGACAGATTACCTAGATACAGGTTTATTCCTTGACCACCGTCAAATGCGTTTACGTATTGCTCAAGAAGCTCGTGGTAAGCACTTCTTGAATTTATATAGTTATACTTCTACAGCCAGCCTACATGCTGCTTTAGGCGGTGCTGCAAGTACGACAAGTGTAGACTTATCCAATACTTACTTAAGCTGGTCAAAAGAAAACTTCGTTTTAAATGGCCTGACTGTAGATCACGCAGATGAACAGCACATGTTCTTTGCGAGTGACTGTTTTGAGTGGTTAAAAGAAGGTCATGAACAATACGATCTTATTTTTATTGATCCACCGACATTCTCAAACTCTAAAAAGTTCTACGGTACTTTCGACGTCCAACGCGACCATGTTTCACTCATTAAACGTGCAATGAACCGTTTAAATAGTGAAGGAACGCTATATTTCTCAAACAACTATCGTGGTTTTGAAATGGACGAAGAGATCGAAGCTATTTTTCAGGTTGAAGAAATCACTTCTGAAACCATTGGCCCTGATTTTAAACGTAATCAAAAAATCCACCGTGCATGGAAAATCCAGCATCCTGGCCTAGATCAATATTAATAAGATTAGAGGTTATTATTACTTCACGGTAATAATAACCTCACCATGAACATTTTTTGATTCAAAATCATATTTGGTAAATCGGTCTGCTCTTTCAGGTAATGCCATCATTTCCAGTTTTTTCTTTTCCTTACTATCGATAACATGGTTTTGTTTTTGTTCTTGATAAGGTGAAAGTACACTTGTTCTAAGTGCATCCCATCGAACTTGTTGTAAATAATTATCCCCTAACACCTGACGTGCTTGTTGTTGTTCTATCATTGGTTTCTTAGCATCGTCTTGAGCTTTCGCAATAATCACAGGTAAAGCTGCATTTATTGCTCCTGTTTGCGTTGCTAAGGCCCCTTCACTTAGAGGCTGCGCAGCCCATACATTGATGGGTATTAGCGAAATAAAACCTAAAATACACAGCGCAGGTCCTTGTTTATTGTTCATTGCATTTATCCTAAATTGTTATTGTTCGTTATATCGAACAAAATTAACAATTTTTTAAACATCTCGCAATGTTATAAATAGACTTCCCGACAATTAACATTGATCATTTTAAAACCTGAAATATTTCACAAGCATTTAGTGAATATTCAAGTTGTTTTATAGATTTTTATCTCAGACTTGTACGACACTGCTAAATCACTTACTGTAATTTTAAAATTTATCTGTAAATTGATTTTATTTATAAATAAACACCATTCGAGGTGAAATAATGCTTCAGCAGTGCTGCCAACTATTAGAAGATCAACAGCTCAAAATTGCTTTTATTGAGAGTGCGAGTTCTGGTTATTTAACAAGTCAGTTTTCTATTCATAAAAATAGTGGTGCAGATATTTTACTGGGTGGTTTAGTTAGCTACGACCCAAGCATTAAAATTAGTATTTTAAATATCGATCCAAAGTTAATAGAGACTTACACAGCAGAGTCACCGCAAGTCACAGAGGAAATGTGTAGGCTGGGTCAAAGCTTATTTCAACAAGCTGATATTATTGTCAGTTGTACTGGGCTATTAAAATCTGGAGGAAGTGAAACCCCAGAAAAACCTGTGGGCACCTTTTTTATTTGCATTTCTTACCAACATCATATTTATCATTATCGTTATTTTTTATCTAGTCACTCAGAACAAAAGTTAAAGACATTAACTCAGAAAGTTTCAGATGCCATAATTGCTTTACTCACATCAACCCTAAAAACTGATTCACCATAAAAAAGAGAATATGTTTCCATATTCTCTTTTCGGTTTTAGCAGACAAAGCTTAGCTGAGTTTCATCTTATCGAAGACTAAATGCCCATTTTCGCCTTTAACTAGAATAGTATCACCTGCGACAAAATCACCCGACAAGATTTTTTGTGCTAATGTGTTTTCAATCTGTTGTTGAATAGCACGTTTTAATGGACGCGCGCCATAGACAGGATCGAAACCAGCATCAATCAATAAATCAAAAGCGGTATCATCTACAGTTAGACTCATGTCACGATCAACAAGACGCGAACGTAATCGATCCAACTGAATATCGGCAATACCACGAATTTGTGCTTTTTTGAGTGAATGGAAAATCACAAGCTCATCAATCCGGTTAATAAATTCCGGACGGAAATGCTGACTTACCGCATTCATTACAATGGTACGCACTTCATCATCAGTTGCACCTTCGCCAAGCTCACGTACATCTTGTGAACCCAAGTTCGAAGTCATCACAATTACCGTATTTTTAAAGTCCACTACTCGACCTTGTGAATCGGTTAAGCGGCCATCGTCCAATACCTGGAGCAAGATATTGAATACATCTGGATGTGCTTTTTCAACCTCATCAAACAACACCACGCTATATGGCTTACGGCGAACAGCTTCGGTTAAAACACCGCCTTCTTCATAACCAACATATCCTGGAGGTGCACCAACCAAACGGCTAACAGAGTGTTTTTCCATGAATTCACTCATGTCGATACGAATCATGGCATCATCACTGTCAAACAAGAAGTTAGCAAGTGCTTTAGTCAACTCAGTTTTACCAACACCTGTTGGACCCAAGAACAAGAATGATCCACTAGGTCGATTCGGGTCAGACAAACCAGCACGTGAACGGCGAACAGCATTCGACACCGCAACAACAGCTTCATCTTGCCCAACTACGCGGTCATGTAAAAACTCTTCCATATGAAGAAGTTTTTCACGCTCACCTTGCATCATTTTAGCAACCGGGATACCTGTTGCAGCACTTACAACTTCGGCAATTTCATTTTCTGTCACTTTAGTACGAATGAGTTTTGGCTCTTCGTTCTCTTCTGCAACTTCATCTTGCTCCAGTTGTTTTTGCAACTCTGGAATTACGCCATACTGTAAACGTGCTGCCTCAGCCAAATCCCCTTCACGCTGAGCTTTCTCAAAAGCAATACGCGCTTTATCAAGTTCCACCTGAGCCTGTTTAGTACCTTCTACCAAAGTTTTTTCAGACTTCCAGATTTCTTCAAGATCGTTGTATTCTTTCTCGACTTCAGCAATCTGTTTTTCAAGATGAGTGACTTCAGCTTTACTGCCTACATCTTCATCTTTTTTCACAGCTTCCAATTGCATTTTCAACTGGATTAAACGGCGATCGAGCTTATCAAGTGCTTCAGGTTTAGAGTCAATCTCCATTTTAATACGAGAAGCTGCCTCATCAATCAAATCAATTGCCTTGTCTGGTAATTGACGATCAGTGATGTAACGATGAGACATTTTCGCCGCAGCAATAATCGCAGAGTCTAAAATTTGCACACCATGGTGAGTGGCATATTTTTCTTTGAGTCCACGTAAAATTGCAATCGTATCTTCAACACTTGGCTCATCAACTAGCACTTTTTGGAAACGACGCTCTAAAGCTGCATCTTTTTCAATATATTGACGATATTCATCTAAGGTCGTCGCACCCACACAGCGCAATTCACCACGAGCCAACGCAGGTTTTAACATATTACCTGCATCCATCGCGCCATCGCCTTTACCTGCACCTACGAGTGTATGTAACTCATCAATAAACAGGATGATTTCGCCTTCGTGCTTTGCCAAGTCTTTTAAAACGGCTTTTAAACGTTCTTCAAACTCACCACGATATTTAGCACCAGCCAGTAATGAACCTAAATCGAGGGATAAAACACGTTTATTTTTTAATCCCTCTGGCACTTCACCATTCACAATACGCTGTGCCAAACCTTCAACAATAGCGGTTTTACCTACACCCGGCTCACCAATAAGAACAGGGTTGTTTTTGGTACGACGCGATAAAACCTGAATGGTACGGCGAATTTCATCGTCACGCCCAATGACAGGATCAAGTTTTCCAGATAAAGCACGCTCTGTTAAATCAATCGTATATTTATTAAGTGAGTCACGTTGGTCTTCGTGATTATTACTCATGACTTTGTCATTACCTCGAATATGTTCAATTACTTTGCGTAAGCTGTCGGGAGTTACACCTACCGCACTTAAAATATTTTTAGTTTCGCCTGTCTCTGCCAAACCTAATAAAACCCAGTCAGTTGATAAAAATTCATCACCTGCCTTTTGCGCATATCTGTCTGCCAGATTAAGTGCTTTCACAGCTTCTGGGTTTAAGTTGACATCACCCGTTGGATTGGCAATTGTCGGCGCATCTTTTATAGCCTGTTCAAGTTTTTGTTTAAGTTCAGGTAACCGTGCACCTGCTTGTTGCAACAAACTAATATTTGATGGCTCTTCTAACAAGGTAGACAAAATATGAATACCTGCGATAGCGGTATGGTCTTTACCCATCGCTAAAGATTGAGCATCTGAGAGGGCTTGCTGCAAGCGGTTTGTAAATTTCTCAAAACGCATTCTTGTTATTCCTCACAACAAATTTGTACTTGTCTAATAGATGGGAACACTTCTTCGGATTTCAAATAAATTTTTATATATTTTTCATAATGTTATAAAAATAACAATGAGTAAAACTCCATTATAATATGGGATTGTTTTGTATATATTTCAAGTACAGTTCAGCTACATTTTATTAAAATGCTTTAATATTTAGATTCATGCTTATTCTTCATACGCTTTTCACAAAGTCTTCATTGAGAATTTAGTAATTAAGCTTTAGTTTATCTTGCTAGTTTCCTACTCGTTTTGAAATGAAAATGCACTTTAAACATATTATATTAACAACAACTTGTCTTTTTACTTCGGCACTGGCAATCGCTCAGCTTCCACAAGACTCTAGACGACCTGGTGGAATTGCAGTTATTCCTCTAAGTACTGATATTACTCAGGTCACTTTTCAACAAAAGCCTGTTTTAATTAGCCAAGAAGGTCAGCAGCGTTATGCCGTACTTGGCATTCCATTATCTACTCCAATCGGCAGTATTCAACTCGACACAAATAAAGCCCCGATTCAAATAGAAGTTAAGTCTTATCCTTACGCAGAACAACGGATTAAAGTCACGAACCAAGATTATGTGAACCCTAACCAAAGTCAATTAGACCGCTACGCTCAAGAAGCAAAAGAACAAAATGATGTGTATACCTCATTTACACAGAGCTCATGGCAAACCCTACCTACATTTATACGCCCGACTTCAGGGAAATTTAGCAACTCTTTTGGAAGAAAACGCTTCTTTAACGGCGAGGAACGCGCGCCTCACTCAGGTCTAGATATTCCTGCGCCAGTAGGACAAAAAGTTGTTGCTCCCGCAGATGGTGTGGTTATCCAAACTGGATCTTATTTTTTTAATGGACAAACCGTGTTGATTGATCATGGCCAAGGCTTAGTCAGCATGTTCTGCCATTTAAGCGCAATTAAGGTAGAGAAAGGCCAACATATCCGCCAAGGAGAAACACTAGGTTTAGTAGGCAAAACAGGACGCGTGACAGGCCCTCATCTGCATTGGGGCATGAGCCTTAATAATGCTCGGGTAGATCCTCAGCTTTTTCTAAATACAGCTCGTTAATTTAAAGCTTTACGAAAATACTTTGGCGCTTCGACATAGCCTTCTCTTAGGTAAAATTGATGTGCCAAAGGTCTTTGCATTCCTGAATGCAGTTCCATTCGATCACACCCTCGGCGTCTGGCTTGTTGCTCAGCCTCCTTTACGAGTAAATGCCCTACACCTTTGCTACGCATATTCTCATCAACACACAGATAGCATATTTTGGCAAAGTCACCTTGTAAGGCAATTTGCGGAATAAAGTAGAGAGATAAAAAACCATAAATTTTACCCCTCTCTTCAGCAATCAAAATTTGTGAATTAGAGTCATTATGGAGTATCTCAAATTTTTCTTGAATAAGAGCAAGAGGCTGTGGGTATCCCATCTGTTTAAGTAGATCACATATGGCTTGAGTATCTTCTGATTTAGTAGAACGAATATTCACCTTTCTTCTCTCTATTATTTTTTAGTTATTTTTGACAATAAAAAAAGCCAACTCTCATGTCAGCTTTTTTTTTAATTTCTAGCTATCAAAAAATGCCTTATTCCGCTTCAATAATTTCGAAGTCATGTGTAATTTCTACACCACCATCGGAAAGCATTTTACTCGCTGAACAATATTTCTCGGCAGACAATTCAACTGCTTTTGCAACCTGCTTTTCTTTCACAGCTTTACCAGTTACCACAAAATGTAAGTGGATTTTAGTAAAGACAGCCGGAATTGCGTCAGCGCGCTCAGCTTTTAAATTACATACAACATTCGTCACATCTTGGCGAGATTTCTTTAAAATAGTCACAATATCAAACGAAGCACACCCACCAAGTCCCATTAATATCAGTTCCATAGGACGTGGACCACGGTTTTCACCACCATACTCAGGTGAGCCGTCCATGATGACACTATGCCCACTATCCGATTTCGCTTCAAAAGCAACATTCTCTAGCCAATGTACACTTGTTTGCATTGCAACTACCCAAAAAAAATTATAAATTTAAGCAGGGTCTGTTGACATTTCATCTATGGATTGCGTTATAGCTAAAAATTAATCCAAATAAGACGCAAAACCCAGACAATGGCAATCCTTTGTCCAGTTTTGTAATAAAGTTTGTGAAATTTCAGCCATAATCTGAGTTGCAATTAAAGCAGCGCAGGCATAGCGCAAGACCAAGTTATTTTGTACGTTCCGTTGTTAAGATCTATTTATTTAGAATGGCTAAATTTCATAGTTCTTATTTGGTACGTCTAAAAGAATTGTCTTATGTTGCAACCATCTGTGAAATGTCAACAGGCCCTTGTTTTGTACACTAACATAAAATGAGTTGATAAGGAATTTCATCTCTTCTGTGTAATAGCTCATCTCGAGCTTGTGTGAATTGTTTACCCTATTCGGAACATATTAAGCATGACTTCAAATTTTTCACAACTCAGCACAGATGCTTTATCTCCGGGGCAACTACCTGAATCCGTTAAAGCATTGTTAAAACGTGCTCACATCAACAGATATCCAAAACGAACCACAATTGTTGATGCCGGAACAGAGTCAAAATCTTTATATTTAATTTTAAAAGGCTCAGTTTCAATTATTTTACGTGAAGATGATGAACGTGAAATTGTTGTTGCGTATTTAAATCCGGGCGATTTCTTTGGGGAAATGGGGCTTTTCGAACCGAACCCTCAACGTACAGCCGAAGTTCGTACTCGCGATGTCTGTGAAATTGCAGAGATCTCTTATGACAACTTCCACGAACTTAGCAAACAATACCCAGACTTAAGCTATGCTGTTTTTGCACAATTAGTTCGCCGTCTAAAAAATACGACTCGTAAAATGACAGATCTTGCGTTCATTGATGTGTCTGGTCGTATTGCACGTTGCTTAATCGATCTATCTTCTCAACCAGAAGCAATGATTTTGCCGAATGGTCGTCAAATTCGTATTACTCGTCAAGAAATTGGCCGTATTGTTGGATGTTCACGTGAGATGGTTGGCCGTGTACTCAAAACCTTAGAAGATCAAGGTATGATCCAAACTGATGGTAAAGCCATTCTTATTTTTGATGCATCATTAGAAGAAAACACTGTTTCTGATGATGACTACGACGATGAAGAATAATATTCATTAAATTTTTAATAAAAAGCAAACTTCGGTTTGCTTTTTTTATATGCAACAATGAGTTAATACACAAAACTTACAAACTATTCTAATTTTATGATTTAAGTTGAATACATATTCTCCGTTAGGCTAACTCAAAATTTCCAAGGATTCCGCTGTATGCAATTTAACCCACTTAGTCGCACAGGCCTTAAACTTCCAGAAATTTGTTTAGGTACCATGACATTTGGTGAGCAAAACTCCCAACAAGAAGCTTTTGAACAACTCAATTACGCCTTGGCCAATGGTTTATATTTTTGGGATACGGCAGAGATGTATTCCGTTCCACCAAAACCTGAAACTTATGGCGCAACTGAAACAATTATTGGCAATTGGTTTGCCCAAAATGGACAACGTGACAAAGTCTTTCTCGCATCTAAAATTGCAGGTCTGGGCTTTGGAGGAACACACATCCGAGAAGGCAATACACGCTTTAACAGTGACCATATTGCTAAAGCTCTAGATGGATCACTTAAACGCCTCCAAACGGACTATATCGACCTTTATCAACTGCATTGGCCTGAACGTCATACCAACTTTTTTGGTACGCTCGCTTATGGCAATCAGCAAGCTGAAAATGATTACGACACAACACCTCTAGAAGAAACCTTACTTGCTCTACAAGAAGAGATTAATCGCGGGCGCATTCGCTATATTGGTTTATCAAATGAAACCCCGTGGGGCACCATGAAGTTTTTACATTTGGCCGAAAAGCTAGGTGTCAGTAAATTCGTAAGTGTTCAAAACCCTTATAGTCTTCTTAACCGTACTTATGAAATAGGTATGTCAGAGATTGCTAAATATGAGGATGTCGGCTTGCTCGCCTATTCTCCTCTGGCTTTTGGTTACCTAACTGGCAAGTTTAGAAATGGTGCACGTCCCGCTAATGCTCGTGTGACACTATTCCCTCGCTTTAGCCGCTACAGTAACCCTCAAAGTGAGTGGGCAACTGAACAATATGCACAGCTAGCAGAAAAGCATGGACTAAGCTTAACTCAGATGGCCTTAGCTTTTATTAAACAACAGTTCTTTGTGACCAGCACAATTATTGGTGCCACTAATTTAGATCAACTCAAAGAAAATATTCAGGCATTTGAGATTGAATTACCAAGTGAAGTTCTAAAAGGTATTGAGGCCATCCATACTCAACAGCCCAACCCTGCTCCTTAAATAAAAAACGGATGCTTAAGCATCCGTTTTCTTTATCTATATAAAATTTACATCTTATTTACGGCTATTATAAACTGCCATTGCCGCAGGTAAGTTTTTACGCATATCACCAATACGTTGTGAGTTAGATGGGTGAGTAGACAAGAAGGATGAACCACCGCCACCTTCAAGCTTATTCATTTTTTCCCAAAGCGTAATCGCTGCATTTGGATTATAGCCTGCACGCGCCATCAACATTAAACCACCTTGGTCAGCACGACTTTCCAAGCTACGAGAATATGGTAAACCCACACCCACTTGTGTACCTAACTGAGCAGCAGCAGTACCGAGTTGGCCTACATTATTACCCGCATAGCTTAAACCGATACCTAGAGCTAAATCAGTTAAAGCTTGTGCACCAATTTTACTTTTCGCATGCTCTTCTAAAGCATGTGTCATTTCATGTCCCATAACAGCTGCAATTTCAGCATCTGTCAGGTTCAATTTATTCACAATACCTGTATAGAACACTACCTTGCCACCAGGTGCAACGTAAGCATTAATCGTATCTGATTTCAACACCGCTAACTGCCAGCTAAATGGTTGACCAGTCTGATTCATCTGGTTAGCATATGGTTTTAAACGGTTGAATACAGCATTAATACGGTTATATGTACTAGAGCTTGTATCGAGAGCACCCTTACCACGTGCTTCCTGCACCATCTTATTAAAACCTTGAGCAGATTGAGCATTTAAGGTTGCAGTATCTGCACCAGCCATGTCCGCTACTGTTGCACAGCCAGAAATGGTCATCACACTTGCTGCACACAAGCTTAAAAAGAGTTTTTTATTCATAACACGGATCACCTAAATCGATAAAAAGCTGTTTATTCTTTTGCACTTATTATAAGAAATACCACTCATGCTTTGAATGTCTCATTTCTTCATGATCATAGTATTTATGTAACGATCAAGTAGATAAAGTCATCAAATAAATCCAGAAAATTAAACAGATTACATTTAAACCCAGATAAACATGACTTAAGGTTTTAACTTTCTCTTCAAGATTAGGACTTTCCCGTTTCCAGAGTAAATAACTATTTTGTATGAGTACAACAGGAATTAACACACATGCGAACAAAACCGACAAGCTCATAAAAGCAGTCATAAAGAAATCTTCATGATATTCCTGTCCATAAATAATCAACATCGCCAGCGTGGGTGAACCACCAATAGCAAATAAAAAAGAATAAAAAATTGTTTTTGAAATAGTTGGTTGCAGCTTCATCCTGAGCCCATCCTTCCTTATCTATATATAACGTTTTAATCTGAATCTAATAAAACGAAAACTGCACTTTAGTCGGGTATAAAAAAAGCCCCCTTTCAGGAGGCCTTTTTAATCTTTGCTAATTAAGCAGAGAATGGATGACGTAAAACAATTGTTTCTGCACGATCTGGACCAGTTGAAACGATATCAATCGGACATTCGATTAATTGTTCAATACGCTTAACATAAGCCAAAGCATTTGCTGGTAATTGATCGATACTCGTTAAACCAACAGTCGACTCGCTCCAACCAGGCATAGTTTCATAGATTGGCTTCAAGTATTCAAAAGAAACTGCATCTGAAGAACCTACACAACCTGAATCTGTATTTTCATAACCTACACAGATTTTTACTTCTTCCAAACCATCTAAAACGTCAAGTTTAGTTAAGCAAATACCTGAAAGTGAGTTTACATCTACAGAACGGCGAAGAATTTCAGCATCAAACCAACCACAACGACGTTGACGGCCAGTAGAAGCACCAAATTCATGACCAACTGTACCTAGGTGTTTACCAATCGGATCACCAGAATCAGCCGCTGCGTCGTAAACTAATTCAGTTGGGAATGGACCAGCACCTACACGTGTTGTATAAGCTTTAGTAATACCTAATACATAATCAAGATGTAAAGGTCCCATACCTGAACCAGAGCTTACGCCACCAGCAGTTGTATTTGAACTTGTAACATACGGATAAGTACCGTGGTCGATGTCTAGAAGTGAGCCTTGAGCTCCTTCAAACATTACAGCCTTACCTTCTTTGCGATAGTCATGCAATACTTTAGTCACATCAATCACTAATGGAGCAAGCACTTCACGCCATTGGTTGCAAAGAGCCAATACATCTTCAAATTTAACAGCTTCTACACCGTAGAACTGAGTTAACTGGAAGTTATGTAACTCAAGCATTTCTTGGAGTTTTTCTTCAAGCGCTGCACCACCACGAACAAGGTCAGCAACACGCACTGCACGGCGAGCCACTTTATCTTCGTATGCAGGACCAATACCACGACCTGTAGTACCGATTTTAGCATTACCACGTTTCTTCTCACGTGCCTGATCAAGTGCAATGTGGTTAGGCAAAATGAGTGGACAGTTTGGAGAAATACGCAGACGTTCTTTAACAGGAACACCTTCCGCTTCCAAAATTCCCATTTCTTCAATTAACGCGGCTGGTGAAAGTACTACACCATTACCAATTAAGCACAATACGTTTTCACGTAAAATGCCTGATGGAATGAGGTGCAATACAGTCTTTTTACCACCTACGACAAGAGTATGACCTGCGTTATGTCCGCCTTGATAACGTACTACCGCAGCCGCCTGATCTGTGAGCAGGTCGACGATTTTACCTTTACCTTCGTCGCCCCATTGGGTACCAAGTACCACAACATTTTTGCCCATAATAGCCTCATTACATCATGCTGTTAAAATTGGAAACCACCAGTAAAAATTTACCGTTGGCGATTAAATCTTTTCAATATTCCATTGTCCATTTTGCGACACGAGTTGATGGGTCGCATATGGAATAGAACTTAAATCATCATTACCTAACAATTGAACGACACGTAAACCTTGAGCACGTGCATTCGAAATTGCTGAGAGTAAATCCTGTTCTGAGCCTTTTGGAGCAACAACAGTTTCGATTTCAGCGAACTGATTTGCACCTAGGGCATATAAATCACAACTAAAGCCAGTAGCAGGACGTGCGCGGCCAAAGTGCTCACCAATACCATCATAACGACCACCCTGCGCTAAAGGCGCAGCACGGTTCGGTGCATAGACCGCATACATTAAGCCAGTGTGATAGTGATAACTACGGAGCTCCACAACATCAATACCGATATTGAGATTTGGCCAACGGCCTTTAATTTGCGCAAGTGTTGTTTTAAGTGCATCTAATGCTGACTTAAATTCAGCATCTTGTAAGATGTTTGCACTTAAATTCACCTGTAATGCTTCTAGATCACTAGAATAACGGCCAAGTGCATAGAAATCAGAACCCATATTGAGGTTTTGAGTAAATTCAGCTAACTCTGGTAACGCTTTTCTTTGATAAAGATCTGAAAGCTCATGCTCTTCATTTTTTGACAGTCCAGCACATTTTACTAAACTGCGGAACAACCCTACATGGCCCAAATCTAAATGCGCGCCTTGTAAAGTATAGATGTTTTCGATCAACCCCAGCATAACATCGACCATTTCGACATCAGCTTCGATACTGTCATGCCCGTATAACTCTGCACCTAATTGTAGAGGTGCACGTGTGGCATTAAAATTTTGTGGTTTAGTATGTAATACAGTCCCTGAATAACAGTAACGTGCAACACCTTCAACTGGTCTTACATGTGCATCGATACGTGCAACTTGTGGCGTCATATCAGCACGAACACCGAGTAAACGGCCTGAGAGCTGATCAATGACCTTAAAAGTTACTAAATCTAAGTCTTGATTTGATTCTGATAATGAAGACAACGATTCGATGTATTCGATAAATGGTGTATATACCAATTGATAACCTCGTACCGCGAGGAAATCTAAAGCTTCACGGCGAAGTTTTTCAATGACTTGCGCCTGTTCCGGCAATACATCTGCTACCCCGTCAGGCAGCAACCATGTCTCTGAAATGGTCATATTTCAAGCCTAAAATCTGATCAACGTGGAACGACCCCACATAAAAAAATCGGGAACACACCCGATTTCTCTTAGTGTAGCATGATACTTTGTGCCATGCACCTGACAATTTGCATAAATCTTTCTTAATAAACTCTAAAGTCAAAAAGAAGATTTTATGAATTAATAATAATATTCAATACTTTATTCTCATTCACTCATATCATAGACAAAAGTTCTTCGACCAAAGAGTGGGCCAATATCTGAGCTATCTCCTTGTTGCCAGTTAACCAGATTTAATCTTTGAATAGCTTTCTTAAGGTATTTTAAATTTAGAAAGAATCACACAGATCCAATAAACGATTTGCATAGCCCCATTCATTATCGTACCAAGCGAATACTTTAGCTTGATGCCCTACAACCATAGTTTGAGTTAAATCAACAATGAGTGAATAAGGTGAATGATTGAAATCACTCGAAACTAATGGCTCATCTGTTACCGCCATAATTTCCGCATAATCTGTTTGAGAAGCTTTAATCAGCAATTCATTAATGCGATGCACAGTAATTGGAGATTGCGCGATAAAAGTTAAGTCAATTGCCGCCACATTAATAGTTGGTACCCGAATTGAATAACCATCAATACGGTCTTCCATTTTAGGCATAACACGTTTTAATGCACCGAGTGCACTAGATGTGGTCGGGATAATATTTTGCCCTGAAGCTCGAGCACGACGTAAATCACGATGTGCGTGGTCAAGAACAGATTGATCTGCTGTCACTGCATGAATTTCTGTCATAAGCGCAGTTTCAATACCGAAAGCATCATCAATAATTTTTACTAATGGAACCAAAGCCTGCGTAGTACATGAAACACTTGATATGATCTGATCAGTCACTTTGACTTCATTGTGGTTCACACCATAAACAATGGCTGCGTCAACATGATCAAAAGGTGCTGCCCCAATAATAACCCGCTTCGCCCCTGCTTGTAGATGACGTGTTGCATCCGCATGAGAACGGAACAGTCCTGTACACTCAAGTACCACATCAATATCTAAACTAGACCATGGTAAAAGTTCAGGTTGTTTCTGCTTTAAAACCTCAACTTTTAGCGTTCGTTGATTTGACTGAATATTCAAAAAAACTTTTTCATTTTCAATGAATATATCTACATTTCCATTGAAGCGGCCGTGCGTAGAATCATATTTAAATAAATGCACTAATGTCTGGACATCTGCTATATCGTTAATCGCCACGATTTCAAAATGAAATTGTTTTGGGCTTTCGAACCAGGCGCGTAAAACATTACGTCCAATCCGACCAAACCCATTAATGGCGATACGTTGCATGACCTATCCTTATCAACAAAACTACAAACTAAAGAAGGCATATAGTAAAGCACGTCAAGGCCAATTGAATATAGATTTTTAGCCAAATCACAGTTTTGTAAGATATTCCTTTTAAAATCGTTGGTTCGGTGGGGTTTTTCCGCTACAATTTAGCGTTTTTAAAAAATAAGCCCCGTATCACATGCTAAGGTTTGGCATAAAACAAACAGGCATTGATACATTTAGCCAAATTCGAAAATATGGAGTGACTTGGTTGTGAGTACTCGTTTAATGACATCTGCTGAAATTCGTGAAGCATTTTTGCGCTACTTTGAAACGCAAGGGCATACACGTGTCGCGTCGAGTTCTCTTGTTCCTGCCAACGACCCAACTTTATTATTTACAAATGCTGGGATGAACCAGTTTAAAGACTGCTTTTTAGGTCTTGAGAAACGTGACTATGTGCGTGCAACTACATCTCAAAAATGTGTACGCGCTGGCGGTAAACACAATGACTTAGACAACGTTGGCTACACTGCACGTCACCATACATTCTTTGAAATGTTAGGTAATTTCTCATTCGGTGATTATTTCAAACGTGATGCGCTTAAATTCGCATGGGAATTTTTAACCAGCGAACAATGGCTTGCTTTACCAAAAGATAAACTTTATGCCACGGTTTACCACACCGATGACGAAGCTTACGACATCTGGAACAAAGAAATCGGTTTAGCGCCAGAACGTATTATCCGTATTGGTGATAATAAAGGCGAAAAATACGCATCTGATAACTTCTGGGCAATGGGTGATACTGGCCCATGCGGTCCATGTTCTGAGATTTTCTTTGACCATGGTGATCACATCTGGGGTGGTTTACCAGGCTCACCTGAAGAAGACGGTGACCGTTTCATTGAAATCTGGAACAACGTTTTCATGCAGTTTAACCGTACTGCTGACGGCGTGCTTCACCCTCTCCCTGCTCCGTCTGTTGATACAGGTATGGGCTTAGAGCGTATCTCTGCTGTATTGCAACATGTTAATTCAAACTATGATATTGACCTGTTCCAACACCTATTAAAAGCTGCTGCCAACATTATCGGTATTGAAGACCAAGGTCAGCCTTCTTTACGTGTTGTTGCAGACCATGCACGTTCATGCTGTTTCCTCATTGCTGACGGTGTAAATCCAAGTAATGAAGGTCGCGGTTATGTACTTCGCCGTATTATCCGTCGCGCTGTTCGTCACGGAAATAAACTTGGTGCAACTGGTACGTTCTTCTACAAAATGTTGCAACCTTTAATTGAAGTTATGGGTGATGCATATCCAGAGCTTGCAGCTCGTAAAGATGTGATTGAAGCAACTTTAATTCGTGAAGAAGAACAGTTTGCAAAAACACTTGAGCAAGGCTTGAAACTACTCGAAGGTGAGCTTGCTCAATTAAAAGATAAAACGATTCCTGGTGCGACTGTATTTAAACTTTACGACACCTATGGTTTCCCGACAGACTTAACTGCTGATATTGCACGTGAACGTGACTTTATTATTGATGAAGCTGGTTTTGAAGTAGAAATGGCAGCACAACGTCAACGTGCTCGTGATGCTGGTAAGTTTGCTGTTGACTATAACAACATTGTAAAAGTTGAAGGCGAAACTCAGTTTGACGGTTACATCAATACCACTGGTCAAGGTCAAATTGTAGCGATCTATAAAGATGGTGTACAAGTTGACGAAGTTTCTGAAGGTGATGAAGCGCTTATCGTTTTAAACCAAACTCCTTTCTATGCTGAAAGTGGTGGTCAAATTGGCGATACTGGTATTTTCAAAAATGAAACTGGTATTTTTGAAGTTCAAGATACTAAAAAGTCAGGCGGTGCCTTTGTTCATCAAGGTATTGTGACCGTTGGTAGCCTTAAAGCAGATCAAAATGTTGAAGCGATTGTTAAAGCAGACATTCGTGAAGCAACTGCACGTAACCACTCTGCAACTCATCTATTACATGCTGCCCTTCGTCAAATCTTAGGTTCACATGTACAACAAAAAGGTTCTTTAGTTGCAAGCGATATCTTACGTTTCGACTTTGCTAATGACCAACCTGTAACTTTTGAACAGTTACAACAAGTTGAGCGCTTAGTGAATGCAGAAATTATTGCAAATAGTGCTGTAACAACCGAACTTCTTGATATCGAGGCTGCAAAAGCTAAAGGTGCCATGATGTTGTTCGGTGAAAAATATGGTGATGAAGTACGTGTACTTTCTATGGGTTCAATTATTGATGAGAAAAACTTCTCAATTGAACTTTGTGGTGGTATCCACGTTAAACGTACAGGTGATATTGGTTTATTCAAAATCACTTCTGAAGGTGGTGTAGCTGCTGGTGTACGTCGTATTGAAGCTGTTACAGGTACTAAAGCGCTAGATGTAGTACAAAAAACTGATGCTGATATCCAGCACATTAATAGCTTATTAAAAGCACAGAAAGACCAAACTGTTGAGCGTGTACAAGCCAATGTTGAATTGGTTTCTGCATTACAAAAGCAGATTGAACAGCTCAATCAGAAATTGGCAAACTTCCAAGCGTCAGAATTGATTGATCAGGTACAAACCATTGCTGGTCGTCAAACGCTTATTACCACTGTTCAAGGTGTAGATGCAAAATCACTTCGCAACTTACACGACAGTGTTAAATCGAAATTAGAGAATGCAGTTATTGTTTTAGCTGGTGTAGAGGGTGACAAAGTTAGCCTACTTGCTTCAGTTGCATCACAATACACTGCAACTCTAAAAGCAGGTGACATCATCAAACATCTAGCAACAGAGTTAGGTGGTAAAGGTGGTGGTAAACCTGACTTAGCACAAGGTGGCGCGCCACTTAACGAGAAGTTTGGACAAGTTATCGCAGCATTACCTGCATGGCTTGAACAAAAATAAGACTTCACTTTTTGTGTAACTGACCCTGAAAAGCCTCTCAGGGTCATGGCTTATATGGAACAACTATGGCATTAATCGTTCAAAAGAATTAATGCCATTTAGCCACTCTAAGACACACCAAGACAAAAACAACAATAAAAGCCTTATTTCTCAATATTTCCATCGTTTTTAATATAGACATACTAAGACATTTTAGGACAGAATAAGTCTCATTAATTATGTACACATTGGTGTACATATTCGCACTTATCTCTTGCTCAACTAAAATTATGTACACAGGTGGACTATGGCTTTAACTGAGGTGTGGCTGAAAGCTAATAACGGCAAGGCACGTGATAAGGTTGAAGAAATAGCAGATCGAGACTCAATGAGTGTCAGAGTCTCACCTAAAGGTAAAATTGTTTTTCAGCTTCGGTACCGTTTTGCTGGAAAAGCCGAACGTTTAGACCTTGGTACCTACCCTCATATCTCTCTCAAAGATGCACGTATAAAAGCTAGTGAAATGCGTTCACTATTAGATAAGGGAATGAATCCTAAAGTTGAGGTTCGTGTACAGCAGCAAAAATACATCGATGCAAGCACATTTGAAGATGTCTTTAATGACTGGTATGAAAGTTATTGTCTAAAGAAAAAGACTTCTGCACAGCAAATTAAAAACACCTTTGAACAACATGTCATCCCTGAAATTGGTGATTTACCAGTTGACCGCATTACTCTGCAACAATGGTTGGCCTTACTTGAAGAATTAGCTGATGATGTACCTTCGATCGCAGATCGGGTATTAACGAATGCAAAACAGGTTCTAAAATGGTCTAAAAAAAGACAATTGCTTGAAGTGAATGTCTTATCCGATATCTATGCTAAAGAAGATCTAGGAATTGAAAGAAATAGAGGTACCAGATTTCTTTCGGATGAAGAAATTAAAATGGTATGGCTGGCTATTGAAGAATCAAACATTTTGCCTAAAAACAAAATTTTCTTAAAACTATGTTTAATGTTTGGTTGTAGAAATGGCGAACTCAGAAAAGCTAAAAAGACTGATTTTGATTTAAATAGAAAAGTCTGGATCGTACCAGTAATCAACAACAAGACTGGTAAGAAAACTGGCCGTGAAATTATTCGCCCTATTTTGCCTGAAATGGAGGGATTAATTGTCGAAGCTTTCGACTATAGCTCATGTGAGTACTTCTTAACAAATGATAGTGAAGAAACTCCGATGAGTCATGGATCATCTAATTCATTGCCTGGTTATTTAATGGAGCGCCTAAGAAGACATCATGACTATTTTATGAAGCATTGGTCCCTTCATGACCTACGAAGAACAGCACGAACTAACTTCAGTGCATTTACATCGCGTGATGTGGCTCAACTCATGATTGGCCATGTAATGTCTGGCGAACAAGGCACATATGATTATTATGAGTACCTACCCCAGCAAACTGAAGCATATGCAAAATGGTTAGAAAAAATTAAATTACTTACTAAATAATTGAGAATTAAGAAATGAAATATTGGGTTTACTTTTATATCGAGCATACAATTAAATATGGTGAACCTTTCTATAAAGAATCTGGGTGGTCTTTGGGTTTTAAGAATAATTATATTGTTGTAAGTTTGATGCATAGCTGACGAAGGTTTATTAAATAATTTTAGAGGGATCTTAAAATGTGTGCTAATTACGAACCAATACATTTTATAAAACGAAACAAGTCTATTTTGCTTCGTTTTATATAAATTAAAAATATATTTATTTACATTGGCTCAACATATCAAGTTTGTTATTTACTACCTTAGTTTTTACATCCAGCAAACTTAACAAACTTGGGAATAAATTATCCTGACTTAACTTTTGTTTAGTTTTTTGGCTTAAACAATTCACTTGAGCAAGATTATGTTGTTTCCAACTTTCAGAGAACCACATAATCATTGGTACATGTGTTTGTTGGCTCGGTGCGATTGCATAAGGTGAACCATGTAAATATAAACCATGTTCTCCGGTTGATTCGCCATGATCAGATAAATACCATAAACCTGTCTGATACTTTGATATTTCTTTTAGAGTATTAATCATTTGGCTTAATACATGGTCTGTATATACAATTGTATTATCATAACTATTTAGCAATTCAGTATGCGAACAGCCCTGTATCGCATTAGTATCACAAGTCGGTTTAAAAGGTTGATATGCCTCAGGTGCACGCTTGTAATATGCAGGTCCATGACTACCCACTTGATGCAGAACAATCAAACGCGGACGATCATCATCTTTGGCAATAGTAGCCAAATACTGCTTTAAGCTGTCAATGAGAATGTCATCATAACATTCGCCATCTTTACACCATTTTTTCTTTAAGTTTTCTGGAATCTGGTATTGTTCAACGCGATCACATACACCTTTACAACCCGAGTTATTATCAATCCAAGTCACTTGGTAACCCGCACGTTTTGCAATATCTAATAAACCTTCGCGGTGACTAGCTAATTGCTCATCATAATCTACACGTGGCATACCCGAGAACATACATGGCACAGAAACGGCTGTCGCCGTACCGCATGAGCTCACTTGCGAAAAGTTGAAAATATCTTGTTTAGAAAGCTCCGGATTCGTATTTTTTGCATACCCATTTAGAGAGAAACTTTCGGCACGTGCCGTTTCACCGACAACAAGTATCATTAACTTAGGGAGGTTCTTTTGTACTTGCTGAACTTGATGAGCATCTTGTCCATATATCACAAGAGGCAGATTTTTCTTCGGAGCCTTCTTATGATAGTAAGACATAAGCGATGAAATACTATTTTGCGGTGAAATCATCCCTTTTAAATCACGATGCTCACGAAATATTGCAGCGAAATCGACATAGTAAGTAAAAAGTAAAACACCGACCACTGCAAATGAAGCTACCAGTGAGAATACTTTCTTCAATAACAACCGTGATGCTTTTTCTTGTTTAAATTTAACTTGAGTAATTAAAAAAATGGGCAAAATAACAAAAAAAACTGTCCATAAAACAAAGCGTAAAGAGATTAGATCGGTAACTTCCGAAACATCGGTCTGCACCATATTTTGAATTTGGTCGGGTGAAATAATGACACCCAATGTATTTACAAAATAAGAGCTAAAACCACCAATAAATATCAATAAAATTGCAAAGATTTTGGCAGTCCATTTCCAATTTATTAATTGAAAAATTAAATTATATGCCGCTATTAAAATAACTAATGTCGCCCCTAAGAAAAGAACTGACTTAATACCATTATAAGGTGTAAGTTGATGGATTTTTTTAAAAAAACCTATATTCAGAAATAAAACTAGCCAGATAGATAAAAGCAAATTAAAATTTAATAGTGTAATATTATTACATATCTCTTTGAATTTTAAAAAATTTACTAGCATTTAAAAACCACTAAATATTAAAAACTCGAAATCTTAGCTAGTAAAACTTAAATAGAAATTAAAAAATGAGCTTAGTAGCCAATAAGAATACAAAGCTATATTATTAAAAACAAATCTTTAAGCTCATCTTAATTTTAAAAATTTATTGTTTGATAAATTTATCATTTGAGACTCTTAGATGAATAATTCAAGTCATGAAATGAGTGAGTATGTAACTAAAGTCCCCCAAGTTACCCTTCTATTCTGGATTACTAAAATCTTCGCAACTACTTTTGGTGAAACTGGCGGAGATAGTTTTTCAATGTCATTGAAACTTGGGTATTTAACTAGTACTTTTATTTTTGCCATAGTTTTTATTATCTTATTGATCTGTCAAATTAAGGCAAAAAGTTATAAACCATATTTATATTGGTTTACCATTATTGCGAGTACAACTGTTGGTACAACATTAGCAGACTTTGTCACTCGATCTTTAGGTATTGGTTATAGTGGAGGAAGTAGCTTACTCCTCGGCTTAGTCATCTTCTCATTATTGGGTTGGTATAAAGTTGAAGGCAGCGTCTCCCCTCATACCGTTAATAAACCTAAATCAGAAGTCTTTTATTGGTTAACAATTACCTTTAGCCAAACTTTGGGTACAGCTCTTGGTGACTGGTCAGCAGATACGATTGGATTAGGCTATAGTGGCGGGATTGCTCTTTTCTCAGCACTCATTTTATTGATGGTGTTTTTGTATAAATTCACTTCTGTTTCACGAACATTTTTATTCTGGAGCACTTTTATTTTAACTCGTCCTTTGGGTGCTGTAGTTGGAGACTTTCTAGATAAGCCCCTTTCCGCTGGAGGTTTAGACTTAAGCCGTTTTGCAGCATCAGGAGTAATATTAGTTGCTATTTTAATATGTATTTATTTTAGTAAAAATAATCAGTTAGGTAATGTAAAAAATGCATAAATTGTAAAAGCTCTCCTCAGAGGGCTTTCACACAAATTCCTACATTCACATTACTGTTGATCGTATGTGCTGTACATCCTAACATTAGAATATACAGCTAGCGAAAACTTAACGTTAACTATATTTACCATTTGGTCCTCTTTTTCCAAAAGCTGGTTTTAGCTCATAAGCTAGATTATCTTCAATCAATTGAAGAATATCTCTACTGACATCATATTCTTTAATATGAATTTGATATTCTCCTTTAAACCAGTTATTTAATCTCAAAGCATAAGTTTTTAAACTACTCACTTTTGTTGTATGTTCTCTTAAACGATTTATTAGATCGTTTATCGAGGAACCTACGTATAAGATTTCTGAAGGACTATTTGGCTTTGCACACCTCATTCGATTTTCACCTTTTAGCCCCTCCTCCTCTCTAAAGGAGATAAAATCATTAAATGTTTTTAAGGGATTACCTCCAATTTCTCGGATAATATATATCGCAGACTTAAAATCCTTAACTTTTTCTATATCAGCTATATTGTCTATAGTTATTTCGCGACTAGGAAAAGCTTTTTTTGCTTCTTCACAATTTGCAATTAATTGGTCTAAGTAATTAAATTTATTCATATAACTTTAAATCTTCAAAAAGACTATTTTATAGAAAATTGTATTTATTTTAAATAAAAGAAGATATTTTTCTTCGATTTAGTATTTTCAATATCGATATTATGAAAGTCCTATTAAAGGGCTTTTACGCAAATTCTAATATTAACCTTACTATTAATTGTATGAGCTGTGCAGCCTGATAGCAGAATGCACAGCAAACCAATTACCCAAGCAAGTTTTGACCGTTTGCGCTGGTACACTTTCATACTATGAAATCCGATTACGGATCCAACCATAAAAGAATTGCTCTTGCGTGGGATTGCGCTCACAAATTTCAATGTAGCGCTGGCCTTGCATGATATTAAGAACTCGCACTAATACTTTCTCGCCATCTTTTCCACGTTTGGCAATATAAATTTTAAGAGCATTTAATGTAGCAGGTCCATAAATTCCGTCGACCGTAAGATCTGGCCAACCTGCTTTACCCTGGTTATTCAATAAGTTTAGTGCACGCTGTAAAAGAGGTTTTGCAAAGCCGGTACCACAATTTACTCCTGTGTCTAATAACTCCTCCGCTACCACTGAAGAAACGGTATTCACCTGATCAAAACGCGGAGCTGTCCAATAGTTTTTGCGATAAATAGACTTGGCGACATCAAGCGGCAAATCTTTCATGTTTCCTTTAAATCCGTTTGCTCGAGCAACTGCTTCAGTAATACCGTATTTAGTTGCACCACCTCGATCAGCAGGGTTATTTACATAACCACCTTCACGCTTGATTAGTTCTTCAAGATATTGTTCGATGTTCATTTCAATTTTCCTCAGATAATAAAAAACCGCCCGAAGGCGGTATTTAAGGTTGAATAGTTACTGATGATTTGAATCTTCAGTTTCTTTCTTTTGTTTATTGGTAGATCCAAAATAGAAGGCAATCACAGCACTTGATAACCCAAGCAACGTGCCTAGTGACACGTTTAATAAATCACGGTTTTTGTCTGGATATTCAATAAAGAACAAGCCAAGAACACAGAGGAATGACATAGCAATTACCATGTATGCCAAATATGTCCGGGTGTTTTCACTACTCATCACCATCACCTTTTAAACGTTTTTTAGTCAGCTCGTATTGCTTTGTTTGAAGCTTATGAATCTCGTCCTTACGCTTCTCATCTCGTTTTTTGAAATAAAGATTTGTTAGGTAGGTTGCTATACCGATTAAGATTGAAAAGACAACGGCCCAATCAATTTTGCCTATTACACCGATCAAGCTGCCTCCTACTACATAGCCATAAGTGAATTTTGTTGCAGTCGCGGCAGCCGTACTTGCAGCTGCTTCTACAACACTATTTGTTTGATCGTTCATGCATGCCTTCCTCCAGATCTTGGGCAATAAAAAAGCACCCTTTTGGGTGCTCTAAGTTCTTTCAAAGTATTAAAGGGTTTGTAAGATTTTCCCTCCATTTATCAATTGTGTCGTTAGTGGTGCTACTCCAACAATTGCGGTACCACCCGCTCCTGGTTGGCCTTCAGTTGTACCATGATATTGCCAGTTCCATGTCCCATCATTGGTAGACTTAGTACCACGTTGGCCCCAGCCTCCTCCATCACCAGATAAAGGTGATACATAACGACCATCATTAGGAGTTCTATATCCCTTACCTGGAATCTCAGCTTCAGCATCTGTAACTTTAACAACCAATAAATAACCCCCTTCGAGATACCAACGCCAGTCCTGAGTATCATTGTAGATTGGCTGTCCAGTCATAACTCGACCAAACGGTGCTCCAGCTCCACCAGGAACACCTTGAACTCCATAATTCAGCCCCGTGTAAATACCACTTGGTGTAGCCCCACCACCTGAGCCCCCCCGAGCCAATGTTCCGCCATCTATGATCAGGTTCAATTTACTATGCCGGTTCATTAAACCCGGTGCGCCCTGAAACCCATCACGGCGGGCTTTAGCAAAGTTGTAATCTGGGTCATTTGATAGTCCTGCATATGCTAAATGTGGTAACCCTCCATCGCCACCGCGCCCTACAACAGAACCTTTGATCGTAAGATTTACGGTAAGACCAGAAGGAAACTCTCCAGTATCAATCGCTGGTAACTCAGGTGCAGCAGGAACAATAAATTCAAGGTTCTGTCTGTCATAATCAAATTTATAAACCATTCGTGTTTCAGGTCTAAGAGAACTAGAACTCGAAACCAAAGCACCAGCTTCAACAATAAAGCTAATTTCACCAGTTGTTGGCAAATCACCTCTTTGCATCTGATATAGACGTGCAAGATTAATATCTAACTGGTCATATCGAATGTAAATCGGTGAATCATCAACTGGCACGTCAATAAAGTCTTTATCGTTGAGGTAATAACGCACATCGTAATTGACTGCAGTAATCGTATTTGAGAACTTATCAACCGGATCTTTCTTAGCAACCAGATAAGGTAATGAATCCTTTGTATCATCATTAACAACCGTATAAATGGTATTAACAAAATCATCAGAACTTAGTTTGAGTGCACCGTTTGGCAAACGTCCTAAGATCATCTTATTCTTAGCTGATCCAGCAGTAACAGGAATTAGATCAACGCTGCCATCTCCCATTTGCAGATAAATCACATAACTCTTGCCAGCTATGAAATCAACATCATGACTCAATGTAAGAATTAAACCTTCTTGCTGTACCACCTCGCCGCTTTGATGAATACCATTGCGATAATCCGCTACAGCAATCCGGTCACGTAAAACCAGTAATTCTGATTCTGGTGCCGCATCAAAGGTAATGGATTTGCGCTGGAAGCGAAGCTTGTTCCAAAGCCGGTACGCATTAAAATGAGCTTGCCACTTGTTACGCACACCTACAGATTTCACCTCTTTGGGGTTCTTGGCCCCTTTATCCGGTAGATAGATATTGATACGACTATCGTCGGTCGGATCCGTGTATTCATAGATCAGTCCGTCGTAGTCATCCATCACGCCAAAGGTCAGGTCATGCTTGTAACTATCCGGAATGATATTCCTGAAGTTAAACAGCATTACCGAGTTATCAGTTGGACGTTCAAAATAAAGCTTGAGCTTATTATTTTGCCGATATGCAGTACAAAACACGGCATCACAAAGATTGGTGACCAGCTCTTCAAAAGACAGGTTTGTATCATCAATCGTAGTACAGAACTCAGCCGCAAGTGGTGTACCAAAATAATCAACTACATCGTTATATGTGCGATAGATGTTTTCCAGATCAATCTCATCAATCGTACGGCGACCAATCTTCTCATCCAGTGCCATTGAGACTAGTGCATCAGCAAAGCTAGACGTTGGATATAGCTCTGTTGTCATTGCCCCGTTTTTATAAGTCGGCAACATTCGCTGGAGATCAAAATTGATCTTGCGGGACTTAACAGATAAAGCTCCAGTGGTTGCATAAGTACGCGCACGAAAAACCGTTTCATGCTCATACACTGTACTTTGCAAAGGATAAGCACCGTAAAGCGCCTGCCACTTTACTTCATCAACAACAGTGGTAACTGCCGGTGTTGGAGTTAAACGGCGTGCACGGACACTACAGCGACCCTGAAAAGTCACCATATCCAGCGTTGCACCAACTGTCTGACGTGACTTTGCTGAACCCTTTAGAATGATCTGCTTCAGCATTGGATTGCCAATGGCTGCACCAGATTCATTTACCGGTGTTACCTCAACTTCAATCGTGACGTTTACAGCACCCTGATTTCCACCTGCTGAAACGGTATAAAGTCCATTTGTGGCCACAAAATTACACAGCACCCGGCTACGTTCAACATTGTCCAGAATGAAAGGACCAATCCACTTTTCACCTATTGAACTTATCTTTGGTGATAAAGCTGTTGTTTGTTGGTTACTTAACTCTTTAAGCTTTAACCAGTTGGAGTTTACCGCAGCCGGATTAGACAATGCCATACGGTCATCAGCTACCGATAGAACGCTATATGTACCGTTTAAATCATAAGTCTGGCCGTTAAAAGTAAACGAAGCATTTGTGATTTCTACCCGGTCATTACTAACAAACTTAGTGGTTAAATCCGTATTGTTTGCAGATGCACGCAAGATCTCATTTGGATATGCAAAAAGAAGATAGTTGGTACCTTCCAAGCTTTGAGTATCTGCCGGACGCAAGATCTGGCCATTCACCGAGTTTTGATGCTGAACCGTTAGTGGCGGCGTGGTAATTTCGGTACCAAGCGAAAAATATGGCTCACCCGAGACAATATCGACACCCGGTCGATAGACTTCTACCGATGCACCGGCAATATCAACAATGTTGGTTTCACCGTCATATGCACCGTTAATTTTATAGTGACCACGACCAATACAACCAACAACATGCTCTACTTCGACATTGTTTTCATATACCTTGTAAGGCACAGTAATCAGATCAGGGGTATCGTGAGCGGCACCATAAATATCTGCGATACGACCATTTACGCGAGTTTTATTTTCACGGTTTGATAATTCGTTATTTGCAGACGAGGATTGATTGTTATTCTGGTTGGTTTGGGTAATTGATGGTACTGGCATTAATAATGCAACAGCCACACCCATAACTATAGAGGCAACCACTATCCAAGCTAGAGTTATGGGGTCCATACCCTTGGGATTCTCAATTACAATGAAAGTGCCTGGCAAGAAATCGAGCTGCTTTAATTCATATGCATTCTTCGGCGTGACTTCATTCGCAAATGAAATTTCTGCATGATCCATATTGCTTGTGGTATGAAAAATACGGACATGCTCAGGCATATGGTCATATTTTGAAGTAAGCCATTGACCCAAAGTTTCGGCGTGTTCAATTGTTTTGTCTTCGGATAAAGGGTCTTGTTTATAAATAATCTTAATCATAGAAACTCACACGATTAAATCCAAATGCTTGAACGACTTGAATTGGCATCCATGAAACGCCTGATTCCTGCAAATGCAAAATACGCCCCAAACGAAAAAGCCCCACATGTGGGGGCTTGTTTCGGTATCTAGAGTGAAAGGCGACTATGCAGCCTTCCTTAGGCATAGGCAATGGATTTAGTAACTTCAATCTTGATGGCAGAAATACCTTCTCTTTGACGGGCTTCATAAAAAACTCAAGCGCCTCTCCTCGATCAATATCATATAGATCCATTGCAGCTTCATGCGCGAAGTGAACACAGTTGTAGTATTCCTCGTCATATTGCTTATCGAGCAAATGATCGTGACTCTTCATATAGCCCCCTTCAAACCACTAAAACGATCCAGTGCAAAGATATCTCCAGTCTTCGCAGTATTTAATCGTGGTGATTCAGCCTTGAATGTCACAGCTTTATGATTCATGGCAACACTGGAGAGTTGTAGACCTAGTAGATAAAACATTGGTGTATTCAAGTTATCTGAACTATAAAGGCGGTAATTTACGGTCGGCTTTACATTAGAATATTGCCCCTCAATTACCCGTTCAAACTCATCCGGCAAAATATCACCAAGCCCAGATATTGAAACGGTCAAAGTCTGGTCCAGATCACCGAGCATTCCGGATCTTTGAATTGTCATTGGTAGGTATTCGTAAAATACTTGCCCCGCGCCTTCATTGTGCTGAACATACACCCCGCGATCATCATTACGGACCACCCGGTAAGTATTCATAAAAGAAGGGTGTGATAGTTCAATACATTCCAGTTGATAAACATCTACTTTTCGATTGAAAAAGAATTTGGCATATTCGTTATCCATTAGACCTCCCAATCTTTGATAAGTGCCTGATCAGCGATAAGGTTAGGCTGGTTTTGAACAACTTCGAGCTGTGCATTTACCCGGTAAAGGTTGCCATTCACTTCATTGGTCTTGAACGAGTTTGGAATGAAATTGCATAGATATTGCTGACGTGCTCCCTGATCAATCACCAGATCCGCATAAAATGAAGCTGGCTTATTCTGATAGATCCGCCAGAAGGCCATCATTTTATTGAAATCGGTTTTACTTAAATTCCAGTTCACATCAACAATGTGGCTATTACGTTTTACATCGATGTAATAGCGACCACGTCCGCCATCCATCTGCTGACGTTTCACATCATCACCTGGTGTTACGCCATAGCCGCTGGTCTGGGGATTTAGCTTTAACTTGTACATAACTTTCCTTCAGGCAATAAAAAACCGACCTTTAATTAGGTCGGTTCTTAATATTCAAATTGATTTATTTTAATAATAGCCATGCAACGCCTCCTAAAGCACTTATCAAAACTGAGATTGCAATAATAAGTAATGCATAACTTTGGATCTTACCTACATAATCAGCACCAGATTCGCTCATTTTTCCATCTACCTTTAAATGTGATTTTGATGTATGATTTGTCATATAGAGATTTCTCCTCTTAACTTTGATCGGTTGAGTTGAATTGAAAACCTCAGTGCGCCAACACTGGGGTTTTTGCTTTTTGGAACTTTATAAATTTCCAACCTGTTTATCCTCATGCGGTTTTTCCGCATACAGACATAAAAAAACCACCCGAAGGTGGTCATTTCATAATATTGGCTGTCAATGGGTTTTAGAAGTAGATGTAGGTTTAAGGTGTCAACAGCTCTTGCCCTTCTATAAGGGTAGCGTTAAATTATCCTCCTTATACCCACCTCTTTAAAAATTAGCTATTACCTTCCATTAACTTTCCACTCCACTCTATAAGTACAATGTTAAATTTATCTCTCCTTATACCTGTTACTTTAAAAGGTATCTGTTACGCTCCATTAACATTTCTCTCTTCTATAAGTGCAACTTTAATTTTTCCTCCTTATACCGTTATCTTTAAAATGTTTTAGTTACATTCCATTAACATCTCTTCCTTCTATAAGGGGGAATCTAAAACTATCGATTCCGTCTTGCTGTCGTATTCTCAGTCAAAGACCGACTAATAGTTGAGTTTGGATTACCAATTTGGTCACTTACAAGTTTCGGTACCTTTCTTGGAAGCTGCTTATCCAGTTCATCTGTAACAATGATCCGGACTGTTTGCTCGTCCAGTTGTTCGGCTTCAACTGTCGCCCCACTCACCTGATTAATCACTTCAATTTTGAAATTGATTGTCGGTGTAGAAGGTTCAATTGAAGGCATCATCTCAGCTTGAGGGCGTGAAATACGTCCTAAAGTAAAATCCTGAACATCATCCAGATTTGAACGATTCTGAACTAAACCATTAGATGAGAAGTAGACCTTGCCATCATGGAATAAGTCAGAATTTGCCGAAGACGCCAACTTAGGTGTGTCTCTATTAACTTTATAGATAATCTGAGTATCTTGAACCGATTGATTAAAGATGTCAGCTTGCTTTTGGCTTTCTATAAAGGCATTAGAGCTCATCATTGCACGGCGCATGACACTATCAGCTGAGGCATTGTTATTGAGAAAAGCTTCAGGGTTTGCACTCTTACGCATTTTCTCAACTAAACCAACTCCCCCCCAGCGTTTAATATCTTCTTGGGACCAGACCACCTCTCCTTTATGGACAATACCAGCAGGCTGATATTTCCCACCTCGACCTGTATAACCACCTTCCGCAAAACCTTGATCTTTGATTGCCCGGATGTTTGCAATGATGCTTGCACCCTGTGCAACAGCTCCAGCAATTAATGGAATGTTAAGAGGAAAACCAGCTTTTGAAGCTGCTGCAATATTTTGCTGAATCGCAATACCCGCAGCTGCAATCGCATAAGCTTTATCTGCAGCGAACATGATTTTGTAAGCTTTAGATTGCTCTCCAAACATTGAACCAAACATAGATGTAAGAGAACCCATCATTTGGCCACCAAATGCAATTTGAGTGTTCAAGCGGTCTTGCTGATACTTATCTTCAATATCCTGAGCATTCTTTGCATATTCGGTGGCAATCTGATTACGTTGATCTTGAGCAGCTTGAATGATAGCTGTTTTTTGATTTTCGTAATCCTGCTGCTTAATTAGCCCTGCTTCGAATTGAGCGTTCAAACCATCTAAAGAGTTTTGCTCATTCAGGTCGGTAGCAGCAAATTGACTATCTGCTAAATCATTTGCAGCATTTAAACGGCTAAAACGTTCCTGATCCTGTCTGAAAAACTCGCCAGCACCATTCATATCGGCTTGGATACCACCCCAGTTTTGAACAGCGTTATTCACTTTATCGCGTGTCTCTTTATCCTGATTGGCTTTAGATAATGCGATTAGCTTTTGCCGCTCTTCTATAGAAAGCTTGGTATTCTTAAGAATTTCCTCCCGTTCGAGTCTGTAACGTTCCTGCATGGCTTGCGTTTCCGAAAGCAATGATAAACGTGCCTGAAATAAACGCTGTTCCTGAGCTAATTGCATTAACCCAAGTTCTTGCTTTAATTGTTGAGCTAATAGATCAACAGCCTCTTTACGCTGATCTTTAGTTAAATCTAGGTCATGCTCGGCCTCAAACTGACGCTTGGCATAGCTATCTTTTAATATTTGCTCTTCCGTCTTTGTGTAGTCTCGGAATGAATCAAGCTTAGTCTTTGTAGCTTGCTCAGCAATAGCAATATCATTATCTGCACGTGCTTGAAGTTCTGCTTTAATTTCGGCCTTGCGTTCTGGGCTAAGGTTAGCTTTATCAACATCCTCAAGTTTTTTGGCCAGATCATTCCTAATCTTTGTTACTTGATTAGCAACCTCATTCTCTAACTGAAGGCGAAGTTTTGCCTGCTCCTCAGCCATTTTAGTTGTATCTTGAATAAGCTTATCAAAGTCTTTTGATGAAATATCGCCAGCAGAATAGCCATTAATACCAGCCATATAACTTTGATAGTCTTTCCAGTATTGATTATTATTTTTACCAATACCTTTACCCTTCATTACATTGCCTTCACCTGCATGGTATGCACGTACAGCCTTTTCTAAATCACCTTTAAAAAGCTTCAAAAGATAAGACATGTACTTAGCCGCACCTTCAGCAGACTGTGCTAAATCAGTGCGGTCTTTTACGCCATATTGCTTGGCAGTACCTTCGAGAAACTGAAATCCACCAGTCGCCCCGGTTTCTTTGTTATAGGCTTTTGCATTACCTTTCGATTCGATCATATGAATCGCGGATAATGTTCCTGATGGAAGTTTGTATTTAGACTCTAGATCTGCAAAGCCGAATTTTGAAGCATTCGCTAGGACTTTCGCATTTACACTTAGTACTTTTTGCTGATTTTTAAGCTCCTTGTTTTGCTCACGTATAGAATCAGTTCTAGCATCCGTGATGGCTTTGATTGATTCTTCTGCTTTCCAAGTATCCGTTAATGCTTTCATAGCCTCTCGGTCTGCTGCCTTAAGACCCTTAGCTAATGAATCTTTATAAAGCTTCAGTAAATCATTAGCCTGAGACTCAGAAAAACCTTTTTTCATTACTATCTCGACAAATTGCGTATCCCACAATTTATCTGCATACAATTTCTGTAAGGACTTTTGAGCCTCATCTGCAGCCTGTTTTGTATTCTTGATAGCATCAGCATGCTTCTGTTGCTCAATTGCTGCATTTTGGGCTTTATTACCCGTTAAGGTAACTTCAATACCAAACAATTTAATGGCTGTTTTGGTCTTATCAGCCTTTTCATAAGCTTCATTATATTTGTCGATTTGCTCCTTTAATGCATCTCTTAGGCTTGGGGGTAACTTCTGCTTTGCAAGTTGCTCCATAGCCTCCTTGTAGCTAATCGTGCCCAATCGAGCTTCATTAGAAATCCTTGTAAGTTCAACATTACCTTTACCGTAGTTTTGAATATCAATTAAAGCTGAACCAACAGCCATTTCTGTTTTTTTCAACTCCTCATTTTGAGCTTTAAAAGCCGTTGTTAAGTCATTAATAGCTTTGGTTTTTGCCTCACCTTTTAAGCCTTTTAATTCTTCAGCAGTACGGTTAGCCACTTCGGCTTGTTCAGCGAGAGTTCTATTCGCTTCTTCTGCCTTACCTTTAAAATAAGTGTAAGTTGCAGCCAGAGCGGATACACCTAAGGTAATTGCTCCAATTGGACCCCCGATAAGTCCTAATGCTCGGCTACCAATACTACCAACTAAAGAAGAAGCTGCTGAGAGGCGTGTTTGCGCAGCAGTTTGTGCATTTGTAGCAGCAGTTACTGCTGCCTGTGCTTGTGCGTATCGAGTTGCTGCCGCAGTTGCTCCAAATTTAGCTTGGGTTTCTGCATTTGTTGCTCGCACATTCGCGAGATGAGCTTTTGCTGCATTCAAAGCAGCGGTAGCTTCTGCATATTCTGCTTGAGCATTTAATACAGATGCTTGGCGGCTCGCTAAAGTTGAAGCCATTCCCTCTTTAATAGCAGCGCTCTTAATCAAAATTGCACGAGTTATATAACCAATACCAACGACCAAAGCCCCATCAGCAATTAAATCTAAATTACTTGCAAGAGTTTGAACTGATCCAGCTAATACCTGTGCCGCACCACTTCCCTTACCTGCTTCGCCAACAAATTTTGTGATCTCGTTGTTTAGGAGTGTGAGAGACTGCCCGATTGTGATATCTGTTTTAGCAAAAAGAGCATCAACATCAGATTCTACATTTCTAAGCGCTTTTACAATTTCTTGTGAAGTAATTTTTCCTTCAGCCGCAACTGAACGCAACTCTCCTACGGTGATCCCCATACCTTTAGCAATAGCCTTTGCTAGAGCTGGTGTTTGTTCCATAACTGAGTTGAGTTCTTCACCACGTAATGTACCGCTTGCCAAAGCCTGCCCGAATTGAACTAAAGCTGCATCAGCTGCTTCTGCACTTGCACCACTGATCGCAACTGCTTTTGATACTGTTTCAGTTAGTCGAGCAGTGTCATCCATAGTTAAATTCAGTGTTTTAGCATTATCACTAAAACGTTGATATACCTGTAACACAGAATCCCAAGCTGAATAGGTTTTTTGAGCAATTCGGAAAGTGTCTTCCGTAGCCTTGTTTAACTCAGCTTGATTGTTAGTGACTAACTTAAGGCGATTTTGTAATCCAGTATATGTATCCATCTTTGAAATGGCTGAACCTACTGTTAATAAACCAGCCATGTGTCCAGCTAAAGCTCTGGTGGCTACAGACAAGCTGTCCATAGACTTAGATGCAAATTCACCTTTACGTTCAATGCTAACAAGTTCATTGCCTAGATTACGCGCATTACGTTCAGCATTTTGCGAATCAATAACAATGACCAAACGGGATTCTTGTGCCATTTTACTTTCCTCTAGGCAATAAAAAACCCACTCAATGAGTGGGTAGTTCTTTTTAAGTTAAATATAATTACCAAGCAGGGTAGTTAAACCAATTTTAAAAAGCACCCTAGGGTGCTTTTTATACAAGATATTATTTATTCTCATGGTAACGAAGAATACTAGCTACTTTTTGAAATAAGTAGCCTGCAAGGAATCCATTAAATATAATTCCGATTCCTGTTGCTATCATAACTCCAGACCAAACCGTTTCTTTACCATAGTAAGAAGCTACTTCAATTCGACCAAATGCAAGAATAAATAAAAAACCTGCGATAAAGCCGAGAGCTATTAACACCCACCCGATAGCATTACAAACTTCACTTTCTCTCATTGGTTTATATTGTGGTGCACTCATCTTAATCTACCTTGTTAAAGTTCTTCAAAACTTTGTAAGTAATATCTTGATTAGTGGCATCAATTACTTCCAATAAAGCACCTTTATAACCTATTTGCTTAGATTGGCTTAAATCATATTCAACATCATTATTGAATGCAGGACGTGCTTGATTACTTGAGAATTCACGGTACCCGACATTAATTTTATTTCCAAATTTTCCACTATAAATTAATGTTTGTTGGAAGGAATTATCTGATGCAATTGCTACTGTCTTCATAGTAGCTTGATGTTTATCAGTACAGTTTTTTGCATTAAATACTGTTACTACACAGAGCTTACCTTCAGTATCTAACATAACTACTTTAAATGGGTCAGCTAAAGGGTTTTTCTGAACCATCCCCCCACCACTGACAGTGTTGAATGGCTGAAAATATTGCCCTTTTTCATTTTTGCCTGTTTTTAAGTAAATGCCTGAAGTAAGTGAATAAGCAAAACTAATTTTAATATTTTCAGGGACGTTTAGAACTTCACGATCAACCACCATTCCCTGTTCAAGCATTTGATCCCCTACAAATGCTTTATTAACTGATCCAATTGGCGGTTTGCTTATATTTTTAGGTATAGCTTGATAATTATAGGCTGGAGTAGCGCACCCCACCAACCCAAGACCAATTAAACCCGCAGCCAATATTTTTTTCATGAATTTCACCGTTTGTTATAAAGTGTACTAACTTTAACAAACTGGTTACTAAATGTCACATAAAGGAAAACCACCCGAAGGTGGTCTTTTAAATCAGGCTATGCATGTAAAAGTTTTTCAGCACCAGCAGCCAAGAAAGCCGATCGAGTAGTATATCTCTTACCTTTACCTACATTCTCATCAATTTTACGAATCAAACGGCTTGGTAAAGTAACATTGATTTTTTCTGGTTTACCCAGATAACGACTAACATCAACTTCGGTAACCGCCCAGATCATTCCTTTATATTCAGGATCATCGACAAATTTAACTAGTTCGGAAGCTAATGGGATTTCCTCACCATCTTCAGCCAATATTTCTAAATGGCCTGAAATAGCTTCTTTAACATTCTCAATAGCTTCTTCAAGTGTGTCACCAGCACTAAAACAACCTGGAATATCAGGAACAGTGACACCAAATGCCTCAGTATCTGATCCTCGTTCAATTGCAATTGGATATAACATCTCAACACTCCATGCCCTTGGCATAAACATATCGCCCACTGCGTTATGATTAGTTGTAAGGGATATAGTATTTAAAGTCGGGAAACAGCGGGTCAATTTAGACCCGCTTGTTTCAAAATGCTTTTAACAGTTCCGTTTGGTAAATCCTTTTTAGGATGTGGGATTGTAACTAACCCCTTTTTGGTTGGGTGTTTAAAGTGATGATGACTTCCTGAAACCCTAACCTCATACCAACCATCTGCTTCAATCATTTTGATTAAATCCAGACTTTTCACACCAATCCCTTATTAACTTGATGAGATAATAATAACCCTAGAGTTATTATATGTAAATAACTCTAGGGTTACTTTTTTGAGGACTTGGAATTTATTTTTTTATGGGCTTCATCTAAAAACAAGTTATCCAATGCAAAAATACAGTCATTAAAGATATGAGCAGCTACTGGTAAATCATTATGCTCTGCATAGACATTGATTGCCTGCTGATCTAAAGATAACGGGATGCCCTGCTCATACCGTCTGGATCTGGCAATAGTACTAAATGCCGAAAAAATAGAGTCAGCCGCATGCGAATATTCTGGCGGATCCGGAATACGGCCACCTAAGAACTTGATTTGCTCGATTTCGTGCGGCGTTTTCGACGCATACGTTTTTTGATATTTGTAGAGCTCGATGACTTTCCCAGAATTAAAGCCTTGTCCTTGTCTGCGTCTTCCTGAATCTTCTGGGCCTGTTCTTTAATGAATAGCCAGATTGAAATACCAATATCACCAAGATTAAGAAGCTTTGAGGCATTCTCAGGTGTATAGGGCTTTTCAGACTCAACAGTTTTACCGTCTACGATTTCGGCAAATACCACACCCTTCCAGTCTTCTATTAAATGGGCAGCACATGCATCCATTAACAACTCGTGATAAAGCTTGGCATCTTCATCTTTGACCATTACATCGTAGCCCTTAGACGAGATCTGGTTACCTGCTCGTTCAATGGCTACCTGAAAAGGCTTATAAGCGATACCACGGACTTTGAACTCTGCCTGTACTTCGCCATCAACCCCCTTGTATTCACACCATTTTGATACGTCCGAGCTTTTAATAATTCCGACTTTTAAAGCCATAACAACCTCTGAAATTTTAGAAATAAAAAAGCCCATGGGATTCCATAGGCTTTGTTACTGAATGAGCTGATTAAACAAGAGCACGCACAATCGTTGGCGCTGTACGGACTTGGGCAAAGTTGATGTCTACAGTAATAATGTCGTCACCACCGCCATCTGGGTGATTGGCTTCCATGACTTCCAGTTGCGGGAAGTTAAACGAATATTTACTGCCTTTGCTGTCTTTAATATCAAAGGTCAATGTAAACACATCTCGGGTTTTAATGGCATCAATCCACCCTGCTGAAGTTGACGAGAACATGAAAGAAGCATTCGCCTCAATATCCATCATCTTTTCAATATAGAACTCTGGTGTGTACTTACCCGAACCGATACAACGGATTGCTTCAAGGTTGTTATTGATAGAAATGGTAAGAGACTGTAGACACGCTTTACCCTGAATTGACTGGCCGTTTACAAGCAAGTTTTCCACGTTTGGCATACTGACCAGTGGACGTGTTGAAGCTGCAACCGGATTTACAACAGGGTTGACTTGCTGTCTAGTAAATGAGCTACCTACAAGACCAAAGTTACCAGTGATCTTTCCTGTAGTCTGGATAGTAATTTCACCAGAATTGACCTGAACTCCACGGTAAATAAACACCTGCCCAATATCTTCAAAAACTTTAACTAACGTTAATGATTTTCGAACAGTACCGCCAATTGTTAAGCTGTTTGTCGCCCAGTTATTAAAGGCTAAAGCACTTAAGAATAAGTCAAATGTTCCAAGAGATAGTTCAAACTCTAACTGCCCTGCCACTTCGGCTTCAGTAACTACCCCGCCTTGTCGATAGCGTGAATCCACTACTTCGCTGCTTTCTTCAGTAGATACGTTTTCTGATAAGCCATCTGTTACTCTTCGAACGGTGTACCAAATTGGATTTGCTGGAGTCGTCCCTAATACTGCTTCTTCACAAGCATATAATCGAATTTTTGCGCCTGAACTCATTTATGGTTCTCCAAAATTTAGGCAATAAAAAACCCGCTGAAATAGCGGGTCATTAAAGTGTTTCGTCTGTATCCGAGATTTCTGGCGGTTCCACACCATTCATGGCTGCAGCTACAGCCTCGGATAAATTTGTTGGTTGAAAGTCTATAGGAGTCTCTGTTGGAATAATTTCGGAATCTGGCTCAGGTTCTTCATGTAATCGAATATCGATCCAACGGGTTAATGGAATATCCATTGGATTTTCATGATCAGCAACAACTGCAGCAAGCTCAAAATCAAATTTACGCTTATAGGTCTTAATTGAAATGTCGCCATTTTCTAGAGTTGAATACTCTACGGCAACCACTGTATTACCGTTGGCATCTTTGGGTAACTCAATGTACCAACCTTCTTGAGCAAAACCCAAAGAACCTTTTAGAAGATAATTACCTACATCAATTTTTTCAAATTCAACCGGCTGTTTTCTTGCTTGGTCATTTAATTCTATTGAGTCAGCAAATAACTTAACGATTGGTGAAGATGACTTAATAAACCCATTTGCATCTACGGTAGTATTTGACTGTGTCCAAAATTTATACCAAGAACTCCATGCTCCCCCTAATTTACGACGAATTGAAGGAGAAATTAATTTAGTGTCTACTCCATTACCATCGAACGAAATTTGTGTCTGATAATTAGGACCATCAGATGCTAGATTTAATTGCAGTACTGTTTGCCACTGAGAAGTAGTGCCTGAGTTCGTCCAAGTTTGCCCAGAATAAATACCACTCGGTAAGTTTGCAGTATTTAAATCAATACTATTCGTAGCCTGTAGAGTGTTTAATCCTAGACCAAAATTATTGTAAGTTTTACCAGTACGATAAATATCGCCACCAGCAGAAATAAAAAGGTTTGCAGCCTCATTTCCAGCTGTAACCTGATTAAATGTTGGTAAAGAGCGAAGCTTACTATTAAAGATAGTTGTATTTGCTGTCACATTTAAAATGCCCGCTCCCGCATTAGCCGTATCACCGCCCGTAGCAAGCAACCGAACATCGTAATCAGTAGGAGCTCCAGATGTGTGAAAATCAATAAAAGTATTGCCCGCTACTGACGTTGAACCCATTTCTATAGCAGTGGCAGAGGAGCTTGCTGATGTACCTAAATCTAACCGCTGCGCTCCCTGACAATTAACAAGAATACCTGTTACTCCGATCACATTTCCATCAGCACTCCCAATATTGGCTGCAGCAGCTGTACCTGCACCTTGAACTTGAGAAAGCTGTGGATTTAAGTTTGGAATACCCGAGGCAAATGGCAGCATAAACTGCCGTTTTCCCTGCGAAGCGTTATATGGGAATGGCCGATGATCCCAACTAAATTTAAAAACAAGATTTGCCATTATGCTGTTACCCCATCAATCACTTGGAAAGTCAAAGTTTCAGTGTGCTGTGTAGTACCACTTACAACCGCTTTAATATCCATCTGACACAGACCTAAGGGCCAAGTTGCAGTGCTTGCACTAGATTTAATATTCAGCCATCCCTTCTGTGTGCTCTGATTTAATGCTGCGCAAGTCAAAGTAGCCACAGCAGCACCATCAGCCAAAGCTTTAACCTGAGAAGTAAATGTATAACCGGTTAGATCAATTGCACGGCGCACGTCATCCGGTGGAAATTGCAGGGTTTCATCCATATCAACCAGCTGCAAATTCAAGTTGAAAGTGTCACCACGCTTAAATACAAAATTGCTCATAAATGATTCCTATAGACATAAAAAAACCGCTTATTAGCGGTCAAATAATTAAAGAATTTTAAGGCCCATTATCTAGATCAACACTTACTCCAGTAACTACATTATGTTTAGTTCCACCAAGACTATTAACATTGGCCAAACGTATATTCACATCAGAAACACATAGCTTGTTTTCGCTTTGCCACTTCTTCAGTTCAACAGCCATAACATCTTCAAGATGTCGCTCCAGCTCTTGCCGTTTAATTTCGATTTCTTCTAAAGTCAGCATACATGACATATTAATTTACCTTAAACCCAATGCTCACATTATACTGAATGAAATCAGCATCTTTACCCGCATAGATGGATTGACCATTCAAACATTCTAAGTGTTCGATTGTGAAATATTCAAAATGGGCAAGTAATGCATCACTCAGTTTTGTGATTTCGATTATTCCTGAATTGGGACGTGCAAAGCATTGAATCATAATATTACCGGTACGGCGAGTACATGGCTTATCTGCAATACCTGAAATAAAACTTGGACCGCCTGCAATCGTTAAGCGACACCACAAACCTTCCTTAGGCACCGTAAAGCCTGGTAAATTTGGATACTGGATTCTGTCTTGAGTAATACCTCTAAAGCTTTGCATGCGATCAATAATAGCTTGCCTTGTTTGCTCTAAAGTCATTGCCATCTTAACCACCGTACTTTTGAGAAATAAAGTTAAACGTGAGGCCATAAATACCTTGTGGTGCTTGATCAGACCAGCCGTTTTCTAAGCGGGGTGCATAAGCTTTATTGTTCTGGATATAGACCAAATTACCCAATTTAATCTTTACAGCTTGAATAGCGGCATCCTGCACGGCGTTTGTTTCAGGTTCACGTACACCGTAATCAGCGGATCCAACCGAAACAATATGTGAAGCACGGTATGCTCCAGTATCAACAGGACTTAAATTAACTAAGGATTGCACGGTATCCATGACAATATTCTTTACATGTGCTTCTGCTGCTTTAGACACATCAAGACTAAAACTAGTCGGCTTTTTCCCCTTCCACCCCATGACTTTTAACCTCGCTTTCCTCATACATCTTAAAGAGATCCTGAGCGATCGCTTGAATTGAATATGCTTCAAATTCTGAACTAGGCTCTTTTTCTCCCATTAACTTCTTAACCTTCTGCCAAACATGTACAGCTTCATGTAAAAGCAAACCATATATCTCTATTAATTTCCTTTCTGAAGTATCGCCCAACTGAACAACTGCATAAGAACCATCGGAATAGAAATCAACTTGAGCGGCTGCACTTTCAACAGACAAGAACTTATCAACGTTATTCATGTCCTCGAATAACAAATCCATGTGAAGCTGATTTCTGGCAAGCGTGTATTGAACATGTTGGAAAGGTGAGATATGCCATAAAGGTACGTAATCTGTGCTAACCATGGTCTACCTTTTAACTTAGCAAAGGCATTTCAGTTGCCTCTCTGCCATCAAATGCATTATGAATAAAAATGCCATCCACATATTCGGGATGGCATTCGCAGTGAAAAAATGAATGAGGTTTTAAATCATCATCAGGTACAACCTGAAAGCTGTCATAGACCTCATGTGCAGTCCAAGTCATAATTACTCCAATAAAAAACCCACCGAAGTGGGAATCATGATGAAACTTGTAACGGTTTAAGTTTTCTAAATACTTCCATAATTCTTGTATAGTGGATTTCATTTTCTTTTGCGTATTTATCCAAATCAGTTTTTAATTCTTCTTTTCTAGAGAGTGATTCTGTATCTAAAAATTCAGCAATTGCATCATATTCAATTACAATTTCAATTTGTTTAAATAAACTCAGATACAAACCCAAAAAATCACCATCTAACTTCTTAATATTTTCCTTAAAACTTATAGCTTGATCATCTACTGCATCAATTTCATCTACCTTTAAGAAGAGATTTGCTACATCTCTATGGAATTGCATTTGCTGTTCATTAAACTTTTCTACATCTGCTTTTAATCTGGGGTTAAGGTTATAAAATGATAAAAAATCATTAGTTACTATTCTTAATATCTCCTCACTCAATTTCTCATTTTTCACAGCTACATGTTGTTCTCTCCAGTCATTGAATAAAACAAATGCTGCAATTGGAGCAAGAAATGCTGCACCTATTGTGAATGCATCTTTTAAAACATCGTATGCTTGCTTTTTATCAAGTAAATAATGATTCCATGGAAATGAACTTAAAATAATAAAACTAATTAACAAATAGCCTATTACTCCACCACCAACGAAATAACATACTCGTTTAATTTTATCTTCTAATTTTCTACTGGCCATATATCCCCCTATTTTAGAAGGATATTAGATCAAGTATTTAAACCTTCCTCAACTGACATTTCCATATTGTGCTAGCTGGATCCTGCTGGATATGAATAACGCGGAATGAGCCTAAGGTTGTTAACCATTCATCATCAATTTTTGGAGTTAAAGACACTTCATTTTGAAGCACGGTCGCCTTTTTATCCGTAGCCAGTACTCCAAGCGTTTGGATCTCATATTGACTGTATGAGCCAAACAGAACGCCACGACCAGAATAGTTTTCTTTAACCTCAATAGAAGTTTCAGTTTTAGGATCCCAATTAGTTTTTGAGATGCGCTCACATGTAAAGGTATGAACGGCATCTGCTAAATCATCATTAAATGCTTCAGCAATGTCTGCCTGAATTTCGTCACGTAAGCCCATTAGATTTTCCTGACAAAAAAGACGGATTTCCGTTTGCAATACGGTTTTATCAAATCAAGAATGAATTGCTCGATTGCACTAAGCTTTACTGATCCGTCCTGATATTCCTTTTCGGTCTCAACCGTATCAGCTTTGACTTTCTTACGTTTTAGTGCCTGTTCTTGCCCTTGATATAGATCACCTTTCATAATGCCCTTGATGATTTGATAGGAGGCCGTTTTTAAAGGTTCAGGTACTTGGGTAGCATCTTCATAAGGCCTAACGTTACGTGCTAGTAGATAAGCTTCTGACATCTGAAGGTATTGAGCCTTATCACTAGCAGATAAAGCATCAAAGCCTTCAACATGTTCTATCGCTTCTTGTTCAGTGATAAAGCTCATGGATTATTCCTTTGGAATTAATGCTAAAAGTTCATCTTTTTTAGCACCTGCTTCAAATGCAATGCCTTTTTCAGTTAGTACAGCTCGAAGCTCATCTACTTTTAGACCAGCATAGTTAATTGGTTGTGGTTGAGTATCACTTGGTTTTTGGTCATTTTCAGGTGTTTGACCACCTTCACCTGATTCAAGTTCAGCAATACGTGCTTTCATCGCTTCAGGATCATTTTGAAAAGCAATAAATTCGCCCTTCACAGTTGCAAGCTGTTCCTCAGCAGACAATATTGCTTGTTCTGATTCTGTTAATTTCGCCACCACAGCATCAAATTGCTCAACAGGAACAAGCGAGCCTACATTAAAATTTGGTTCTACTGACCCGTTTAAATGTGAATATGCATTACGAATTTCATCTGCATTAGGAAAATCATCATCTACATGTACAAATGAAGCTTCTCCAATAACTCCTAAAAATGAAGTCCGATAACATGCATTGTGTTCACGATTTTCAGGAATTGTATTTGTATAAATGACTTTCATTTTTATCTCCAAAAACAAAGGCGACCGAAGTCGCCATGTTTATTAAGGTGTGCCAGAAATAACTGCAGCAAATGGGACAAGTTTACGGTCGAACACTCGTTTCCAATTTGAGCCGTCCGAATATTGGCCAATTGTTGGTGTTTTATTTGGATCCTTTTCGCCTTCCCAAGAAAAACCAGCAGGTTGTAAAATATAAGTTTTACGTTCAACAATAGTTTCTGAACCACCACCGTTACCACCAAGCTCATCACGTTGCAAGCCAACAGGATTAGCTGGAGTTCCTTCACCATAGCCAAACGCACCGGTACCAAAGAACATCGTTAGATATTGCTTAGAACCATAGGTAAGGCCATCATCCATGAAGATTGGTTTGCCAAGATAGGTTGTTAAAATGATTCGACCTTGTGAATCTTGGATATACTGGATAAGGTCTTTCTTCACCATCTGTTTCATTACAGCTGAATGAACACCAATAGCAGCAAACTGATCTGCTGCATCACCAGCGGTAAATGCAGCATCTTGCATAGCATCAGCGGTCATTGTTGCTCCCGCATCAATAACCATGTCACCAGAATTATTAGCAATGTTAGAGGCAATAATTCCTCGAGCTGCACCTAATAAGTAACGCTGCCATTGACGCTCCCAATACTTTCCATATCGGTTACGAATGTGTTGCATTGGCTCACTATTAGCCAACTCGGTTGTTAAATCTGCTACACCATAAGGTTTGTTGAGATAAAGAGTTCGTGCTTGCATACTACCTTGAGTAGCTTTACCCACTTTACCTTTTTGATCAGGATCATCTGTAGAAGTGTTTGGCTCTTCATTAGCATCAAGATCTTGCCAATATGAAATAGTTGAAGTGCCTTGGCCGTTGTTGGCAATTGCATCTAAGGCTTCATTTTTAGTGACAATACCGGATTGATAAACTGCTGTTTTTTCTGGAGAGTTTACTGGATCTAAAGTCGCGTAATATTCACCAACGAAAATATCTTTTAATTGGGTGGCTGGCATATTTATTTACCTTTTGTTTGCAATAATTGTTGGAAAGCTGTTGGGTTTTCACGAGCTAAAGCCGCTCGCTCAACTTCTGTATAGTCAGACCATTTCTTAATTGAAGTTCCTGAACCAGGCGAACCAGAACCATTTGCTTTAGGCCAGAAGTAAGGTTTGTTCTCGCGTAAGCCTTCTACCCACTCCTTAGGAGTAACAGGGTTAGAACCATCTTTACCAATCACCACTTCACCATTTGCATCGATTGCAACAGCCTTGCCGTTTTCATCTAATGAGAACTGTGATTGAGCTAAAAATGCGATATCTGCTGTTGCTTCACTCAAGGCACCCATTTCAACGGCTGCCTGAACGATCTGACCTTGAATTACGGACTGACGGAATTTATTTGCATAGGTCTCTGCTTTGTCAGCTCGCTCTTTCTCGGCCTTAAGAAGCTTTTCATGCTCTTCACGCATTTTCTCGGTACGTTTCTGAATAACTTCTTCAATTTTGCCTTCAGCAATAAGTTTGGATTCTTCATCCTGATTTGATTTATCAAGCAAGACCTTGATTGCATCCAGATCCAACCCGTCAACCTTTGATTTCAATGAACCTAGTTCATCTTTCAACTCTTTTTTATCTTTGATAAGTTCTGCATTCTTATCTTTAAGACCTTTAACAGCTTCATCAACGGCTGCTTGAATAGCTGCTTTAATTTCAGGATTTTCCAAATCAACTTTGATTTCGTCTGGCATATTAAAATCTCCTAGAGATACCGCTTAGCGGGTTTAATTGTTGAACCTTCTGCTTAGCTTCAGGCAATAAAAAAGCGCCCCTAAGGACGCTCTATTTCAATGAGTTATTTATGCAATGTTGTAGCCTTCTACACCACGTTTTTGTCGATTACGAGTTCGTTGCTCAAGCCACATTTGACCTTGCTCAATATTAGTAATAGCAAGCGAATTTTCACGGCAAGGAAATTTTTCATTCAGAACACGTAAACGATGTAAAACTATCGCAAGTAATGCTTCATTCGTGATGCCATTTACTCCAACTTCCTTAACTGGACCAAGTTGAAATTGAATTGGAGTAAGTGAATCTCCAGTTACGATGTCATAGAAATGACCGGTTTCAAGAGACTGTTCACCATCACGGGTTTTAACAGTTTCGTTATGGGTAACTGTTACTCCATTATCATCTTTATGAATTTCACGGCCCATTACACAATTTTGAAAACCATCTAGTTGATATGAATGCTCAAAAACATCTTTTGGCGACCAAGAAATATAACCTTCATGATCTGGATGATTAGCCTTGCCACCATCTTTGTATTCGATTAAATAACCAGGATCACTTGGGTCTTCATTTTCAGGGATTTGCCACCCTTGGTATTCATTGTATTCACCACGCGTCATGGGCGTTGCTAAAACTGACTTAGTACCAATGTATGCAACCATAGATGCTGTTAATAGTTTCTTGCTCATTTTAATACTCACAAAAAAAGCACCCGAAAGTGCTAAGGTTAAAAATTAAGTTCTAAGTGATGAGTGCGATTGCTTTTAATCTTTCAAAAGTAAAACCATAAATTGCCATGGCTCTTGAAATCTTAATTTGAAGAAAAGGCACCAGAATTAATTTTGTGCTCAGAATATATTGAGCATCTGACATATTGATTTGCTTTTCAGTCATTTGCAGTACCTTTAGCTACGTTTCCTTTGCGCCCCAAACCCTTTGTCTAGGTTCGTCACCAACCAAGCGGATTCCTTGAGGACCACCTACATCAAATGTTGCTGTGATAGTCGCTGGACCCTCAAAAACACCACAATTCATCTTTACAGAGGTTAATCCAGCTAATGGAATACCTGTTTCCTCGTCACAAAGGGCGAGATGAGAAGATCTATCTGAAACTCTTTTAAGAACTAAATGTCTAACTTTTGATTCACTCATAGGCCAAACTCCATAAATGAGAAAAGCGCCGTTTGGGCGCTTATATAGGTGAAAATTGTGTCTTAAGTGAGTTTAGGATTACCTGTCATCGGCAATAATTACTCACATTTAAACCCTGTTCCAACAAGGTCTTTTTTCAAATTTGAAACGAGAGTTTGTTGTTCCTGCTGTTGTCCACTAAGATAATTTTGATCTAGAGCTTCTGCACCATCTAAAGATTTATAGAGCTCTTTAGATTCCTCTAAATTGTCTTTTAAAAAAGTGGTTAGGTTTAGTTTCGCCTGAGTCGCTCTACACAAATTATTTTTAGCTTCTAAATCTTGAGCAGCCTGTTTTACTTGGCCAGTTGTAGGATCAAAAGAATATGCATTTGCCATTGCTGACTCTAAAGCTTCAGACAATCGATCATATTCTTTAAGATATTTTTCACTTGGTTCAGCTAAACATGTGATTGAGATGAGAGTAAGAGATATAAAAGCTATTGTTTTCATATTGTATAAATTCTGATGTTTTAAAAAATATAACATAAGAAAAAATTACAGACCCAACTCTTTAAAAGATTTTTCATCCAACTTTCTTAACTCATCTAAGCTATACAAACGCCCTTCAGGATCGAAGAACTTATCAAAATCAAACCTTCCCTCTTTATAGAGCTTATAACGCTTTGGCCCTAGCCACTCTTTTTGGAAGAAGTCATCTGTCTTTTTGAAGAACTCTTTAAATGTAGTGTTGGCATCTAGCTGCCCTATTAATTGGCTCCGCTCATCTTTTGGAATGTCTTTAACTCGGCGTTCGTCCATTACAAATGGCCGTTCGCCAACAAGCAGACCATCTTTTTCGACTGGTACCAAAATGCTCCGGCAGTTAGGATGTAACGGCGGTACCCGTTTTGCTGGATCGTTAATCTCCCAAACCGCACCATCAAGTGAAGCACACAGTTTAGATGTTCTTCCGTCTAATGTAGCTACCAGTCTTACATATTCAAAACCAATCTGGTTAAAGCTATTTAGATATGCTTGATTGGCCACATGGCTGCGAACTGTTCTCACGGTACGGTCAATATCAGACTTTGAGCCACTTAAAAGCCCATCCTCATAATTAAGCCGTTTGGTACCACGAATACGCTGAACAATTTCCTGATTAGTTTTACCTGAGTTAATGCCTTCCCGAATAGCATATTCAACTTTTTGGCGTGCAGTCTCAGCAATATTGGAAAGAAGATCATCAACTAATGCTCCACCTACTAAGGGTACTTTTTTAGCTGCTGTATATAGCTTTTCACCGTTAGGTTTCTTAATCTTGCCGCCGTATAACTTAGCTGTGTAATTAGCCTCATATACAGCCATTGCAGTTGCTGAAACTGCAAAAGCTTCAGGCAATGAAGAATTTAGACTTGTATGCCAGCCGGATATTAAATCTCGTATCTCCTTGAGGTTGGCCGTTGTGTAAAGACCCGCTGCAAGAGCTGCTTTCTCAGAATCATTTAACTCATCCAACAAATCCCGAAGCTTTGCCAGCATTAAAGCTGACTCATCATTAAAGATTGTTAGTAATTCCTTAACTGATTGAGACGATGCCCGGAACAAATATGCTTGATGTTGAGTTAATACCTCGAGCAGTGATTTATCTTCTGAGGCCATTTATTACTCCTAAAGCGGCATACTATCGCGCTCACTTTCAACACGCTTCAACTCTTCCTGAAAATCATGAGCTGGCAGCTTACCAGTAGCGATATATTCCCAATACGTCTGGAACGAATTCTTTCCAGCTATGGCGCCTTCATATAGTTGCTTAGCAAGATTGATATCGTATTGCTGAACAATAAATTCAGGATCAACCGTAAAAGAGTATTTAGATGGGTCTAGCTTTAACCATTGAGCAGCATATTTGATAGCCTGCTCAATAGCCGCAGCAGCACAAGTGACAATGCTATGTAGGCTTGCTTGTTGGTCATCCTGACGCGCACGTCGTGCTTCACCTGACTCTTGTGAATTGGTATCAATCACCTTTGCTCCAGCTTCAAGAGCTGCGTTTTTTTGTGCATCCATTTCATGCTTTGTGAGTTCAATACCATTACCTGAAATTTCCAAATAACCACATTGCGAATCTTTGGGCAGGCTCCAGACAGCCATTACACCTGTAACGCTAAGATCGGGATCTTCATCATCAATACCGTTAATCCATGGTTGCGGGTGCGCTGTATGGTGAAGTGACTGAAAATAGTCCGCACTAAGCTGGTAATACTTCAAAGCAGCTTTAGCCATTGTCAAAAGCGGGACCGTTCCAACATCTGGCGAATTGTCAGTGGTACCGCAAAAAACGAATGGCGTAAAAGAAAGCAGATTACCGCCTAGATCAGGTGTTTTATCTTCTTCAGTAGAACCATCAAATAATCGAACTGATAAAGCGCCGTCTGTCATAGATAAAACACGATGAACTGTCTTTGTGTTATGGCCAAATTCATCTTCACTATTATCAAATTGCTCCTCAAGCACTAATAGTTTTAGATCTTTGCGGCCACCTATACTGTTTTCTTTCCAGTTAATAATGGATAAAGCATCGTAAAGCGCGAAGTAAGGCACGCCTTTAGCATCGACATCAACCAGCAATCCACAGCGACCATATTCCAATAATTCTAAGCAAATTCGGATAAAGAGCTGTTTAAGACCAAATCCGTCATTGGTTGCATTCGTGATAAGCCCTTGCAGCAAAGTGCTTTCAATCACAATATTTGGATCTAACTTTGAAACCAAACCAATCATCGTGCGGAGAGAATCTTGAACCCATAACGGATACTGAGCACGGCTTAAATAAGCTTTGTAAATCTCTCCAGCTGTATCTCCCTGCTTTTCAGCTTCAATCATGCCAGCCGATTTAGCCAAGTACTTTGTTTGTGCCTGTTTGATCTGCTCTTCACCGGCAACGGCATCACGCATAATCAACCAGCTTTTTTGTGCAGCAATATACTGCGGATGTTTATCAGTAACTGCCATAAAAACACCAATAAAAAAGCACCATTAAAGGTGCGTTGTTTAATGAGAAAAACCAGCGATTTTGCGCTGTTTAAAGACTTTCTGAATAATGATTGGGAACCGCTTAGCTATTGGATAACCGCCAGCATCACCCACATGGTCCAAACCAGCACTTTTATCAGGCATTCCAAAATCATCATAGACTTGCTGTTCTAAAGTAGCCGTAAAGTTAGGGCACTTGTTTGTATTCACTTTTAAATGTCGTTCACCCTCAGCATTTAGGATTTGTGCATTAACAGCAGTAATACGATCTTTAATTCCGGGATTCACACCATTCACTTCAACTTTGAATCCATTTTTCTTTAAGATTGCATGATCTGATTCACTGAAGTTCTTTGAAGATGTTGCCTGACCTGAAGCATCTGGAATCACGGTAATATCGTGATCTGGAAAGCGCTCATTAATCAATTGACACATCGTCGGAGTATCTCTAACGCCAACCAGTTCATCTAAAGCTCTTGGCTTCCCTTCTCGAATGACATAAACCACAGCAGCCATTTTAAGCACGTTAAAATCCATACCAATGAGTAAAGGCTCACCTTTCTTAATTTCTTCATCCGTGTGGTTTAGAACTCGATCAAAGTCGGGGTAAACAGCACCACTGGTTAAATTGACAAACTGCCCTCTTAGATAAGCTGAAATTAACTGCGGCGGATAAGACTCATAAAGTGATGATATATAGTCATCTGGAAGATTAGCCTCATTGTCATAAGTTGAAGCTTGAATCATTCCATACAGCTTACGCTTAGCCTCTGATTTATTTGCCTCTTTAACAAATTGCTCGTATGTAAACTTAAAACCTTCAGGTGTAGTGGCCACATCAATACCGTTGAGCAAACCAGCTTGCTTATAACGCATACGCGCGATGATCTTACGCCAAGCCTGTTGAGCTTTGACCTTGGCCATAACATCAAGTTCATCAATCAAGGCGTGGCCAATTTTAAAACCTACAATTGTTGCTGGTTTCTCCATAGACCGGCAAATGATTGTCGTTCGATATTGCCGACCATAATAGATATCCACCTCTTTATTGGTTTCATAAACCTTAGTTTTAAGCCCCCAATCGAAAGCAACCTCTTCAATAGTTGGAAAGAAAATGTCGCGAATCTGCGGGTAAGTTGGAGCAAAATAACCCAAAGGTACTTTAGGGAATTCCCAAGCTTTGTTGCATAAACTGGAGCATCCAACCCAAGTCTTTCCCGATCCAAAGCCAGCGACAAATGCGCGGAACTTCTTTTCCATCTGCAAAAAATTAGCCTGAGGTACATTCAGTGTCGGATTGATGTTCGGCATCTTTTTTACTCGCATCCACAACTTGAATAGTTACCTTGACTGGTGTTGGATCTTCATCACCTTCACCCTCTCTTAACTTTTCAATCTCAAGTTGCTTTAACTCAAGATTTAATAACATCAGGTCATAACCCTGCATTTCTTCCCGAACCTGTTTAATAACCCCTTGCTTCATAAGCCTGTTGTTCTTCCAGTCTTCATAAATCTTCTGAAGTTCTTTAAGCCGATAGGCTTTATTAGCTAAAGGGATGTCATAAACATTCTTTTTAAAGTCCTCTCGGGTTTTATGAAAAAGGTCTTTATATTTCTTACTTAAATTCTTTCCTGCCGCTTTTGTCGGGTCATAAAGTTGTACCTGTTTTCGATCAATCTCAATGTTAAATTCTTGCTTGACAGCATTAGCTACCTGTTGAGGGGTATCCATGCAGGCAAGCGCTTGAACAATAAATATTTTTACCTGTTCTTTAAGTGCAGCCATACCCCCACCTTTGTCTAGCTACGTCTAGCAAAGAAGGCAAAAAAAAGAGCCATTCGGCTCAGTTGATTACGCAGTTTCCGCAGCATTTTGAAATATCAAGATTCGAAACAAACGGAGGATTTTTTGCGACTTCAATAAGTCGCTTAACATTCTTACTTGGCCCCCACCGTTTAACCACGCCAACAAATTCTTCTACATCATGACCAGCTAAGTAATGCTTAGGCAGCCCTGTACTATCGCTATAAATGATTTCGCCGTCCTCGTCTCTCATCACTCCAATGTGGTAAAGCTCATGTTCAAGCAAGTAACAGAACTCTGTATCGTTTGCACGCTCACAGAAAGATGCATCGACCGTTATTAAATATGTTGGTACAAAACCAAACCAGTCGCGCATCTGTTGCTCTTGTCTTGCTTTACGCCAACCACCGACGTTAAACATTACTTTCTCGCACTGGCCTAATACCATAGCTTGCTTGCTTTTATATGCAGAAGAAGCCCATGCAAATGCTAAAAATTCTTCATTGTCGTGAAGTAGCTCTGCAATATGGTCATGATCCGGGTTGTGAAGAGGTCCGCCAATCGTTAAGTAATTTGCAATAACCCATTTTTTTAAATCTGATGCAGGTATTAAACGAATTGCTTCCTCTTCTTCAGCTTGATCAATAAAATCAGTCGGTGGAAATGGTCTTATTTGCTCCATCTTCAATTCTCGCTAATTCACTTTTTATCCAGTTGATGACATATCCCGACAAAATAGAATCTGGATGAAAGCGCTCTATTTTGTAACCCATCTCTTCAGCATGATCATATCGATCAAGACTCCATGCTTTATTTGACAGCTTTCCACCACGCCCACCAGACCAGGGACCACCCTCAATTTCAATGAGCAAACGCAATTTCACTATATGAAAATCAAAGCGCCAGTGTTTGGTATGGATCGGCTGAAACTTACTTTCAAATCCAATCGCCAAATCCTCAAGCTCTTCCTTAAGTGTTGCCTCAGCCTCGAGATATTTTTGCTTCGCCTTAGGCAATGGCCGGCTTTTAGGTTTAGTTTTAGGTTCTTTTTTCCGAGTAAGCCAAAAGTATTCTGTAGAATCCATTATTCTCACCCAAAAAAAACCGCCCTAAGGCGGTGGCTAAACTCACAGGCAATATAGTATTACTTCTTAAAAGTTGCCTTATAAAGCTTTGAATTAAAGTAATCCGTAATTTCTTTACCTTCGTTTTGAATTTTTTCCTCATTTAAGGGTAAAAAATCTAATTCAAATTTCAAGCTCATATACTCTGGAATAAACTTCTTTATAGGCGGAGGTGGTTTAGGTCCACCTTCTGTAATTTTTTCGATTAATCCAGCTAACCATAAAATATACTCACCTTCTGAATTATGAGGAGGAATCAAACTCACATCTATTTTTACTTTACATTCATCTAATGGTCTACTGAACAATTCAACAAAATCAATAAAATTATATTTTAATTTAAATTCTGTTCCCTCAATTTCTCTGCGTATACATGTCATAAGTAAGTTCATATTTTCAATACAGTCATGTGAAAACAATTCCTCATCTTTAATTTTGTTATAAATATTTTCCGCAAACATGAGATACTGTGGCATTTCAGCAGCTCCTCATTTTTATAAAGTATTTTTCTTAAGGTAATCCTATTATAACAATGTTGCAACAAGAAATTTTCCATTTTTAGTTTAAGGAAATTTTAAAAATTATAAAAACGATTATATTCAATAAATTAGTACGAATAAAAGCTAGGGAAGTTTGATTTTTCTATTGAGCTTTAAAATGGATTATTGTGTTTAAATTATCAATTTAAAAAGCTTGCCTAGTAGGCAAGCTCCCCCTTTTTTTGATATTTGCGCTGATCAATAAGGTTTAGTGTTACTTAAAGCAACACACTGATAATACTGAAATATTTAAAAATAAAAAAGCCCACTTCCTATTTTTATTCAGAAATGGGCTTAGCGAAAAAAAACGCTTAGACCTGAAATAGGAAATATCTATTCGGAAATATCTCCAACTTCATATTGGCATAATATTTAAGCACTAGCAATAGGGATTGAATTAAAAATATCAAATATTCATATTTAAATAGATAAAGATTTCTTTTTAAATAGTTTTATTTTTAGCCTACATAATTTTTTTACTTATCAAGAGTTATAAAGAATATGTGCCCATCAATAGGTAATACTTAATAAGGTCTTATGTGTAGTAACCATTAGGCTCTAGAGAGTAAGAACTCAAACTGACTAAAAATAAAAAATAATTAATTTTCAATATTAATGATCATATACTGCAAAGTTATGTATATTCCAACTTCTCCATTGTTGAGTGCCTCATATAAGTCTTCATCAACGAAATCTCCAGATTCATCATATAGCCATTTATGAATTTGAATAATTTGTATATTCCCTTTTTTGTCTATTCTTGCTATTGGGTCTATTACGGACCGAACTATCACCTTCTTCTTCGTCTTAACATCGAGCAATGTGATAATTGTCATTTTAAAATCCTTATAAATATCCTGTATAACAACTACTCTCAATCAATAAAGATTTTTATATTTAAATTACTTAAATAGCAATCTTTTCAATCTAAAAAATAAATAAAATACACTTCAATAGTATGTGCCTATTAGAAAAGATACCTTAAATATTCTACTAGCAATAAAAAACCGCTTTAAGGGCGGTTCATCTAAAATTCACAGGTACTTAATGAAGATTTTTTTTCTGTCTTTGCATCTTTCTGGGCACACAAATTTTTCCAATAAAGTTAGTTAACCACAAAATACTTTCTTCACGATCTTCAAAATGAGGTATAAGGCTTAAATCTACTTTTATTTTGCGATCAGCTAAAGGCAAACTTAAACAATGTTCAAAGTCTATTGAGCTGTACTTCAATTTGAGTCTTTTTTCTGCAGCTTGATTCTTTATCTCAGCCATAATGCGATTTAGATTAACAATCAAATTATTTGAAATTTTATTATTTTCATATACCCGTTCGTAAACTGTCTCAGCTACATCAATGTAATTTATTAGCTCTACATTCTTATTCATGACATTTGTACTCCGTTTTTTATAATTATCCGTCTAAAATAATGTTTATTTGAGTTACTAAATTCATCACGTACGTAAATATTGTTAAAGTTTTATCACTTATTTTTAATTTAAATATTTGAATTTATTTAATAATTTTATAATTTACTAATATTTATACACATCTTTGTTCTTAACACCCCTTTTTTCTATCACTTGCCCATTGAGCTCACCATCAACGCAAATAAACATTGTACTAATCCATAAAATTATGGAGATCAGCTTAACACAAAAAGAAAAAGCCCCCACTAATCAATAGTGAGGCTTTGCCGTATTTCCCGGCTAGCACATTTAAAAATCGATAGCTAAAAAAAAGCCAACTTGTTAGAGTCAGCTTAATTCAATCGTTTGAGAATCATGCTTGCATAGTTATTGTCCGTTGCAATCTTCTATCATTTTTATTTTTATAAATATAATTTAAACCAGCCATGTGACATTTTGATTAAATTTCACTCAACACTTTTTTTTGTTAAATAAGTCACATTTAATCTTATTAATGCACTAACCATTACAACCAATAAACACAATGTGTATCAATTACTTCTGCTTGATTTTGTAAATTACAGTATCCTTAGTTTACCTAACTGCCAAAATCAATAACACAATGGAACACCAAACACTTTTAGACGAATTAAATTCGCAGATTGAATATTACTCAAAAAGAACTGACTGCCCACCAACTAGAATTCGTATTGGGTATAAAACCTATTACAAATTAATGCAGAATCCTAAATTTGCCGATGAAGTATCAAACTCCGCTTTAGATCCAAACAAACGCAAATACAAAAAATTAAAAATAAAAGTTACTAAGGATGACAATCAACTTGAACTTGAATGATTTCTCATAAAAAAAGCCTACTCTTTCAAGTAGGCTTTCCCCTTATGACTTTTGCGCTGATCATTAAGGTTTATTGTTGTTTAAAGCAACACTCAGATCTTACAGAAATACTTAACAATTAAATAGCCCCGCCAATAATCGATATTTAGCAGAGCTTCTTAAAGCTTATACAGTTTATCGTGGAAGATATCTTTTTGAACCTGTGCTATTAAGGCAGTAATGTCCACCTCTAGGCCCAACACAATAAGTTCCAGATGTGCAGTAACAAGAGTTATTAGTCGTTTTACTATAACTTCTTGGAGTCCGTGTAGTAGCAGAACTTCTAGTTCTAGTATTATTATAGCCTTTTGATTCTCTTTGAGGAGTTGAGTAAACAGGCTGCCTGTTATCAAAACTCCCTTTTGAATATCTATAGGTGACTGGTGGAGTATAACAACCAGCAAAACTGCACAAATATTTAGTATCAATCCATTGTTGTCTATCCATATTTGGATTTAATAACGCCCATTCATCTTGGTACCAGAATACATAAACTTCACTTCCCCCTTTCAATTTAAAGATTTCTTTGCCATTTGGCATATCCTTGACTGGAGCGGTATCAACACTAATCCAATTTTTAACTGGATTAAACCTTTCAACTTTTTGCTGCGAAAAGTCTATGGACGGTATAGATACACATCCACTAATACCCAAAGTAATAACTAACCCTATTAAATAATTTTTCATTTTATTAACTTCTTAGAAAGAATAATTTTAATGCGAAGTAAACAATAAGCTACCTAATAAAAGCAACATATACTTTCATCTAATTTAAATACATAAAGAAAAATTAAAAAACCCGCTTCTAAAAAGAAACGGGTCAAAAAACAAAAAACTTTCAGCGCAGTATTTGTGACATATCATACAAGTTAGAAGATGTATTTACAATATACTTTAAGCTTAATTTTTTGATGCTCTCAAAATATCCAAAACTCGCTTTGACATTTCATGCAAGTTGGACCCTATTGGTAGCCAAAAATGATAATTAATGTTGTCACGGTTAAAAACTTGCTTGTAGTACTCAGTTTTGAATGATGGATCAATGTCAGAAGCCTTAAGTAATCTGCCTTCTTTTTCGATCACTTGCCCATCTAATTCACCACCAACACAGATATTCATTTTTACCAGCCTGGACTATATAGCAAAAAATAAAAAAAATCCGTACCTTGGGGAAAGTACGGACTAAGCTTTTCAACTGAAAAACACTATAATGGAAATAGACATCATATAGTAAGTTTAATATACGATAAATTTCATGTTTTTTCAAATCCTAATTAAAAGCCCACGATTAAGTGAGCTTTTAAAACAAATTGGTGCAACGCTTATAACTTTGTCCACTATATCAAAAATATGCCATAAAGCGTCTAGACAGTCAACAAGTCTAAATTATGCTTTTCTACTAATTGAGAAGCTTTTAAACGTTCAACGATTTTAATCATTAGATCATTGGCAGTTATAACGTCGATTCCTTCAAATGCTTTTAGTGTTAATTGCAATTTATTATTAATTACATTTGTAATTATTGATATTTTACCAAAATAATCAGGGTAGTATTTCAAAGTTTCATTAACTTTCTCCCGACTAACGCCTTCATATAGTTTTACAGTGTATGTTTTCATTTGAACCTCCATTTTGTCTTAATCTTTTATCATGACCTAATAAATAAAATCTAGCGCAACTCACCATAATTGCGACCTGAGCTTTAGATTGGTTTGTTTCTTGAGCAACCTTCAACAATCCTTTATTTTCAACCTTATTTTTAATTAAACAAATTAATGCAAACTTAGTTGTAAAATCTGTTTTATCAGAATTTAATAGACTTCGTAAAAGTGCTTGAATTTGATCCGCCTCATAATCACTGATCTCACATCGAATATAAGATTTACTTTTTTGTACTTCTTTGCCAGCTTCACGCATCAACCAGTAAATTTGATTGATATGAAGCCCATCTGGCAAATCACCCCCTTTCATTCTAACTGTTTCACACCATGCGCCAAACTGCTCTAACCAACCGTCAATAGTATATTTAGACCAATCCATTTGTTGGGTTTTTAAAACTGCACTCATTTTTCACCTACCAATTGCTCAATTTGTTTAATCGCCACGCCTGCTTTCACTTGCTCTGTACTGAACCGTAAAACTGTAAAACCCATCATTGCTGCGGAGTTGTATTTCTCCATATCCCCTAAATAGCCCTTGCCTCTTGTGTGACGGCCTCCGCTCCAGATCCCGCCTTCTACCTCAATCAAAATCTTTGTACCCTTTATTAAAAAATCTGCTCTCCATTTGCGTTCAGGATGGAACTTATATTCCTGTTCAAAACCGATCTTGCATGCTCTTAAATGCGTTGCCAGAACCATTTCACCCACACTTGGTTGTCTGGCAACTTGCTTTGCTGAACGCCGCTTTTTATTTTTCTTTATCGGAAATAACTTGCGGTATTCAGCAATGCTGACTGATGACATCAAGCACCACCTTTCAGCAAATTTTCCAACTGATTAGCAAAGCAGTTATAAACTCGTGCTTTATCTTGATCGCCAAAAAGGCTTGAAGCATGGGCATCGTGCTTATAATTTTGAACTAGGTTTTCAATTGAACTTCTTAGCTCATCTAAATTCGCTTGTTGTTCTTTTTGAATCTCCCAAGCCCACTTTCCAGATTTACCCTCAAACTCACTCATGACTGGCTCCTTTATAATTCTCAAAGAAGAACGTCACAGGTTTTGTCTTAATTTCAATCAAACCGAAACGAAGTAAATGACGAGCATGTGTGCTATCGCGTAGTAACTGCACATCACGATAATGTGTGAGCATCCTCCGCCACCCTTCCAAGGGCATAGACGACTTGTTTGTATTGCAAGGAACACATGCAGGGTTCATGTTTTCTAAAGTGTCGTTTTGCGGTCTAGTCATTTCACCCGTAATTAACTTACCGCCACCAACATGAATTAAATCTCGTCTCACTGCTTCGATATGGTCTGCATGCCATTTATCGCCAAGCAAATCACCACAGTAAGCGCAATGTCCACCAAACTTTTGTTTTAGCTCAGCACGTTGCTGTTTAGTTAACTTCATCGGCTATGCTCCACTTTCATACCGTCAAACTCTTGATCAATTACGGCCATACCGCGCACTACAGCTGCTTGTGAAGGAAGCTTCTTAAAATCAATAGTGTTTACTTCATGGCAGTGTTTGCACATAAACTTATTTTTCTTTTCAAGCTTTGCCTGTATTTCACGGACCTCTGCCAGCATTCTGTTATTACGTTGGGTGACTTGATTCAATTGGTCTAAATATTTGGCAATCCATAAAACAGGGTTTAATTTCGTGTTGCAGTCAGTGCATAAAACTTCACTGTCTTCTTCAGAAATTTGGATATGGCCATGATCACATTCACTAATTTCACGCTTGCGTGTGAATTGAATAACCTGCTTGTCTTTATCAACCTGAATAGTTTGCACATCATGAAAATGACTCATTTTTCACCATCCTTAAGCACTGGCTCTACATATTCAGGACGTTTCTCAAGTGAGTCTTTCCAATCACCTCTGAAGGGGTTTTGGCGTTTCGTTAAGTTAAAAAACGCTGAAAGATGAGATTGGTTTCGCCATGCATTACCAACAATATGAGGCTCAACCAACCAACCACATGCCATCCCATCCTCATCTGTTGCCATAAAGTTGACGTGTGCAGGAATTACAGACCAATCATATTTTTGTTCCAAACAATGTTTGATAGCGTCTTCAAGTAAGCGAAATTGTTTTTCTGCTACCCCGTCTAATAGAACAACCCAATCAAGATATTGGTTCATACGGATACTGCGATTACCAATTTTCAACCAGTCGCCATCAACAACAACTTCAGCCTTAATCATCATTTCACCTCATCATGTTCTTTACGCGCCAACCACCACAAAACCACCGCACCGCTAATAGCTGAGGTAAAACATGAAATGAGTAACCCCCACGCTAAAATCTCGAATTTATTCATGCTGCTGCTCCTTTGCCTTGTTGAAATCCAACTTGAATGAGGTAAGGCATCCATTTTTGTTGTTGCTCAGGATCTGCGAGTTTTACTGCGATACGTGCTGCAAGTTGTTCATAGCTTTCGTTACCTTCGGCATACTTGCTAGAAAACTCAGGATGTACAGAAAGTTTTTGAGCAAATGAGTAAATCTGTTTTGAACTAAGAGTATTTGATTCTCCCTGCGGGACTCGGACCTGCGTTCCAGAATTTGGTTTTTTAGATTGTTCACGTGCTTGGTATTTTCCACATGCGTTGATTAACCAATCTGCAAAGTGGTAATTCATGAGTTCATCGCAAAGATTCTTCTCGGCGTTGTAGAGTTCAAATGCTCGTAACTCTCGATCGAACCAAGTCGCGTTTTTGATCTGCTCGTAAGTTTCCTGATCAGTTGCCAAAAGAATTTCTTCACGAAGTTTTTTCAAACTCAACCATGTTTTTTTATTTTTAGATTCTTCTGATAGATTCTTTGAAAGATTCCGTGTCCCAACGTTGGGACTGTTTAACGGAATTGTTGGGACTCTTTCATGGAATTGTTGGAACTGTTCCGTTGTTGGAACTGTTCCATTGTTGGTATTGTTTAAATCATCATTTTCAGTGTCAAAGTGTACCTTTGTTGGTACTGTTTCCCGACCTTTAACTCCGATCAAAAGATAGACTTTTACCTGCTTAGTTTTACCTTCGCGCTTACCAGTATCGATAATAAATCCGTCTTCAATTAACTCATCAATGATTTTTAAAACGGTCTTACGGTCCATTTCCGTGTCATCAACTAAACGAGCAATACTTGGATAGCATTCATGTGTTTCACCAGCTCGATCGGCTAGTGAAAGAAGGACTAATTTTTTGAGTGGTTTTAATGCTCCACCCACCTTTTGTTTTTGACGGGTTTTCCAAGCCCAAACTGTTGCATCTAGACTCATTTATCCCCCTCTTCATTCAACTGAATGAATGTGCTACCCAAATAGCGGATCCGTTTAGCTTGATATAAACTTGAAATGATTTGACCAGCATGGAAAATAGGCATTCTGTGCTGCTCTGAAAGGGCTTGCATGAATTCATCACGTGTTACAGCAGCATTTTTTTCGTCACGGTTTTGGCGGGCTAAATTTTCCTTCCGTTTTTTCAACAAACCAGACAAAGTTCTTAATGCTGGTTCATGCCAGGATTGAATATGCTTTCGTTGTTGTTCAAAGGTACTCATGACACCTCCGCTAATGCTTGCTCAGCTTTTGTTAGGCGGCGTTTAGCGTTGAGCTCTGCTACTGTTGCTGTACGGATTTCTTTTGATGAAACCAGAATCAAATGATTCTCCGATTTGATAGTCCACAACCTAGTCAAAGTTTTATTTTTAACTTCAAACAAATCATTTGATTTGAAAGTACGGCACTCTTTAGTAAGCACTACAACGTCACCTATTAAAAAATCAGGTGAGTTGAGTTCGATTGGTTGTTCTGATAAATTGTTTGTGTTCATTTGATCCACCTCAATTGAATGCCTAGAAGCCTGATCTCGACCATCAGGCTTTTTTAATTTCTAGAATTTGGGATTCTGGGTTTACCCCGATCTTCCCTAGTAATCCTAAACGCTCCCTTTTCTTCCTATTTTTTTCAGCTCTTTCAAGCATTAAGCTAACCTCATGATATTCACCCATAATGGCTTTTTCTAAGAGGACCACAGCTTGATGCGCATAATCTTTACCTCGGACATCCGAGATCAATCTCAAACGCTCCATCATGTCAGGGAGCATCTTCAAACGAAGATCTTCTTTTTCAAGGCTCATATTGAAATCCTTAGCCAGCAGTAAATTTATTTTTCAAAGGCTCATTTCCTTCTACCAAATCACGAATCTGGTATTCACGAGCTAATGGGATTTTTTCTTCAGGCCACTGACTAATTGCTTGTGTACTAATACTTAACTTATAGGCTAGCTCAGTAATACTGCACTCCAACAAGGCCAATGCTTCTGTTTTGGTCATACATTTCACCAATAAAAGTAACTTTACTTACCTTTATTTAAACACATAAAACTTACCTTATCAAATGGTAAGATTTCTTACGAACGGAACTGGCATAGAACTATGGAAACTTTAGGTACTCGTTTAAAAAATCTGAGGAAGTCTAAAAAGCTAACTCAACAACAAGTTGCTGATGCAATTGGTGTTTCAAAAACATCAGTAATTTATTGGGAAAAGGATGAAAACTTACCTAAGCATGATAGTTTGATGGCATTAGCTCAAATTTTAGGGGTTACTTCTGATTACCTGTTAAGTGGTAAAGGAAGTGATTCACTTGACAAAAATGTAACTAAACCATTTCCAATAGCAGGTCGTTTAGTACCAGTTATTTCTTGGGTACAAGCAGGAACTTGGACTACTGCCGATTCTGTTCCAATGGGTACTGAATTTAAGGAATGGTTACCACCAAACCCTAAATGTGGAAAAAACGGTTACGGTTTAATTGTAGTTGGGGAATCAATGTCTCCTGACTTTAGACCAAGTGATAAAATTTATGTAAATCCTGACTTTCAAATAAGTGATTTAAAAACAGGTGATTTGGTTATCGTTGCATGCGACGGGGAAACAGAAGCAACTTTCAAGAAATTGATTGTAGAAAGCAACGGTATGTATTTAGAACCCCTAAACCCTAAATGGCATGAAAAGATCATACCTCTCCGAGAAGGTTGCAAGTTGGTCGGCAAAGTTGTTGGGTTATATCGTGATGTTTAAAGGAAAACTATATCGTGGCAATTAGTTGTTATAAGATAGAACAGAATTTAACTAAAATTTCAGAAGAGAAAAGCAAAAATAAGTTTAGACCTTATATCGAATATATTTATTTTCCACATTTCAAGAATCTAACTCCATTCACAAGAATTGATTTAAATTTTCCAATCACTGTATTAGTAGGAGCTAACGGCACTAATAAGAGTTCAATATTGAAAGCTTTGGAAGCTTGTTGCCCTAATGTCTCTTTAGGAAATAGATGGTTTTCTACTCATATTGATCCTATTCGACACAAACCAAATCTTCCCTGTTTTGTATACGGATATACTGTCGAAAAAAATGGTATTGAGAATGATGCTCAAGTCCTTTATGTAAAAACATATCGCAAAGATGACCCAGATTACTGGGAAACTGGTAAATTTACAGCTAAATACCAAATGACTCCTTTGCCTACAGACTCAGCTACTCTTAAATTTTGGGGACTTGACAAACAAAGATGGTCAAAAATAAAAAAACCAAAACCTATTTACTTAACATTTAGGGAATCAATCAGTGCTTTTGATAAATTTTATTATTATGGTGATTCAAACCCAGGGAAGTTTAATGTTAAAGAAAGAAGAGCCACTATTAGAAGATATTCGCGAGTTTTGAATGATGTTATTAATAAGGGTACTGAGAAACTAATTTATAGACAAAAACCACGTGTAACAGAAAATAGTAGTCTATCTGAACAAGGCTTAGAGTATGTTTCTTATATTTTGGGTACAAACTATACCGAGATTAAGCTTGTAAAACATACCTTTTATAATTGTGAAGGTTATACATGCAAATTTATTAGAAATTCAATTAATTATAGTGAAGCCTTCGCTGGGAGTGGTGAATATGCTGTAATCAGAATTGTTAAAGAAATCTTAGATGCTAAACCGTTTACCTTAATATTACTGGACGAACCAGAAGTTTCTTTACACCCTGGGGCTCAAGAAAAACTATTAGAATTTATTGTAGAGCAAACTTTAAGAAAAAAACTTCAAACTGTCATAGCTTCACATTCTCCAAGCTTTGTACGCAAGCTACCTGATGAAAGTATTAAAGTCTTAATTAATGATCCTATTAGTGATCAAACGAAAGTTATTAAACAATCATGTTCTTCCTCTGAAGCATTTCATTACATTGGTGAACCTATACCAACAAAAACTACATTTATAGTTGAAGATATTTTAGCTAAAGAATTAGTTCAATATGCTTTACATGATGCTGAAAAATATATTAAAGAAAATATTGATTTAAAATACTACGGTGGAGGAGCTTTCGATATTCTAAATAATTCTGGTATATCAAGCGCTTTAGAGAATTCTAAAAATCTATTTATTTTTCTAGATGGCGACCAAAAAAAAATAGATCTTCCAGAATCAGAATCTTTAACTAGAACTCAATTACTTGAAGTCGAAAGTCTATTAAATAAGTTTGCAGGCGGAGAATTATTAATTCCAAAAGATAGTAATGAAAATGAAGAAACTATTATTAAAAGAAATATACAACTACTAGATTGGTTCAAAAATCATGTATTTTATTTGCCAACAGAACTTAATCCAGAAGGATTCATATGGACAAAATCAGATTCTCCTATTAAAAATACTTTAATAGAGGAATCTGATGTAGATAACGAAAAAGTAGATTTCAAATTAAAGTTTAGAAAACTTAGTATGCAGCTTTACCCCGATACTACAGACCTAACTTCAAGCGAAATATTTACTATCCAACGTTTGTTATTAAATGGGATTCCCAAGGAAGATCCTGACCTAAAAAATATTAGTATTTCAATAACTAGTGCTTTCTCTCAAGCTAATAAATGATTTTTTAGAGAAACAGCATGTTGACGAATAAACTCAGGTGGCAAAGCATTACCAATCATTAAAGCAATTGCAGATTGGCTCACCTTAGGAAATTTATAATCTACTGGGAAGGTCTGCAATAAAGCAGCCTCTCTCAAAGTGATACAACGATCCTCTTCAGGATGCAAAAATCGTCCTTTAGATGGTGAATTACATCCACCAGTTATAGTTGGGGCAACCGCATCCCACTTCATTCGACCATAAACATCCATAAAACTGTTAGGATTTCTTTTATGGCAATCTAAAATTAGGTGCTCTGGTAAATCTACTCTACTTCCACCATCTTTAGGAATAGAACGAATTATTTCTTGTACTTTTGGTGATCTCTTTTGTTCATAGTCATGTAAAAAATCATTAGATTTTCCAACTTGCTTTAAGTTAGCTTTAGAAAAGCACTCCCTAACTGTTACTTTTATATCTTTCTTTTGTGTTAAAGCTATATTGCCCAATCTTGATGCTTTTAGAATCATTCTGCGTCTTCGTTGCGGCACACTATAATTCGAAACATCTTCTACAAGTAGCGATGTATCATCAATATAATACCCTAGAGATTTTAATTTCGAAATAACGATAAAAATTCTTTCATCTTTTGCCAAGGAAGGTACATTTTCTAGCATTACACACTTTGGCATTAATTCTTCAGTTAATCGCAGGAATTCAAACACAAGATCATTTCTGGCATCATCTAAAGATATTGATTTATTTCGTGTCCTTAATGAAGAAAATCCCTGACATGGAGGGCAACCAGCTAATAGGTCAAGCTCACCGACCTTTAGGTTTAAATTTTCTAATATAGTTTTTGATGATATTTCTTTTATATCTTTTTCAAAACAAAAAGATTTTGGATGATTTAAACGATATGTTTCAGATGCTATAGGATTGATTTCTACTCCTGCTAAAACTTTAAAGCCAGCCTGTTTTAACCCTTCTGTTAAGCCACCAGCGCCACAAAATAAGTCTATAGCAGTTAATACTTTAGGCTCAGGCGACATCAACTTTTCCCCTTCTTCATTAATTCAAAGCTAAAACTAGCCTAGTATAATCTTAATCTAATAAGAATGACTTTTTCAACTAAATATACTTAATTAACAGCACAAAAAAGTAATTTAAATTACTTATTGACATAAAAAGTAAGATAACTTACCTTTGCCTCATAGATAATAAAAAGCCCCGAAACTTTGGACGGCGACGGGGCTTTGCAAAACTGCGAGGTAAGTATGAAACAAAACCCTATTCCTAGTCAAACCACATCACGCTTATATCAGCACCCAACTGTTGAAGAACAGCGCCCTTCTCGTTTCGCCACCATTAAAGCGAATGTCATCGACTTTCTTATATTCATTGCCCTTTCATTCGTTCTTTGGGTGGTTGCTGTAGCCGCTGCATCTTGGATGATGGGAGGCTAATCATGAATGCTCAATTCAAACCACATCCAGACGGTGTTAAAGCCTATATCGGCCTTGACCGTTTAACAGGTCTCTACTCTGTACGTATCGGCTGGACTGTTTATGCAGCTAATGCAAACGGTAGTGTGCTGTACACAGTAAAAGGTGAAGTGAAGACTCCTTTAAATGTCGAAGAATTTAAGGCAAAGCGCCCTAAGGTTTACGCATCCTTAATGAATGAGATTAAATTTCAGCGCTCAAAGCAACTTGCTAAGGATTTAGCTGGCTCACACATCCCTTCATATGACCGCAGAGCTTATAAGAAAAAGCGCGGCTTTACGGGTTTAAAATAAGGATAAGAAAAATGGCTCTACCTATTATTACTGCTGACCAAACTTTATTAGTTCAAGCAATTATTGTGTATCTCTATGCTGATCCGGGCTTGGGTAAATCATCAATGGGCTTTACTGCGGAAAAAGCTATATCTTTTGACTTTGACCGTGGTGCTCACCGTACTGGTGAACTACGTCGCGGTGCGGTTGTACAGGTTCAACAATGGAGTGATGTTGCAAACCTTACTCCGCAGGACTTAGCACCATATAAAACCGTTGTCATTGATACCGTGGGTGCAATGCTTGAATGCATTAAAACCCACCTGTTACTTACGGCAAATAACCGTCAAAAAGATGGTTCTTTAAAGTTAAAGGCTCAAGGTTTAGCGAACCAAACGTTCAAGCAATACATCAATACTTTGATCAGTTTAGGTAAAGATGTTGTTTTCATTGCACACGCATCAGAAGATCAAAACGGTGATCAAATTATTTACCGACCAGATCTAGGTGGTAAAAACCGTAACGAGCTTTACCGTATCGCAGATGTCATGGGTTATCTAACAACTGTTACTACTGGTGAAGGTAAAAATGCCCGCGTTATTAATTTCAAACCTTCGCCTACACATCATGCGAAAAACTCAGGTGCTTTAGGCGGTGAAACCGGTGAAGTATGGGTACCTGATCTTAAAGCACACCCTACTTTCTTGGCTGACCTGATTACTCAAGCTAAAGATCACATTAACACCTTAACGCCTGCACAACTTGCAGCAGCTAAAGCCCAAGAAGAGCTAGAAAACTGGAAACAAAGCTGTGAGGAAGCAGAGCATGCAGGTGACCTTAATCAATTAACTGAGTCGCTTGATAAAGAACACATGTATTACCAGAACATGCGACAAGCAATGTTAATGAGAGCTAAAGCATTGAATTGCACGTTTGATAAACAACGTGGCACTTGGATTAGTCCCCCTGAATTTAACGGCATCTCAGATCAACAAAGAGACGAACTTCAAAACTTTATTGCTGAACGTGGCCTAGACGTAAAAACAGTATGTGAGCACTTAGGTATCGATGCCCTTATTCAAATTGAAGCAGCAAAACTTAAGGCAGTTAAACAAGACATTGAAACCTTAGCGAAAACGGGGATGACAGCATGAAAATACTAAATAAAGTTGAAGCTAAACTTGCTTGGGCCAACGGTGAATTACTTTTAGTAAATAATACTGAGCGTAATGGCTGGGAACCATTTAACCCTTATGACTTTGGCTTTGATGTTTTTGATAAATTCGAATTTCAATTAAAGCCTAGAACTATTTTTATTGGCGAGTTTGAGGTACCAGAACCATTAAGAGAAGCGCCTGCTAAAGGTTCTACTTGCTCTTACCCAAGTCCAACTGTTGAATTAGGTGTGCAGCAGTTTAAGTGGAATGGTTCAAAAGGACAATTACGCATGCTTCAGCATGGCCAAGTCCACTCAAGTTTTGATAATGCTTTTGCTCATTGCTGCGCGATTATTAAAGTCAGTGGTGGTGAGTTTGCTGAAGATATGCTCAAACTTCTGAACAAGCCAACTGATGAAGTTGAAGAAGAAAAGCCTTTAGAAAATGAAGTTGAGAAATCACCTCAGGTTAATACTGAAAAAACAGTAATTGAAGAGCCTACTAAAGATTTAAAAGAGGATCTCGATAGTGCAATTGTTGTTACTGAGGGGTCTTATGTTTCATCATCCGAGGATCTATTAGTTCCAGAAACTAACGAGCCTAAAGTAGATCCAGAATATCAGCAAACCCTAGATACTCTTCTACAGCGTGTAAAAGAGTCAAAAACACCTGCAGAAGTAAATGCGGTTTATCGTTATACCCGCACATGGGATGACGAACAAATGAAGCCTATCCTTCTCGCCACTCACAAACGTCTTGAAGAGCTAGAAAAAGAAAAGGCATCTGCGAATGAGCCACCCTCTTTAATGGTTCAAATCCAAACTGCACCAGACCTTACAACGCTAGATGCTTTGGAAATAGACGTGGCTGCACGAGATCCGCAGATTCAACCGAAGCTAATGGGGTATGTGAGAAAACGCCGCTATGAATTAGAGAATCCTACACCTACTCAACAAGAATCTACCCCTGATTATTTATTAGTGGACGGTTTCTAACATGAAAGATCAGTACAAGAAAGTGAGCCAAAAACACATGCTTGGTTTTATGTACTACTTGCAATTGCTGGGCTACGTAATAGTCCGGCAAGGCATGGATCAAGCAATGTTTCTAACCAAACATTATGCGGTACCAGTCGCTTGGCGCCGCATCACGATCGACTACAACAACCGGTTAAATAAACCCGCCCAGCAGCTTTATAAAGAGTTTGTTGAGTGGACTAAAGAAGAATATGCAGAGATGGTGGCGTAAATGATTGACCTAAACCAAGAACTTGAAGATTTTGATGCTTATTTTTTTAAAAGACATGGTGAATTGCCTTTAGATCCTTCCTCTGAGGAATACGCCAATAAATCATATCTAAAACACGAGATGTTTAAGGCATGGAAAGCAAGAACCAAGTGTCAGCACTGCAACAAGATGACTGCTATTAACTTAAAGAATTTCAAATTTACAGTAATTGGGTGATGACATGACAGATTTGAATAAGGAACGAGAGCTCTACATGGCTGCAAAGGCCAGAATAGAGAAAGAAGAGTTTTTCTGCAGAGATTGGGATTTGTGGAAAGCTTGTGCTGAATTAAAACAGGCAGAAATTAATGAACTTAGAGCAGAGCTAGAAAAAGCCAAAGCTCACAAAGCAGATGCACAAAAATATCAAACTAAGTGCTGGCACATCACAACACTTTTGATGAATCCAGTTGATCAAGACATGACTTTGAAAGCAATCCAAACAGTGATTGAAAGGGTTGGTGAAGAATGAGTAGTCTCGATTTTGAGCAACTTTATCTAATGGCTCTCATGAATAGTAAAAAGCCAAAGTACGTTTTGAATTGGGTTCATGTCTCCAGACATGGGCCAGGTGCGACAAAAGCTACAGAAATTTGTGAATATTTTGGGATAGATCCAGAAGGCACTGATTTTAGAAAAGCGGAAAGTAAGGAGGGCTAATGTGGATAAATATCTGACATCTAACAATGTGTGTGAGATGTTTCATATTACTAAACGCACACTTAATCGGTGGGAAATTAACACTCCTTGGGGTATTCCCTTCCCAGCCCCAGCTTTAAGTTCTGAAGGCGGGACAATGAAAAGATACCTCGCTACTGATGTAATGAAGTGGGAGGAAGAATGCCAGCAAAAGAAGCAACTAAAAAAAGCTATATAAGTTGTACCGAAGCTAACAATCAGCAAACTTGATGAAATTAGTCCAGATCAATGATTGTTAGCATATTTACGTTACTATATACTGTCCGCCGAATCACGGCTTGCTAGATAAACTCAGCAATTTCATTTATGTACATAATGGTGTACATATAATGAAACCAAGGAAGCAAGAATATACTTTTCCCGTTTAATTATAAGGGTTTAGGCGATATGGCATTAATCGTTCAAAAATATGGCGGTACTTCTATGGGTACCCCCGAGCGCATTTTAAATGTTGCTCGTCGTGTGAAGCGTTGGCATGATCACGGTCACAAGGTTGTTGTGGTCGTATCTGCAATGAGTGGTGAAACAAACCGCTTACTTGCTCTCGCTAAAGCCATTACCGAAACACCTGACCCACGTGAGTTAGACCAAATGGTTTCAACCGGTGAACAGGTGACGATTTCCATGTTAGCTATGGCACTTAATTCGATTGGTGTGGAAGCTAAATCCTATACCGGACGTCAAGTCGGTATTAAAACTGACAGTGCATTTACCAAGGCGCGTATCGAGTCTATTGATACAGATGTCATGACCAATGACCTAGATGCAGGCCGTGTTATTGTGGTTGCTGGTTTCCAAGGCTTTGATGCCAATGGAAATACCACAACACTAGGTCGAGGTGGTTCAGATACTTCAGGTGTTGCTCTTGCTGCTGCTTTAAAAGCTGACGAATGCCAGATTTACACTGATGTAGATGGTGTTTACACCACTGACCCTCGCGTTGCTCCTAAAGCCAAAAAAATCGACCGTATTTCTTTTGAAGAAATGCTAGAAATGGCATCATTAGGTTCTAAAGTTTTACAAATTCGCTCAGTAGAGTTTGCCGGGAAATATCAAGTTCCTTTACGTGTATTATCAAGCTTTGATAATGACGACGACGGCGTTTTTGACGACGAATTTAAAGAAAATGTAGGTACACTCATTACTACTGAGGCAGAAGATACTATGGAACAGCCAATTATTGCAGGTATTGCTTTTAACCGTGACGAAGCAAAATTAACGATTTTAGGTGTACCTGATGAACCAGGCATTGCTTCTAAAATCTTATCACCAGTAAGTGATGCCAATATCGAAGTCGATATGATAGTGCAAAATGTTGAAGAAGATGGCACAACAGATTTCACTTTCACTGTAAACCGTGTTGATTTAGCGAAAGCTGAAAAAATCTTAAACGAAACTGCTAAAAATATTGGCGCACGTGAAGTTTCAACACGTGATGACATCGTTAAAGTGTCTATCGTTGGTGTAGGTATGCGTTCACACGCAGGTGTAGCGAGCAAAATGTTCACTGCCCTTGCTGATGAAGGTATCAACATTCTTATGATTTCAACTTCTGAAATTAAAGTTTCTGTGATTATCGACGAGAAATACCTTGAACTTGCTGTTCGCTGCTTACATACCGCTTTTGGTTTGGATCGTGAACATGGTGAAAGCAGCGCCCGCGCTTAATTTTACCAACCGGTCAAGAATTCATTAAAAAATGTTTACTTGTCCGACAATAATCAAAGAAAACACAGAGCCGCTATAGTTTTTTTTATAGCGGCTCTGTTATATTAAACGGAAAGTTTTTTAGCAGAGATTATCAAAATATGACTTTGTTCTCATATTTCTGTTAGAATCTGACTGAAAACTGAGGTTGAGCTTTTTATTTGGGTACCAATATTGCAGTTTTAAGCGTTTAGCAAGGAGATAAACATGCTGATTCTGACCCGCCGTGTCGGGGAAACATTAATGATTGGGGATCAAGTCAGTGTTACTGTGCTTGGCGTCAAAGGAAACCAGGTTCGTATTGGTGTGAATGCACCAAAAGAGGTTTCTGTTCATCGCGAAGAAATTTATCAACGTATTCAACATGAACGTGCAATGCATGAACACCTTCAACATCTTGATCAAGATTATCAAGTTTCTTATGAAGATGATAATTATGCACAGAAAAACTTCAATCGTTAGTATGAAGTTGTTCTCTCCCTAATTAAAGCGACTTTATAGTCGCTTTAAATTTTTTAAGTGGTTGTATTTATAGACCTAAAGCACGTTTAACAGGTGCGTAACTACGACGATGCTGATCAATCACGCCATGCACAGCAATCGCTTCAAAATGCGCTTTGGTTGGATATCCTTTATGTTTGGCAAAACCAAATAACGGATATTGCTGATCTAATTCTGCCATTTGTCGATCACGCGTGACTTTTGCCAAGATACTTGCTGCACTAATTTCAGCATGGCTTGCATCTCCACCCACAATGGCTTCACAAGGAATAATAATTCCTTTCGGAATTTGATTACCATCGACAATCACTTTTTGAGGTTGAGTTTTCAAGCCATCAACAGCGCGCTGCATAGCCAAAAAAGTCGCCTGTAAAATATTTAGTTCATCAATTTCAGCATGAGTTGCTTCAGCAATTGACCAAGCTAAGGCTTTTTCTTGTATTTCAATAAACAACTTTTCACGTTTCTTTTCAGTTAATTTTTTAGAATCATTTAATCCTAAAATTGGATTATTCGGATCTAAAATCACAGCTGCTGCCACAACCGAACCTACTAAAGGCCCCCGTCCTGCCTCATCTACACCAGCAATAAACATCGACTCACTACCTTTAAATAAAAGAGGCTGATCAATAGTAATCAGCCTTCTTTAACACATAATTTATTAATTACTTTTGTAAAGCTTCTGCCACACAAGCATTTACAGTTTTAGAAACCACTTGGTTTACGATTGTAGCACGTGTATTTACATCAAGTGCAGCTGCAGCTAATTCTACTGCTGTCACACTGTTTGGAGCCTTTTCGCTCACACAACCACAAACATTGGTTTGGATGCTATCACGTTGCTCAGCAGTCATATATTTTGTTGCTGTTTTCCAAGCTGCAACATTATTAATCTCTGTAATACATTTCGCATTTACAGCAACCTTTAACGCAGCAACGCCTAATTGTTGAGTTGTGGTTTGTGCAGAAGCAGCACCTGTACCAGTGCCTGTAGTTGTTGCACATGCTGTTAAAGCTAAAACAACTGGTGCTAGAGCGAGCATCAATTTTTTCATCATTTTTTCCTTTGATTGAACGTTGGCAGCGCGTATTGTGCCTAAACTCAACTTTAGAAGAAACAAATAATTTGATGCATTTATGCAAACTATTTTGCCGACCGAAACTCAGCTCATCAAATGCTTTTTTATGCAGTAAAACGTTCTGTTTTTAGCACGCTCTGTCACATTTAAAACATTTCTCAAAATCTGCGCTTTCCCCTAAAATCACAAATCAAAACGACAAAAAAAGGGTCTTTTATGCCTGCTGCTTCCTCTCAGTATTACACCCGTACCGCACAAATTCTGCATTGGGTGATGGCAATCATTTTCATCGTCGCATGGGTTATTGGCTTTTATAGTGGAAATTTTTTAAGCTATGACGTTGATGGCAGCTTTAAAGGTGATGTGATTACGTTGCACAAGAACATTGCAACCACAATTATCTTTTTAGTAATTATCCGGATTTTATGGCGCTATACACATCCAGCTCCAAAACTACCTGACACCATGTCACCGATGATGAAAACTCTGGCACACGTGGGTCATCTATTCCTTTATGTAATTTTAGTGGCTTTACCTGTCACTGGTTGCTTGTTTAGTTGGAGTGCTGGTCACCCTGCCCCTGTTTTATATTTATTTGAAATTCCGCGTTTAGTGCAAGATAACCCAGAGCTTTTAGCTGTTGTTAAACCATTACATATTTATATTTCTTGGTTTGCAGGTTTTCTTGTTGTTGGGCATGTACTTGCAGCTTTAAAACATCACTTTATTGATAAAGACAATATTTTAAATAGTATGACTAAACAGCCTAAATAAACCTGATGTATAAAAAAACCGCCTATCACAGGCGGTTTTTTTATTTAGATTTTTTGGATTTCTGTAATCCACTTTTGTTTCTCTTCATCTGAAATGAAAGAGGCTTCAAAAGAGTTAATTGCGAGTTGTTTCAACTCATCATTGTTTAAGTCTAATGCTTGCTGGATGGCAAAGAAATTATCATTCATATATCCACCAAAATATGAAGGATCATCTGAGTTAACCGTCACATGTACGCCTTTTTGTAAAAGACGGCGTATATTGTGATCTTTCATATCCTTAACAACACATAGCTTTAAATTACTTAAAGGACAAACCGTTAATGGCATTTTTTCATTAATTAAACGCGTCATTAATTGTTCATCCTCTTCAGAACGCACACCATGATCAATACGATTCACTTTAAGTAGATCTAAAGCTTCCCATACATATTCAGGAGGACCTTCTTCACCAGCATGAGCAACGATTAAGAAACCTTCTTCACGCGCCTTAGCAAAAACACGTTCAAATTTAGCTGGCGGATGCCCTACTTCACTTGAATCAAGGCCGACTGCAATAATATCTTGTTTAAATGGCAAAGCCTGTTCAAGTGTTTCAAATGCAGCTTCTTCACTCAAATGACGTAAGAAACACATAATCAGTTGAGAGCTGATACCAAACTTAGCTTTGGCATCTGCACACGCACGCTTTAAACCATTAATCACAGTTGAGAACGCAACACCACGGTCTGTGTGGGTTTGCGGATCAAAGAACATTTCTGTGTGAACGACATGATCTTCGGCACATTTCTCAAAATAAGCCCATGCTAAATCATAGAAGTCTTGTTCATGTACAAGAACATTCGCGCCAGCATAGTAAATATCTAAGAATGATTGAAGATTATGAAAGTTATAAGCTTGCTTTACTTCTTCAACAGATTTGTAAGGAATCTGAATCTGATTGCGCTGGGCAATTGCAAACATTAATTCAGGTTCAAAAGTCCCTTCAATATGCACATGCAATTCGGCTTTTGGTAAGGCGCGAATCAGCTCGACTTGATTCATATTAACTCCACGTCTAAAGAAAAAAGGGTGTGGTCAAAATCACACCCTTTTATAATTTTCTTCTTATTGAAAACTATGTCTAAAATAGCTCAAGAAGAAAATTATAAAAAATCATATTAACCGCCAAACGCGATAAATTTAAATACCCAAAGCGCAGCAATAATCCATACCATGTACGGTACAGTTTTTGCCTTACCCGTGAATAATTTAACTAATGCATAGCTAATAAAACCCATTGCAATACCATCAGCAATTGAATAAGTGAATGGCATAAATACAATGGTTAAAAATGCTGGAACAGCTTCAGTAATATCATCCCAATCAATGTGAGTGATCCCTTGGATCATCAACACACCAATAAACAATAAAGCTGGCGCCGTTGCAAAACCTGGTACAGATTGAGCAAGAGGTGCTAAAAATAAACAGCAGATAAATAAGACTGCAACCACAACAGCAGTTAAACCAGTACGTCCGCCTGCTGCTACACCTGAAGCTGATTCAATATATGGTGTAGTTGAAGATGTACCTAATGCGGCACCAGCAACGATTGCAGTAGAGTCTGCAAATAATGCTTTCTTCAAACGAGGTAATTTACCGTCTTGTAAAAGACCTGCACGGTGTGAAACACCAACCAAAGTACCTGTACTGTCGAACAAGTCGACAATAAAGAATACGAAAATGACGCCCACCATACTTGCTGTAAATAGACCTTCAAAGTCCATTTGCATGAATGTTGGTGCAATTGAAGGAATTTGACCCACTACACCCTTAAATTCATTTAAACCTAAAGCAGTAGCGATGGCCGTAACCACTAAAATACTAATAATGATTGCGCCGCGAACTTTTAATTGGTGTAAAACCACAATCATTAAAAATCCGAATAGCGCTAATAATACTGTAGGCTGTTTGATATCGCCTAAACCGACTAATGTCGCTTGGTTATCAACAATGATTCCAGCATTTTTTAGTGCAATCAGTGCTAGGAATAAACCAATACCCCCACCGATTGCAAACTTAAGTGACATCGGAATCGCATTGACAATCGCTTCACGAATTTTAAAGAAGCTAATTGCAAGAAAAACAAGGCCTGAAACAAAAACAGCCGCTAAAGCTGTTTGCCACGGCACGCCCATCCCCATACAAACCGAGTAGGTAAAGTAAGCGTTTAAACCCATACCAGGGGCCAGTGCGATTGGATAATTTGCAATGATCCCCATTACTAAACATCCGATTGCTGCTGCCAAACAGGTTGCAACGAATACGGCACCATGATCCATGCCGGTTTCAGATAAAATGAGTGGATTGACAATAATGATATAACACATCGTTAAGAATGTAGTTACACCAGCAAGAACTTCAGTTCGGAAAGTGGTTTTATTGTCGCTTAGCTTAAATAAACGCTCTAACCAGCCTGCCGAAGAATTGGGCGCCGCCATAAGTAGCCTCTATGCAAAATCTGAACTGTGGAATATTTACGTCTATGTAGGTCGCTGAACAATATTGTTTTTCTGTTCAGTCCTATAAACAAGAATCTCAAATTTAAGAAGCAACAAATATGCCACTCATTTGATTTCTAGCTTTATACATAGCAAACAACCACAGCCCCTCTTGAAACACAAAAAAGCTGCATAACCCCTATGCAGCTTTTTTACTATACGTTCAATAAGTTTAACAGATTCAACAGAAACATGATCAAAATTTATGAAAAGATATGACCAATGACACTGTAAAAAGTTAGAAATTTATAGCTCGTTATTGTTAGAAAATAATTTTTTTCTCGCCTATATATTGTTGCATATGAAAAGAAGCTAAATTGCTGTGATGAGCATGATTCGGATTTCGTTCGATACTTTGCAGGTTTTTTTCAGCTTCTTGTATGATCTGCATTAGCTCTTGATGTCTTTTATTTTGAGTATCTAAATAAGCCCAATACCCTAATACAAAGACGATACCCACACACAACACTATTAATACTTTATTGATCATTATTATTATCTCTATGTTTTTAATGTTAATGATCTTAACAAAAAATTATAGCTTTGTGAATATTTTCACATTTATTTACAATAACACACTCTTATTCAAATTATTGAAAATAAAAGTTATTTTAAAAATATCATTAAAAAACCTACTAAATACTAAACTTTTCCATTGAAAAGTAACTTTATTTAATAAGAGCTTATTTTAGTTATTTTTAATATTATCTTTTTATCGGTTTTAACTCTTAAGTTATTTTAAAGATAGAGCATAGACAAATGTGTATATGGCTTGAAATTTGTTTTTATTTGCTAAGCTTTAAATGAAATAAAAAGGAGCTATTTTCGTTAATGTACTTTTCTTTAAAATTGTTTCTTTAGCGACTAATTTCTATGTTGCCTGTTTAGCTTTAAAAGTAAAAATTCATCTCAAAGAAATCTTCATCTCATTTAAAAAATATTTTTTCTCCTTTGACTCTATTGGTTGACTAGCAAAATTACGTCCAAATTTTATCGTTCTATAAATCGTACCAAGCTTTCCATTTTCATAGCTTCATTCCAATAAACGCTACGATAAACTGTACTCAGATAAAAAATTAAATCAGGAGAATACATCATGTTTGATATGCGTTTATCTCACGAGCGTGGTGCAGCACATCATGGTTGGTTACAATCAAAACATAGCTTTTCATTTGCTAACTATTGGGATCCTAAACAAGTTGGTTTTTCGGATCTGCTTGTAATTAACGATGATAACGTTGCTCCATCTAAAGGCTTTGGTACTCACCCTCACCGTAATATGGAAATTATTTCCTATGTACTGGAAGGTGCATTAGAGCATAAAGACTCGATGGGTACAGGCTCTGTGATTGTGCCGGGTGACATTCAGCTGATGAGTGCAGGTCGTGGCGTTGCTCATAGTGAATTTAACCACTCAGCTCAAGAAGGCGTTCATTTCTTGCAAATTTGGGTTGTTCCAAATGAAGTGAATACAGAGCCAGACTATCAACAAGTTCATATTGATGAAGCAGACAAACGCGGTAAATTGCATTTGATCATCTCACCGAAAGGTGGCGAGAAAACTTTATCGATCAAACAAGACATTAATATTTACTCAGGTCTTTTTGATGGTGAAGAAACTGCTGACTTTGTGATTCCTGATGGTCGTTATGTGTACCTACACGTTGCTAAAGGTCGTGTTGATGTAAATGGTAAAACCTTTAACACCGGCGATGCTGCACGTATTCGTGAAGGTGGAAGCTTATCGTTTACCAATGGTGATAACGCCGAAATTTTGATTTTCGATATGCGTCCTGAAGAAGTTCCAACCATGCCATAAGATCAATTAAGCCCTCACATAAACTTTATGTGAGGGCTTTTTATCGTTACTTGGACTTATAAAAATTCTAACTCTGCTCAGTGCTCTTCTGAACGAGCCATCTCTGTATTGATATAGCTCATAATCATCGTGGTTAGGCCCTGCACCATTTCATCAAAACTAATATAAGGGTTTGGCAAAATAAGATGCCGTGCGACATTAAAAATTCCACTATTGATACAAATATAGGTAATTACGGGCAAATTATTGATTTTTAGGTATTTTGGATTATGCATCATATATTTCATGATGACTTCCATTAAAGCCTGTTCAATTTTGGGAATGTATTTGTCGTACTGCAATTCTCCTGCATAACGCAAAACAGTCAAATAGCGGTCGTTATTTTTCTTTAATAAATCACTAAAAGTATAAAAAATCATTTCAATAACAGGCTCTAACTCCAACTGTAAAATTGTCGGTGTAAGCTCTGTAATCATGTCCAGAATTTCGCGAACAAAAAAGTGATTCATTGCATCATAAATTTCTTCTTTATTTTTAAAATATTCGTATAAAGACCCGACACTCACTCCTGCAATTTCTGCAATATGACGTGTCGTGGTTCCACTCGGCCCATGAAGTGCCACGGCAATAAAACCTGCTTCAATAATCGTGTCGACAGTGACTTTAGCTCGAGTTTGACGTGGTTTACGCGTAGTCATACGATCTAATTAATAATCCGAACATAAAGTCAGATTAGCATGTAATCTGAGTAGGTAGAAATAAAAAAACAAAATCCGAATAGTTGTCAAACTTAAGTGAAAAAACTGAGAAAAACAGATCTCAACTTATCAATCAATGGATGCTTTTATTTACTATTTTCAGAGATTAGGAATTAATTTAATTTATTATTTTTCAAAAAGATAAGTACAATTTATTTAAAATTATTATTACAAATAATGTCTATAAAATACTTTTATATATTTAAAAATTTACCCGAATTGAATCCGAACATAAAGTCAGATTAATATGAAAAAATTAAAGAAGAGTCATTCAGCAGCTCTTGTCTGCCTCGGTTCTTCTTCCGTTATTCAGCCAAATAATCAAACAAATAACGGAGCAACAACACCGTAGTCAATGCAGAGAATCATCTGTTTTTGAAAATGGAATTTTACAGTGCTTTGTTGATCATTGAGTTTATTGATTTTCATCAAAATGCACCACTACTTTGCCTCAGGGTGTCGCCATGATCTCGACCGCAGTTAAAAAATCATTCAACAAACTTAAATTTCAGCGTGAAATTGAGCTACCAGATTTTGCTAGCAAAAGCTCAATTCCAATCAGACATTTAAATATTGGTTTTGATGGTAAAGAAATTGATGTCAGATTCTATATGGACAATCAATTTGCTACTTTGTTTTTTGCCACACTTTCGGTGTTTTTAACTTACGGCGAAGATCTGGTGATTGAAACCGCTCGCCATCACCGTGAATTTATCAAAGATCCAATATTAAAGCAGCGAGTAACGTCGTTGATTGGCCAAGAAGCAATTCATTCTAAATTGCACAATGAATATAACGATGCCCTTCAAGATGCTGAATATCCTGTTGCGCTATATCGTTTTCTTGGCTCAAACTTCTTTAAGTATGTTTTCTTAAAGTTTCCCCAGCCACTCAAATTATCAATGATGGCGGGTATAGAGCATTTTACTGCGGTACTTGCTGAATACATGATGAAGCACGAAAAGAACTTCTATTATTCAGATGATGAAAAAAGCCGTGCATTGTGGATGTGGCATATGCTTGAAGAATCTGAACATAAAGATATTGCCTATGATGTCTATCAACTGTTAAATGGTAGTTATCCACTACGTGCGTCTGGTTTCTTCCTCGCGCTATTTACCATTTTAGGATTAATCCCTGCGACTACATTATTTGTCCCTGTTTTAAGAAAGCCACAAGAGATGCTGACTTTGAAATTCTGGAAGGACGCCCGTCGTGGTGTCGGCTTAATCTTTGGTCCAAAAGACGGAGTTTTCGGCAGTACGATTGGTCAAATTCTTGACTACTTACGCCCAGATTTTCATCCAAATGATCATGATACAACTGAATATCTTGAGTATTACAAAAAGAAATTGCTGACCGAAGGCGGCGCAATTGCTCCTTACTTTGTTAAAGAATTTACCCCACCAGTACGCATGTCTTAATCGTCCTGCATTTCCAGCTATCAAAGAGGTAGCTGGTATCTCTTCAAGCTACTTATGGATGAATCATGATTTTATTTGGCAAAAAGAAAGTTAAACCAAGCCAAAAAGCTTATGCCGTAGTGACGGGTGCAGGCAGTGGGATTGGTCGAAGTTTTGCAATTGAACTTGCGAAACGTGGTGGCAGCGTAGTGTGTGCAGATATTAATCTCGAAGCTGCTGAAGAAACAGTAAAACTTCTTGAACAAGAAGGTGCAAAAGCTTTTGCTATGCGCTGTGATGTGGGTAATGCTGAACAGGTTAACCATCTCGCTGAAACTGCTGAAATCTTGCTTGGGCACCCTGTAACTCTTGTCATTAATAATGCTGGTGTAGGTTTAGGCGGTAAATTTGACGAACTCAGCCTAGAAGACTGGAACTGGGTCATGAATATTAACCTTTGGGGTGTTATTCACGGTTGTCATGCATTTGTTCCCAAGTTTAAAAAGTTAGGTTACGGCGCGATCATTAATGTGGCATCTGCGGCATCTTACACGGCTGCCCCAGAAATGACTGCGTATAACGTGACTAAAGCGGGTGTGCGTGCGCTTTCAGAAACGCTTTCTGCCGAACTGCGTAAGTTTAACATTAAGGTGAACGTGCTCTGCCCGACGCTGGTACCTACCAATATCATTAAAAATGGTCGAATTCCCGGACGCTATTCAAAGCTGGCAGACCATGCACTGATGAACTATGCGCTGACCACAAGTGATGATGTTGCAAGATTAACCCTTAATCGCCTTGATCAGGATGAGATGTATACCATTCCTCAAATTGATGCGAAGTTATTCTGGCTAATGAAACGCGCATCCCCAAGCTTGTATACCAAGTTCCTTGGTACATCGTACAAATTATTTAAATAAGAAATTTATAGGTAGTACACATATGACTGCGCAAATGAAAACAAATGCATCAGCAAAAAAAGCTGTCAAATCACCAAGCCATATTTTCGATACTTTTATTGTGGGTGCGGGCATTTCAGGGATCGCTGCTGCCATTCGCCTAGATCAAGTTGGTTATACCAATTATAAAATTATTGAAAAAGCTAGCCGCGTGGGTGGAACATGGCGTGAGAATACCTATCCGGGTTGTGGTTGCGATGTACCTTCTGCTCTTTATTCTTACTCATTTGCACCAAGTGCAAAATGGAGCCATTTATTTGCACGCCAACCAGAAATCTTAAGTTATCTGGAAGATGTGAGTAACGAGTTTAATGTTACCTCTAAAATCGAATTTAATAATGAATTGCTGAATGCCGCGTGGGATGACTCACGTCATGTGTGGGTACTTGACACCACGACTGGTCAATATTTATCTAAAACCGTTATTTTTGCCACAGGTCCAATTACCGAAGCTCAAATTCCACGTCTTGAAGGCTTAGAAACTTTTAAAGGCGAAATGTTCCATTCAGCAAAATGGAACCATGATTATGATTTAACTGGTAAACGCATTGCCGTGATTGGTACTGGTGCATCTGCTATTCAGTTTGTGCCACAAATTCAACCAAAAGCGAAAGAACTGTTTGTGTTCCAACGTACAGCACCTTGGGTATTGCCAAAACCAGATACAGACTTGGGCGAATTTAGTAAATCAGTCATTGCTAAATATCCGGCTATTCAGGCGAGCTGGCGTAAAAGTGTAGCGTTAACACTGAATGCAATTAACTTTGGTTTACGTAATCCACTTGCGCTCAAACCAGTCAATGTATTGGGTAAGCAATTACTTAAATTGCAAATTAATGACCCAGTGCTACGTAAAAACGTAACGCCGAACTTTGACATTGGTTGTAAACGTATTTTATTCGCTAACAATTATTATCCAGCACTACAAGCACCAAACACGACCCTGATCCCTCATGGTTTAGTGAAAGTTGAAGGCAACACAGTGGTTGCTGCCAATGGTGAACGCCACGAAGTTGATGTGATTATTTGGGGTACAGGTTTTGAAGTATCTCACCCACCAATTGGTAAACGTGTCCACAATGAAAAAGGTCAATGTTTACAAGATATATGGAAAGATAGTTCACCAGAGGCTTACTTAGGAACCAACATTGAAAATGTACCAAATGCATTTTTAATTTTAGGACCTAACGTACTGGTTTATGATTCTTTCATTGGTTTAGCAGAGGCACAGCTCGACTATATCGTAGATGGCTTATTGAAAATTAAAAACAAAGGAATTAGCAAGTTAAATGTTAAATCTGATGTGATTAAAAAGCATAACGATTTAGTGCAAAAGCACTTACAAACAACTGTATTTAATAGCGGCGGCTGTAAGAGTTACTACCTTGATGCCAACGGGCGTAACTTTGCTGCATGGCCTTGGTCATTGAAAAAACTTAAACAGCGTTTGAAAAAAGTAGATTTGAAAGATTATGAAGTGACGTATCAAACGACAAAAACTCCCTAATTTGTAATTTCGATCAAATCCGTTGTAAGGAATAGGCAGTGTATTTTAGGTTTTTATGAAATACACTGCCTTCTTCGTTGAATATCTTCAAGAAATAAAAAAACAGGATAAAGATGAAAGAAGGACAATCAAGTCGTACTGCTGAAGCTGCTGCTGCCTTACGAGCCAATCATTTTCAAAATACACAGAACCCTGTATTTTCAGATCCTTATGCTTTTGAACTAACCAGTAAAGGCTGGAAAAAACTTCTCTCTAATTCACTGATTGTTAAAGTGATGAATTCTGCGGTTTTAAACCGTACTTTAGGTCTACTTACTGGACAAGTGGTCGGTCGCTCTCGCTATGCCGAAGATTTACTTGCTCAGGCAGTTCAACAAAATACTCAACAATATGTATTAGTGGGTGCTGGCCTAGACTCTTTTGCACTACGTGAATCACACCATTATCCTACTTTGAAAATTTTTGAAGTTGATCATCCTGATACTCAAGCGGCCAAACAAGACAAGCTAAAAAAGTTAGGAAATATTCCTACTACCGTTGAATTTGTTGCGATTAACTTTGAAAAAGAGTCTATTTCGGAAGCCTTGACCAGAAGTGTCTATGATTCATCTGCTCCTGCATTTTTTTCATGGTTAGGCACAACGCACTATTTAAATCCGCAAACGACGTTACAAACTTTAAAAAGTATTGCTGAATTTGCTGCAAACGGTAGCGAAGTAGTACTCGACTATTCGACCGATTTTCAGGAATTAAACGGTATTGAGCGACTTGGAAGTATGGGGGTTGCGCAGTTTACTCATTTGCTGAAAGAGCCTTTATTGGGCCAATTTAAACCAAGAGATTTACATCAGGCCGTGGAGCAGATGGGATTTGAAGTGATCGAAGATCTTTCAGGTGAAGCCATTACTGAACTATATTTTAATGCACGAATTGATGAAATTCGCCACACCTCAGCAACACGGTTATTGCATTTGCGTTTAAAGAAATAAAGATACCTTGATTATTGGTTGTTAAGTCGCATGGCATGAGGTGTTTTCCCATGCCATCTTTTATAAGCATGAATAAAACTGGCAGGTTCTGCATAACCTAACCACTCGGCAATCTGCTCAACCGAAGCTTTTGGTAATGCCAAATATTGCTCAGCTAGAACTTGCCTGACCTCTTCACGTATCTGAATAAAAGTCATCCCCTCTAATGCCAAATGACGGCGTAAGGTTCGTGCATTTAAATGCAGTCTGTCAGCCACGATTTCCATAGAAGGCATTTCCCCTCGCACGTTCATCAATTGCTGTTGCACTAAAGTTGTAAATTTATTTTGTGATTGGCGTTTCTCTAATATTTGTCGGCACTGTTCTTCGGCTGTATGTAGCACCAAATCATTTGCCATAAGCAACTTTTGGTCTACTTTTTGCGGATCAAGAATTACAAAGCTTTTCGCAGCACCAAATTCAGGCATCACGCCAAATAAGTCCTGATAAGGCTCGGCATCGCCTTTGAGTTGGAAAGAAAAAGCCAAATATTGGCAAAAATTATCTTGGACTAGATCGCGTTGTACCGTAATTAAAGCGGCGGCATCGCGTTCAATAATGAATTGACGCACTGAAGATGGGATATCTTGCTCATCAATTTCGATACGGATTCCTTGCGGTGTATCCGACACATCAAAGCGAGTAAAAGCAAAAGTTAAAGTGAAATAGGTTAAAGCCAAATCTAGTGCTTCACGAATGCTAGCACTACTCATCAGAGCCATGCCTAATGGCCCAAATGTGGTGAAATGATAGCGTGTGCCCACTTCTAAGCCTAATGTTGGTCTGTCTCCCAGTTGCTCAACCAAGTTATGAATCAGCTGTAATTCCTGATGGCCTGTCACCACCATATTAGGGTCGAGTAATTGTTGTTGGCTAAGCCCTGTCCCTTGCAAAATCGTCTGATAAGAAATGCCTGATTCCACCGCAAAATCAGCCATTAACCGAACACTATGTACACTGCGTTCAAAAGCCCATGCATACTTCACTGTATTGCTCAGAATGTCCTCGAATCACAATATTTTGTCCTCATCCATCCTCTAAATCAAGCAAATAAACGTCTATTCTGCATACAGGAAATTGCGATTTTTTTCGCTCACTGTTTTTAAGGATTTTAGAGCAGCCTATGTTTAATTCGTCGTCTAATTCAAATAAAAATGTACGCATTGCCATTATTGGCACTGGTTTTGGTGGTCTAGGACTTGCCATTCGTCTCAAACAAGCAGGTTTTGAACAATTTACTCTCTTTGAAAAAGCTGCTGATGTAGGTGGTGTCTGGCGTGACAATACGTATCCGGGTGCTGCCTGTGATGTGCCTTCTCATCTGTATTCTTTTTCTTTTGAACAAGAGCTAGGCTGGAAAAATCGCTACGGTACATCTCAAGAGATTTATCAATATTTACGCCACTGCGCCGATAAATATGATATTCGTCCGCATGTTAAATTTAATACTGAAATAGCCAATGCAGAATTTGATACTCTGCAAGGTGTATGGCACATCCAAAGTACGACTGGCGAACAGTTTGAAGCTGAATTTTTAGTGGGCGCGGTAGGCCAACTCAACCGCCCTGCCTATCCAAAACTTAAAGGTATTGAAAACTTTAAAGGTAAGGCATTTCACTCAGCACGTTGGGATCATGACTATGACTTAACTGGCAAACGTGTTGCAGTCATTGGCACAGGTGCAAGCGCAATTCAATTTGTACCTGAAATTGCTAAACAGGTTGCTCACCTAGACGTTTATCAACGCTCAGCGCCGTATGTTATTCCCAAACCGGATCGGGTTTATCAACCTTTAGAGAAAAAAGCTTTCCGCAAACTGCCAGTTTTGCAAAGTCTAGACCGCGCCTTGCAATATGGACACCATGAAATTCGCCTACTTGCTTTTACAACTTCACTCAATGAAATGCCGTTGGTGGAATATTTATTCCAGCGTCACATCCGTAAAGTCGTTAAAGATGGGAAGTTACGCCACCGTTTAATGCCAGATTATCCAATTGGTTGTAAACGTATTTTAATTTCGAATCACTGGTATGAAACACTGACCCAGCCTCATGTCGATGTCATTAATACTGGCATTCAAGAAATTACTGAAAACGGTATTTTAGATACTGAGGGAAATCTGCGTGAAATCGACACCATTATTTATGGTACGGGCTTTGCCGCAACGGAATTTATGGCGCCAATGCAGATTACAGGTCTTGATGGCCGCACCTTAAAAGACACATGGAAAGATGGTGCAGAAGCTTATCTCGGTTTAACTGTTAGCGGCTTTCCAAATTTCTTTATGCTCTATGGTCCAAATACTAATCTTGGGCACAACTCAATTGTGTATATGATTGAAAGTCAGGTGAATTATATTTTAGATGCCATCCAGACCACCCTACAAAACAAACTTTTGTTCACCAATGTTCGTGCAGAAGTTCAACATGAGTTTAATCAAAGCATTCAAGAAAAAATGAAAAAAACTGTCTGGGCACAAGGTTGTACCAGTTGGTATCAAACTGCTGATGGCAAAAATACCAATAACTGGCCAGGTTTTACTCTTGAATATCGTCAACGCACTCGTCGCTTTGACATTGAAAACTACACACAGGTTTCGGCTATTTCTTAAACAAGCTTCACCATAGGAAATGAGAAAAATAAACGGAGAATTTTATGAAGTCTTTTAAAAATAAAGTCGCAGCTGTGACAGGTGCGGGCTCTGGTATTGGACAAGCACTTGCCATTGCACTCGCAAAACAAGGTTGCCATCTGGCACTTTCCGATATCAGTGAAGCTGGGTTAGCCAAAACAGTCGAGCTGTTGGCACCCTATTCTGTCAAAGTCACCACTCAAAAAGTTGATGTGGCTAAGCGTGATGAAGTTGCAACTTGGGCAAAGGCAGTAGTAGATGAACATGGCCAAGTTAACCTGATTTTTAATAACGCTGGTGTCGCAATTGGTAGTACGGCTGAAGGTGTGAGCTACGAAGACCTTGAATGGCTCATTGGTATTAATTTTTGGGGCGTAGTTTATGGCACCAAAGAGTTTTTACCTTACTTAAAGCAAAGTGGTGACGGGCATATTATTAATATTTCCAGTATGTTCGGCTTAACAGCTCAACCAACTCAAAGTGCTTATAACGCTAGTAAATTTGCCGTTCGTGGCTTTACTGAATCATTGCGCCAAGAACTCGATTTACAAAATGCTGGAGTGAGTGCGACCTGTGTGCATCCGGGTGGTATTCGTACCAATATTGCCAAAGCTGCCCGCATGAATAATAGCGTCCAGTCTTTAGGAATGGACCCGCTAAAAAGTCAGGATGCTTTCGATAAATTACTTCGCACCCCTGCTGATGATGCAGCTCAACAAATTTTAGAAGCTGTTCGTAAAGACCGTCGCCGCTTACTAATCGGAGCCGATGCGAAAGCCGTTGATGTGATCCAGCGTATTCTTCCACAGGGTTACCAAAAGATTTTTGCAACTGCGACTGCCTTGCAAACTCGCCTACTCAACAAATCAGCAAAATAAAAACAGTGGTCAGCATACTCTTTATTTTAAGAGATGCTGACTGTCATTAGGCTTAGTATGAGTCCTTATTATGAAGCAGCTTCTTGCATGGACTATTCGTACCACGCTACGTCCAGCTTTATCCCCTAAAACCCCACTAAAGCTACAACGTTTTTGTAGTGATGCAGCCAGTGCAATTGTGCTTGGGCCACGTGGCTATAAAACAAAAAAGCAAACCATTGCGCAAGTACCGACAGTTCATATTCAGCCCAAAACGACTCAATCAGGACTCGGCATCTTATATTTACATGGCGGTGGCTATGTGGTGGGTAGCTCAAAAAGTCACACTAAGCTTGCTGCTCAAATCGGACATGCAGCTCAAGCACAAGTCTGGTTACCTGAATATCGCCTAGCCCCAGAACACACAAGCCCTGCTGCGATTGAAGATGTCATTGCTGTCTATAAAGCTCTACTTGCTCAAGGACAAGACCCGAAAAAACTCGTGATTGCTGGCGATTCTGCTGGCGGTGGACTGAGTTTAAGTGCTGTAATTGCGATACGAAATGCAGGGTTACCGTTACCAGCAGCATTAGTTTTACTTTCACCTTGGGTTGACTTAAACCTTTCTGGAAGCACGATGAAAACTCATGCTGCTCAAGATGCAATGCTGTCAGAAGACTGGTTAGCTTGGTGTGCAAAAAACTATTGCGGACAAAAATCGGCAACCCATCCAACCTGTTCCCCACTCTATGCCGACTTAACGGGATTACCATCTGTTTTAATTCATGTCGGTACCGAAGAAGTTTTATTAGACGATGCAAAACGTCTCGCTGAACAAACCGAAAAGTATGGTATTCCGACGAACTTAAGGGTTTATGACCGAGTCGGACATGTTTTTCAGTTCCACGCGGGTATACTAAACGAATCTAATGACTCGATTGAGCGCATTGGGCAATTCATTGATAAACATACACAGTCAATATAAAAATATCGCCAGAGAGGAGTCCTCGGCATGACAACAAACAATTATGACTATGATTACCTCATTATTGGTTCAGGCTTTGGTGGTAGTGTTTCTGCTTGCCGTCTAACCGAAAAAGGCTACTCTGTTGCTGTAATGGAAATGGGGCGACGCTGGGAAGCTAAAGATTTTGCTAAAAATAACTGGAATACCCGTCGCTGGATTTGGCGCCCGGGCATGAAACTTTTTGGTTATTTCAACATGCGTTTTTTTCGCCATGTCACCATTATTTGCGGTAATGCCGTAGGTGGCGGTTCAATTACCTATGCCAATACCCTACTGGTTCCACCTGAACATATTTGGGATGAAGGCACGTGGGCAGATGCCGCGGACTGGAAAAATGAAATGCCTCAGCACTATGCTGAAGCAGAACGCATGCTTGGCGTGACTGATAATAAAATTTTCGGCCCTGCCGACCACATGCTAAAGAAAATGGGTGAAGCAGTCGGCGTTGGCCATACATTTAAACCTACTCGTGTTGCCACTTTCTTTCCACCGGAAGGTGAAGAAGGTGGCAAGACCTACCCCGACCCTTATTTTAACGGCGAAGGTCCAGACCGTGGCACCTGTACCGCATGTGGCGGTTGTATGACGGGTTGTAAACACAACGCAAAAAATACATTAGATAAAAACTATTTGTACTTTGCCGAAAAAAATGGTGCCAAGGTTTATGAAGAAACCAAAGTAGTTGATGTTAAACCGCTCAATGGTAAAGCCGATGGCAGCGATGGTTATGAAGTCACGACTGAATGTTCAAGCTCATGGTTTAACAAACAACGTCGTACTTGGCGAGTTCGTAATGTGATTTTCTCGGCATCTTCTTTAGGGACACAAGAGATGTTGTTCCGTTTAAAACAGTCTGGTTCTCTGCCAAATATTTCTGATGATTTGGGTAATCGGGTTCGTACCAATGCCGAGTCGATTTTAGGTGTTCGCTTTTTTGGTAAAGATGTCGACATGAGTAAAGGTGTTGCTATTGGTTCAAGTATTTACATTGATCATGACACTCACATTGAAGCGACTCGCTACCAAAGTGGCTCAGATGCCATGGGCCTTATGTGTACTTACATGGCTAAAGGCAAACCGGGTTGGACACGTATTTTCTTTTGGTTATGGGCACTCATTTGCCATCCATTTATTTTCCTTCGCATGAGTAATCCTGTCAGTTTTGCACGTCAAACCTTAATTTTCTTAGTGATGCAAACTGCCGATGCCTCAATCAACATGCGCTTGAAACGTAACTGGTTCTGGCCTTTTGGCAAGGTGTTATCGAGCGAAGGTAAAAAGCTACCTGTGTATATTCCGCAGGCCAATGCATTTACCGAAAAAGTTGCCAAAATGTTTAATGGCCACCCCATGACGACCATTACCGAAATTTTGTTTAACGTACCTTTTACAGCTCACTGTATGGGTGGTTGTGCGATTTCTTCAAGTCCAGAGCGTGGCGTAGTAGATGGACAAAACCGTGTCTTTAACTATAAAAACTTATACGTTGTAGATGGTTCAATGTTAGGTGCCAATTTGGGCGTTAACCCAAGTCTTACCATTACAGCTCTTGCGGAACGTGCAATGTCTTATATTCCCGCTAAACATACTTTGGATGAACATCAGGATGATACAGCAGAGGCAGAAACCATAGAGATCACCAAAGCTTCTGCTTAAACTAGCAAGTTGTTTTATAAAAAAAGCCTATTTAAAAATAGGCTTTTTTTATTTCGCTTTTAAATTACATCGCTACGGCTTTCGCGCGAGCTGCATGCAACTTTTTATAGCTCTCGATCAGACGTAAATGGCGATCAAGTCCTTCTAGTTTCATGCTTGTTGGCGTTAAACCATAGAAACGAACGCTACCCTCTACAGAACCTAATACTGCATCCATTCGTGTGTCACCAAACATACGGCGGAAATTCGTAAGGTAGTCTTCAAGCTCTAGTTCTTCATCCAACATCACTTCAAGCACCACGTTCATGCACTGATAGAACAATCCGCGCTCAACGGTGTTGGTGTTATATTGCAAGTAAGTTTCGACAAGCTCTTTTGCTTCTTCAAACTGTTGTAAAGCAACATAAATCAGCAATTTCAGTTCTAAAATTGTGAGCTGTCCCCAAACTGTATTGTCATCAAACTCAATACCAATCAGCGTGGTGATTTCTGTGTAATCGTCTAACTCGCATTCTTCTAAACGCTCAACCAATGCCTCAAGCTGTTCATCATCCAAACGATGTAGATTTAGAATATCTTCACGGAATGAAAGTGCTTTATTGGTATTATCCCAAATCAAATCTTCAACAAGATAAATTTCTGAATAATCTGGTACTAAAATACGGCAAGCAGTCGCACCTAAATGCTCGTACACTGCCATATATACTTCTTTGCCCATCTCTTCGAGAATGCCGAACAATGTTGCAGCTTCTTCTGCGTTCGACTCTTCGCCTTCGCCAGAAAAATCCCATTCAACAAAGTCATAGTCAGATTTAGAGCTAAAGAAGCGCCAAGATACCAAACCGCTTGAGTCAATAAAGTGCTCAACAAAGTTGTTCGGCTCAGTGACCGCATTACTTTGGAAAGTTGGTTGAGGCAAATCATTTAAGCCTTCAAAACTACGGCCTTGAAGTAATTCAGTCAGACTACGTTCTAACGCAACTTCAAAACTTGGATGCGCACCAAAAGACGCAAACACCCCACCCGTGCGCGGGTTCATTAAAGTCACACACATTACAGGGAACTGACCGCCTAATGATGCATCTTTAACTAATACAGGGAAGCCTTGCTCTTCTAGACCTTTAATACCAGCAACAATACTTGGATATTTTGCTAATACGTCTTCAGGAACATCTGGAAGTGCGATTTCACCTTCTAAAATTTCACGTTTAACAGCACGTTCAAAAATTTCTGATAAGCATTGAACTTGGGCTTCTGCCAAAGTATTACCCGCACTCATACCATTACTTAAGTACAAGTTTTCAATTAAATTTGATGGGAAATAGACAACTTCACCATCAGACTGGCGCACAAAAGGTAGCGAGCAAATGCCACGCTCTACGTTGCCTGAGTTGGTGTCATATAAATGCGTGCCCAGTAACTCATCATCTGGGTTGTAAATCTCAAGACAATATTCATCTAAGATTTCTTTAGGTAATTCACCATTTGGACCCGGTTTAAACCATTTTTCATCTGGATAATGCACAAATTCAGCATTCGCAATATCTTCACCCCAGAACTGGTCGTTATAGAAGAAGTTACAGTTTAAACGCTCAATAAACTCGCCCAATGCAGATGCCAAAGCACTTTCTTTAGTTGCACCTTTACCATTGGTAAAACACATCGGAGACTGGGCATCACGAATATGTAGCGACCATACATTTGGAACAATATTACGCCAAGACGCAATTTCGATCTTCATGCCCAAATTTGCCAAAATGGCAGACATATTGGCAATGGTTTCTTCTAATGGCAGGTCTTTACCTTGAATATAGGTATGGTTTTCAGAAGTTAAGCTTGGCAATAACAATGCTTGTGCATCTGCATCAATGCTTTCCACTTCTTCAATAATAAATTCAGGACCCGTTTGAATCACTTTCTTAACAGTACAACGGTCAATCGAACGTAAAATCCCTTGGCGATCTTTCTCTGAAATATCGGCTGGTAATTCAATTTGAATTTTAAAGGTTTGCTTGTAACGGTTTTCAGGATCAACAATATTATTTTGCGATAAACGAATATTATCGGTTGGGATATCTCGAGCGGCACAATACACTTTTACAAAGTACGCTGCGCACAATGCTGAAGATGCTAAAAAGTAGTCAAATGGGCCCGGTGCCGAACCGTCACCCTTATAGCGAATTGGTTGATCGGCAATTACCGTAAAGTCATCGAACTTAGCTTCCTGTCGAAGATTGTCGAGATAATTAACCTTGATTTCCATGCTGGCACCTAAATATTTTTATGTGTCAGCACAGACACATAAAATTCTAAATATTGAAAAATAAGCCGAATCACAGCGAAGAAATTGACTTAAAAAAATCAGAGATTAAAGCCATGTGTTTAATGAGCGACTCAATTGGCTTTAATAAGATTGGCGGTATTATAGAGGGATTTTGTGAAGTTGATAACTAAAGTTAAAACATTGCTGCTCACAATGTTTTAACTCGTCTTTAATTTAGTTAAATATTAATCATTAAAATTTAAAGGTGTAATCAACATTCAACCGTGTTTCATTTGCCGAATGAAAGGTCATATTGGTAGGCATATCGTTACGATAGTGAGAAAAACGGGCTCGCATTCCCAAACCTTTTAACTTACCTTCAGGAATTTTATAGCCCAAATCAAATTCCATCGACTCCTCTTTAAAACGCTGATCGCCATATTGCAGTAAATCAATGTCTTCACCTTTTGCATAGCGAGTCATAAAGCGCAGTCCGTTTAATGAAACATCACCTACCCGCGCATTTTTAAAGTCATATTCATAACGAATCGAATAGACTTTTTCGTCTTTATTTGAATAGTCCGAACTCATAAAATCAAGCACAACCGGACTTTCGGTTCCCGACAAAAATGGTAAACCAGTCGAGCCAAATGACTGCATGTAGCCCAAAGAAACTGTATGGTTTTGATAGTTCAAACCAAATAAGCCACTAATATGGCGGTTATTGACCTCTCCTATTTTTTTGCTTCCAGTTTCCTCACTATTAAAAAAACGCACGTCGCTTAAAAAATTAAGTTGATCATTTAAAGGTTGTTTGCCGTTAAAACCTAAAAATTGTTGCAGGTAAATGTCTTTGAGTTCAGCATGGTAAGCCCGTAGACGATAATCCTTTAACTGATAACTTCCTCCCAACGTATAAAAAGAATCGGTGGTTGCCGCTTTGTCAAAACGATGGTTGATATTGTCTGTTCCAACATCGGTATAGCGAATCGAATCACGTTGCCGTACTTCGTCGACATAAAAGCCTTCGAGTTGAAGATTTGGAATTTCATTTGAAACAAAGCGGATACCACGATAAGTCTGAGGGAACAAACGCGCTGGCGATGAAAAAATGGTTGGTAATTGTGGAACTAAATCCCCCACAAAAAGCTCATTTTTTCTAAATTTAGCCTTTCCTGTAATACCTATTTTTCCATAATAATCATCACGCGAGTTATCGGTATTCACTGGTAATAAACCACTACGTGCATAGTCATCAGCTCGGCTTCCCATTAGGTTAAAACCTGCCATTGCCAGTACATCAACACCAAACCCAACTGTTCCTTCGGTATAACCAGACTGTCCTTTAAAAATTATACCCTGCGCCCAATCTCTACCTGCTGTATAGGGATATGGATCCTTTTTATAGTCTCGGTCAAAGTAAAAATTACGTAGTGTTAGCTCAGCTTTACTGTCTGCAAGAAATTCGGCATGCACAACTTGACTAAATAATGGGCACAAGCATACCCCCACCCACAATGGTGTCTTTTTCATTTTTTATCTCAACTATTTAATTTTTAATGGATTAAGGTGCTGTTTTAAGAGAGTAGTTTTGCTCTTTTTGACTGCGGTAAAAAGCATTACCCAAACTTAAAATCAGGAAAATAGCCAAAATAAACACCACACCGTAATAGGCATACAGCGTTGCGGGTGCTATACCTTTATCCAGAAAAATGCCTGCGACCGTTGGCGATAAAATTGCCCCAATTCGTCCAAAACCAATGGCATAGCCCACACCGCGACTACGAATTTCGGCATCATAAATTGTTGGAGAAATCGAATATAAACCTGCTACACAGCCATTGATGAGAGTGCCAAGTAATAACCCCACCATGAGTGCAATACTGACTTGAGATGAGACTGCGACAAATAGGAAAACACATGCCGAGGTTAGCCCTAAAAATAGACTTAAGGCATAGAAAATTTTCATGCGTGATGCCAATAAACCAATAATAGCTGCCCCGAAAATACCGCCAATACTAATTAAAATACCGGTACTTACGCCTTGGTGTGGAGACATCCCCATTGAAATAAGAATTTTTGGTGTCCAGCTCATCACAAAGTAAAAGCCAAACATCACTAAAAAGAATGCAAACCACAAACAAAGTGTTTGAAATCCAAGTTGTCCAGTAAATAACTTGCCCAGTTCACTACCATTTTGCGTGCTGATTTTTTCATAATGCGGCATAACTGGTAATTCGTTTAGCCCCATACGATTTACAGTGGCATTAATTCGTTCTAGTGCCTGTTTTGGTCGTTTCGCGAGTAAGTAATCTAAAGATTCTGGTAATAACCATGCGCTGATTACCAGCATTGCAATGGTAGTAATGCCACCTGCTAAAAAGATTGAGCGCCAACCTAAATGCTCAATCAATGCCAGTGATAGTACTCCGCCCAGTGTCGCGCCAATTCCATAACCAGTAGACATTAAACTCACTGCAAGACTGCGCCAGCGAGCATTGGCATATTCACTTGCCAACACATTACTGCTAGCAAGGATGCCGCCCACCCCAATTCCTGTAATAAACCGAAGTGCAGCTAACATGCCATGGCTTTGTACAAAAGCACAGCCCAGCATGCTCAGACCTGCAATGACAAGACAAACTAAGATGAGTAAACGGCGACCGATTTTATCGGCTAAAGGCGCGAGAAAAATGGAACCAGCAGCCATTCCAAAAAGACCTGAACTCAGCAATAAGCCAATTTGTGCGCCTGAAAGTGACCATTCTGCTGACACGGATGGAGCGGTAAATGCCATTACCATCACGTCAAAGCCATCAATAATATTGAGACAAATACAGATCAAAATGACGAACCATTGGTAACGGCTCATGTTGTTTTGATTGATCTCACTTAGAACGTCTCTTTCCATTTGTGTATCTCCCTTGGATAAGACATACACACGACATTGCTGATATGAGCGATTGGGTGGTTATGCATATCCGTATCCATAATGACCTAGAGGAATATTTATTTCTTGAGCATCCTGCTCTTTTTCTATACTGAATATTTGGATCCAAAAAATCAACTAAAATTATAAATGGATTATTAAAAAGTATATAAACACATAAATTATATAAGTATAAAATTATTAAAAACATAAAATTAGAATGCTTGAATATTTTTATGGATCCATATTAAAAAATCCATTATGATCGATTCCAGAGCATTTTTTAGCCAAAAAATACTTTATTTATCTCCAAGAAATGCAAGATGCATTTATAAAACATCAAAGGATTGTTGTTATGAAACTCAAAAGAGTAAGTCAGCTTACATTAGGACTTTTTTTTGCCAGCCAATTGTTTTACACAACGCAAGCAGCACCTCCAAAAAATCAACAACCACCTAACATCATGATTATTTTGGCCGATGATCTTGGATTCTCAGACATTAGCGCTTATGGCGGCGAAATTAAAACCCCTCATATTGATAGCCTGTTAAAGCAAGGAAAAATGCTTTTTAATTTTCATGCTTCATCAATGTGCTCACCTACTCGTGCACAGCTTATGACAGGTGCCGATAACCACTTGGTAGGTTTAGGTGCGATGTATGAAACTTCAAAACGACAAGAAAAATTGGTTGGCGCCGATAGCCCGCTTGCACTACTCAAAATTGATGGCTATTCAGGACACTTAACGCAAAATGCTTACACACTCGCAGAGATTTTAAAGACAAAAGATTATTACACCTTCATGGTCGGTAAATGGCACTTAGGCTATGCTCCCGAACAAAACCCTAAAGCCCGTGGTTTTGATCAATCTTTTGCTCTGCTCGATGGCTTCGATTTACACTTTAAAGACCAACCTAAAAACTATCCGCGCAATACTCAATACACTGAAAATGGTCAAAAGACCACTTTGCCTGACAACTACTACTCAACCGACTTTTTTACACAAAAAGCTTTTGAATACTTAGACAAAAATAAAGCGCAAAAACCATTTTTTGCCTACCTAGCCTATACCGCTCCACACTGGCCGCTACAAGCACCTTCTCATTATAGAGACTTATATAAAGGTAAATACGATCAAGGCTACGATGCAATTCGTAAACAACGCTTTCTTAGACAAAAGCAATTAGGATTAATTCCTGCAAATGCAGAATACCCAGTCGAGCGTGGTAACCAAGCTTTAGGCACCAAAAGCTGGAATGAACTCACCCCACAAGAGCGCAAATATGAAGCGCGTAAAATGGAAGTTTATGCGGGCATGGTTACCCAGTTAGACGACCGCGTGGGTGATGTCATTCAATATCTTAAAAAGCATCATTTATATGACAACACTTTGATAGTGTTTATGTCAGATAACGGCGCTGAAGGTGGTGATCACAATTTCCCAATGGGTGATGCCGACAATCGCTATGAAAATATAGGCAACGCCAGTTCATATGTTTATATGGGTCCACGCTGGGCCGAAGTGAGCAGCACACCATTTACCCACTGGAAGTCAGCTGCTTCAGAAGGCGGAGTACGAGTTCCATTTATTGTTAAATCGCCTGTGCAGATTTCCAAACAACGTGGAATTAACAATAACTTTGCGACAGTCAGAGATATATTCCCAACTGTAATGGAACTAGCGGGTATTCAAAATAATCAGGTTTATCCAACTTCAAGCACCAGAATTAAACCATCTGGTTTTAGTCTGATCCCTGCGTTTAAAGATAATACTGCCCGTATTCGACCTGTTAATTATTATGACTTTAAAGAATTGCATGGCAGCCGCTACGCCAAAACTGACCAATGGAAACTTATTGAAAACTCACCTTCTAAATTTAAGAGCCATGGCTGGGAGCTCTACAATTTAAAAACAGATTTTAATGAGCAACATAATGTTTATGCAGCCCATCCTGAAATCGTCAAAGTCTTAAATGACAAATATTTAAGATATGCAGACGAAAATGGTGTCGTGGATTTTGAGCAATACAATAAAAAGTAGGGAAAACCAGATGAAACAGATCATGATGCTTTCATCGTTCCTCTTACTTTGTGCATGCCAAAAAACCACACCTCAACTAGAACAAACCACCTTACCCGATTTAGGCACTCAAGCTAAATGTTCTTCTTATTCGGGCCTTCCTTCGGGTTGGCCCAATAATAAAGAAGCCGGCATGGTCAAACTTCCTCAAGGAAAAATTGTTTTAGGCACCACACAAGGTTATGAAGATGAACGCCCATTAAATTTACAGGCAACTTCAGTTCCCGCTTTTTTAATTGATGCGACTGAAGTCACCAATGCTCAATTTCAAGAGTTTGTTAAACAAACGGGTTATGTCACCGATGCAGAGAAGCAAGGCGGCGCAGCTATGTTTGTACAGCCAGATCATCCAGTTGAAGAATTACAGTGGTGGAAATTTGAAAAAGGGGCCAATTGGAAACACCCATGGGGCCCAAACAACCCTAAACAACCAGCACCTCACGAGCCTGTTCGCATGGTGACATGGAATGATGCCTACGCTTATGCAAACTGGCTGGGTCATGACTTACCGACCGAACTTGAGTGGGAATATGCAGCCAAAGGTTTTCAGCAAAACTCCGATATTGGCCCTACTCATGAAGGTCATATTGCAGCCAACTTCTGGCAAGGTGAATTTCCTTATAAAAATGTTCAGGAAGATGGTTTTAAGGATGTAGCTCCTGTTGGTTGTTTTAGCAAAAACCCATTTGGCTTATACGACTTGATTGGCAATGTATGGGAATGGACGCAAACACCCTATACAGGTCCAAGAGATCATCATATGGGAGATCCATCGAAATATCGGCAAAGTCACGAACAGATTTTGCAATACACGATTAAAGGTGGGTCTTATTTATGTGCAACCAACTATTGCGCGCGTTATCGTGCTGCCGCGAGGCATCCACAGGAACTCGACCTTGCAACTAGCCATGTCGGATTTAGAACAGTAAAACGCTTTTAAACGGATTTAAAAATGAAGCATATTTTTATTTATGGGATTTTCTTCTCAGGGACAACCCTTGCCTGCTGTTTAGCTCATAGTGAAGTAGATGTTAATTTTCAAAATACACTCATACTAAAAACATTCAACTTCGACAGACAATATGAAAATGATACTAGTCCCGATACTCATAGCTTGAGTCAAGGCGTGATCTATGGTGGTGACTGGTCAACCAAGCTTAATGATGTTCAGCTACACCTCAATCCAAGCATTCAATATGCTTATCGCCTAAGTAACGACCAACACACCAATGATATGGTTATACCCTTTGACCCTAACACCAAGAAACAAGCACAAGACCAAGTTAAATATGGCTTAGGTGCTGGAGTTGAATATCAAAACTTTCGCATGAATATAGGTGAAATCACTCCCGACTCACCACTTACTCCACAAGTGGATACACATCAATTACGCGTAAACTATAAAGGTTTGGAATTAAAATATAAGACGCCGCAACAAAATTTCGAGCTGGGTTTGATTAACCGTTATTCACCAAAAAATGAGGAGGACTACCACAAACTTGCCATCTCAAAACATGAATCTGATGGGCTTTACTTTTTCCAGTGGGATGGGAAAACGCCTAGATATCATTGGAAATTTTATAATGGTTACTTAACAGATCTCATCAATCAAAGTTACTTTGCTTTTGATTATCAATGGACAAAGCAGCACACCACAAAATTACGTGTGTTTCGCCACGATGATGTCGGCAAATCAAAACTTGGAGAATATGACAATACATCCGTAGGCGCTATACATTTCATTAAACATGGCAACTTTACAACCGGAATTGGCTACCAAGAAAACTTTGGCAAAGATGGTATTCCAAAACTCGACAATATGCCCATCCCCCATATGGTGAACTGGACCTTAGGCGCGTTTACCAAAGCAGACGAAAAGTCGTATCATTTCGTTGCCTCGTATGACTTTAAAGACTACATCAAGGGTCTAAAAGTGACCTATAAATATATTTATGGCGATTCATTTCAAACAATGAATCAAAATGATTTTGAGCAAGAAAGTGATGTGTTGATTCAGTACGACCTAAATGCTTGGGTTAAAAATCTTAAGTTTCTTTTCTTAAATATTAACTACGACACCAAACATGGCAAAAGTCTGGATGAACAGCGCATGATGCTGCACTACACGGTTAATTTCTAATTCTCACTCTCCATAATGGCTTAACCACAGCCATTATGGATCCAAATTAGGATCAATAAAAATTTAGCCTCTAAAATTCAAAGTAAATACAAAAGTCTTTAATAGCAATTAAAAATCTACAAAACAACCTAACCTAAAGATCAATATTTTTGAAAAATATACTGCCTATCAATTGACCAATATTTTTATTTATTATAAATTGGATCCAATAAGTGATAAGGAGTCGTCACAATGTTTATTAAAAATGCTTGGTATGTTGCCTGCCGTCCAGAAGAAATCCAAGACAAACCATTAGGTCGCACCATCTGTGGTGAAAAAATTGTTTTTTACCGTGGTAAAGAAAACCAAGTTGCAGCCGTTGAAGATTTTTGCCCACATCGCGGCGCCCCACTTTCACTTGGCTATGTAGAAGATGGCAACCTTGTCTGTGGATATCATGGCTTAGTTATGGGCTGTGACGGAAAGACTGTTTCAATGCCAGCCCAACGTGTAAATGGTTTCCCTTGCAACAAAGCATATGCAGTTGTCGAAAAATTCGGCTTTATTTGGGTATGGCCAGGCGAGAAAGCTTTAGCAGATGAAGCAAAACTGCCAACTTTAGAATGGGCAGATCATCCTGAATGGAGCTATGGCGGAGGCCTGTTTCACATTCACTGTGACTATCGCCTGATGGTCGACAACCTGATGGATTTAACCCACGAGACCTATGTTCACTCAAGCAGTATTGGGCAAAAAGAAATTGATGAATCATTACCAGTCACTAAAGTTGATGGTGATCATGTCATTACCGAACGCTACATGGAAAATGTGATTGCACCTCCATTTTGGCAAATGGCCCTTCGCGGCAATCATTTAGCAGATGATGTACCTGTTGACCGTTGGCAACGTTGTCACTTCTTTGCGCCAAGCAATGTGCATATTGAAGTAGGTGTAGCACATGCTGGACATGGTGGTTATCACGCACCAAGTGACAAAAAAGTTTCCTCAATTGTGGTTGATTTTATTACACCAGAAACTGAAACCTCACACTGGTATTTCTGGGGAATGGCGCGTAACTTCCAGCCAGATAATGCTGAACTCACCGATCAAATTCGTGAAGGCCAAGGCAAAATCTTTACTGAAGATTTAGAAATGCTGGAGCAACAGCAGCAAAACATTTTAAACAACCCACATCGCAAATTACTGATGCTCAACATCGACGCAGGCGGTGTCCAGTCCCGTAAGGTGATTGAGCGACTACTTGCCGAAGAAAATAAAACGCCTCCTGAAACGTCCGCACAGAAGTTTCCAAATATTCGGATTATTTAAAGGAGCATGAACATGGACGTTATTATTCAGAAAATTCACCAGCTCACCCCAACTATTCGTGCTTTTGAGTTGGTCTCGGCAAATGGCACAGCGCTACCGAATTTTGAAGCAGGTGCACATATTGATGTGCATCTTAAAAACGGCCTCACCCGTCAATATTCACTTTCAAACTGCTGTACTGAAAAGCATCGTTATGTGATTGGTGTTTTACATGATGCCAATTCACGCGGTGGGTCACGTTGCATCCACACCGAATATCGTGAAGGCGATCATTTAAAAATTGGTGAGCCGCGTAATTTATTTGAGATTCACCCTCACACAAAGCAGGCGGTTTTATTTGCTGGTGGGATTGGTATTACCCCTATTTTGTCGATGGCGTATTGGCTTAAGTCGGCCAATATTCCTTTCGAATTGCACTACTTTGTTCGTAGTCATGAAATGATTGCCTTCTATGGCAATTTAACCGAGCACTTTGGTAAGCAAGTTCATTTTCACATTCAAGACCAACCAGACACCGAATGTAATATGGCAGAGGCTTTGGGCCAATCTTCACCTGATAAACACTTATATGTATGTGGACCTACAGGGTTTATGCAATTTGTCATGAGCTCGGCCGAACAAGCAGGTTGGCATAGCGAACAGTTACATCAAGAGCATTTTGTTGCTCAAAAGGTAGATACGTCCAACGATGAAGCTTTCACGATTGAAGTGAAAGGTACGGGCCGCCGAATTGAAGTATTACCAGAGCAAACCGCAACAGAAGCATTAATTGCAAATGGTTTTGATATTCCTGTTTCCTGTGAACAAGGTATTTGTGGTACCTGTATTACACGCGTTGTAGAAGGCACTCCAGATCATCGAGATATGTTTATGACAGATGAGGAACATGCACTAAATAACCAATTTACGCCCTGCTGTTCTCGTTCAAAAACTAAACATCTTGTGATTGAGCTTTAATACTCAAGTTTCTTTATTCAGAAGTAAAGGAACTTATTTTACCTTAGGCGCTGAGAACATTTCTTAGCGTTTCACCCAAAATCACCACACTACTGTGTTCACGCATTAAGGTTTCAGCACGCCCTGCCTGACGATGTACCAATGCATCGAAAATCGAACAATGCTGTAAATGTGCATAGTGCAAACGACGATATTCAGACAAAGCTTGATTCTGGTCATAGGTAATGGCTTGGGCAGACGCCATCGGCAATTGATTGTTTTTCGCTAAGGCTTGGATGAGTGCAACGTTTTGCGCACCTTCAATAATCGTGTCATGAAAAATGACGTTGAAATGGTGATAACGTTCTAATTCAGCATCACCAAACTCGTCTGTTTCATTAAATAGTTTTTCAGTTTCTTGAATACAATGCTGCAGCGTCTTTTTCTGCTCTTCGCTTAAGCCTTGTTCTGCCAAAGTTTTTGCAGCCAACCCTTCGAGTACGCCTCGCACTTCGAGCGCATCATGAACGAGTTGTTCTGAAATTTCACGAACCGTGTAACCACGAGTTGGGTTTTTAATGAGGAGGCCTTCTTGCTCGAGCAACCTAAAGGCAATACGAACCGGCTGGCGTGAAACGCCAAGTAACTCGGCAGTAGGAATCTCGGCAATTCTGGCACCGCCTTCAAGTTCCCCTGAAATAATCATTTTTCTTAGTTTTAGTAAAACTTGTTGTCCTGAAGACATTCGTTGCCACACATCATCAAAAACGTCACTTCGATGCTAGCAAGTTCATTTGCAAAATGAAATCAATTTTCTGTTTGAATCAGTGCTTAAGCATTTCTGTAGATTTTAAAAAATTAATTTACAAACCACATTCAATTAAAGATTTTTAAGATTATTGACCATAATATCGAGATTATTACGAATTAAATAAGCCAAGTTAATATCAATGCCCTCAAGCATTTTTTCTTCAACTTTCAAAACCACTTCATTACATTTATTTAGCTTATCAATACCACTGTCTGTCAGTGTAATTAAAATACGGCGGCCATGTGTTGGGTCAGGTTTTTTCTCAATCCAGCCATTCACCAGTAAATCTTGCAAAATTTTGTTGGCAGATTGCGGCTTTATAAAAGAGCGCTCAGCAAGCTTGGCATTGGATAAATTACTTTTTGAAGCTAAAACAGAAAGTGCAGTAAATTGCGGCAAGGTAATTTCAAGCTCTTTTAAATGTTCTGTTAAATGTTTACTAATAATTCGGTCAACACGAGCAATCATATAACTTAACTTAGGCTCATCTTCTACTTTTTTTGGAACTAAATTCGAACGTACCATAACCTTTCATTCATCATAAGAAAATCTGTAGTGAAAGTATGAGGCTCTAACCCCATACTTTCGTTAAAACTTAGCGAGCACCTGAGCTTTGTACTAAATGTACAGGCTGTTTAGGTTTTTTGACAAGAAGTAATGCAGAGATCGCTGCAATTAAAATCACTGGAATGCTTGAACCAATCACGATGGTCGAGCTTTGTCCAAGCGAGAGTAAAAAACCAGCCATTAAAGGCCCAGCAAAAGAACCTATACGCCCGATTGCAACTGCTGCACCGACTCCTGTTCCACGCATTTCAGTTGGATAATACATGGCTGCCAGACCATACAACGCCGATTGTCCCCCCACAATGAATAAGCCACAACCCACTGCCGAAAGTGCAAGTAAAGCCACGGTTGGAGATATTGCTAAACAGCAAAGCGAAAATAAAATGCCGAGATAAATCAGCTTAATCACAAAACTCATGCGTAATTTATCAAGCAATACACCCATGAGGATTGAACCTAAAATTCCGCCAACGTTGTAGCCCATCTGTACATAGTTTGCTTGTAGTTTTGATAGGCCTTGTGCACCCATCAGTAACGGCAACCAGTTCAATAAGAAGTACAACACGACTAATGTGCAGAAAAAACTGACCCAAAGCTGAATCGTCGACATACGACGCTCTTTCGCAAATAAAACTTCCAAAAATGGCGTCGTTTTTTGCGCTTGAACTTTACGTTGCAGATAGTCATTTGACTCAGGTAAAAAGCGCATAATAAGTGGGATTAGTAAAATAGGAGCAATCCCACCAATATAGAAAATATGACGCCACTCTGCATCGCCTGCCAACGACATAGCGACAACAGAAGTGAGTAATCCACCAAAAGGAATGCCACTATACATAATGCTCACTGCGGTCCCTTTGTGCTGGTCAGGTACAGCTTCAGAGGCAAGCGTAATCATCATTGGTAATGCCCCTCCCATTCCTAAACCTGTACAAAAACGAATGAGTAATAGCAAACTGAAGTTAGCAGCATAGGCGGTTAGCAAAGACATAATTCCAAAAAGTAAAATACTAAAAATTAGAATTTTCTTACGCCCGACGATATCGGCAAACCGACCGCCTAATATCGCACCTGGTAACGTCCCTAAAATTGCAGCACTAAATGCCCACGCCATCTGGGCATTGTCTAACATAAACTCAGCCCGCATTCGTGGAGCGGCTACCCCCATTGATTGAAGATCAAACCCTTCAAAAATTGCTATGGCAAAGCACAGTAGCAACGTGATTTTTGCCCTTGAAGGCTGTCCTGATATTTTTTCCATTGTGTTGTCCTTTATTGACTAGTCGTTCCATTTAGCCCTTTGTGTATTATTGCTTAAACACACCAAGAATATCAGTTAAACTTACTAAAAAATCAACATATTTTTATATTAAATTAATTTAAATAATAATTAATAATTAAAATACAATGAATTAAAAAATATTTATGAAATTTTATAAAAAAGACTTGAATGTAAGTTTAACTGATATTAGATTAAATCCCAGAACAGCTAAAAATCATTCAAGGAGTATGAAGATGAGTTATGAAAACCGCTGGGAAACAGTAGATGTCAAAGTTGAAGATGGAATTGCATGGGTAACACTAAACCGCCCAGAAAAGAAAAATGCCATGAGCCCAACACTCAATCGTGAAATGATTGATGTGCTCGAAACTCTTGAGCTTGATCAAGATGCACGTGTTTTAGTTTTGACGGGTGCTGGTGACTCTTGGACAGCGGGTATGGATTTGAAGGAATATTTCCGTGAAGTCGACACTCAGCCTGAAATTTTCCAAGAACGTATTCGCCGCGACTCATGTCGCTGGCAGTGGCAACTTCTTCGTATGTATTCAAAACCAACCATTGCTATGGTCAACGGCTGGTGCTTTGGAGGCGGTTTCTCACCTTTAGTGGCTTGTGACCTAGCAATTGCAGCAGATGAAGCAACTTTCGGTTTATCTGAAATTAACTGGGGAATCCCACCGGGTAACCTTGTAAGCAAAGCAATGGCAGATACCGTAGGTCACCGTGCATCTTTGTACTACATCATGACGGGTAAAACCTTTAGCGGTAAAGAAGCTGAAACCATGGGCCTTGTGAACAAAAGCGTACCGCTTGCCCAATTAAAAGCAGAAGTGACTGAACTTGCAAATTGCTTACTTGAGAAAAACCCTGTGGTTCTTCGTACCGCTAAAAATGGCTTTAAGCGTTGCCGCGAACTGACATGGGACCAAAACGAAGACTACTTATATGCCAAACTTGATCAATGTATCCACCGAGATACTGAAAATGGCCGCCAAGAAGGTTTGAAACAATTTTTAGATGAAAAATCAATTAAACCGGGTTTACAGAGTTATAAACGTACTGGTTAACTTTTGATACTTTAATGGCAATGTAAGGACGCAACCCATGCAAAATGTACAGTTACTTATTCACGGTCGATCTGTTGATGCATCAAATCAGGCAACTTTTGAGCGTATTAGCCCAATTGATGGATCAGTAGCCAGTAAAGCTGCTGCCGCAACACTGGAAGATGTTGACCGTGCAATCGAATCGGCACAACAAGCTTTTAAAGTATGGTCGAAACTCTCGCCTACCGAACGTCGCTTACGCTTATTAAAAGCAGCCGATTTAATGGACCAAAAAACCGAGCAATTCATTGAAACTGGAATGCAAGAAACAGGTTCAACTGCAACATGGTATGGGTTTAACGTTCATCTTGCTGCCAACATGTTACGTGAAGCCGCAGCCATGACCACACAAATTGACGGAAGTCTGATTCCATCAGATGTGCCGGGCAATCTTGCGATGGGTGCGCGAGTTCCTTGTGGTGTGATTGTAGGAATTGCACCTTGGAATGCGCCTGTCATTTTGGCAACACGTGCACTTGCTATGCCTTTGGCTTGTGGCAACACGGTTGTGTTAAAAGCATCGGAAGCCTGCCCAGCAACACATCGTCTCATTGGTGAAGTGTTACATGAAGCAGGTCTGGGTGAAGGTGTGGTCAATGTGATTACGCATGCCGCCGAAGATGCACCACAAATCGTAGAGCGTTTAGTCTCTCATCCAGCTGTGAAGCGCATTAATTTTACGGGTTCAACCAAAGTCGGGAAAATTATTGCCGAGACTGCTGCTAAATATTTAAAACCTGTTTTACTCGAACTCGGTGGTAAAGCCCCTGTTGTGGTTTTAAATGAAGCTGACATTAATGAAGCCGTAAATGCAGTCGCTTTTGGAGCGTTCTTTAATCAGGGTCAAATCTGTATGTCGACCGAACGTGTTTTGGTTCAAGACAATATTGCCGACCAATTTATTGAAAAACTGATTGAAAAAACCCGCGCTATTCGGGCAGGTAATCCAACTTCAAAAGACAATGTGCTCGGTGTTTTAGAAAGTCGTCGCGCTGCAAACCGTATTCAGCATTTGCTGGAAGATGCTCAAAACAAAGGTGCTGACTTACCTTTAGGCATTCATATTGAAGACACCACCATGCAACCGACACTGGTGCTCAATATTAAACCTGACATGCTGCTTTACCGCGAAGAATCATTTGGACCTGTATGCACAGTTCAACGTTTTTCAAGCATTGAAGAAGGCGTAGTACTGGCAAATGACAGCGAGTTCGGCCTTTCTTCGGCAGTGTTTAGTCAAAATATTTCACAGGCATTAGAAGTCGCTCAACAGATTGATTCGGGTATTTGTCACATTAACGGCGCAACCGTACATGACGAAGCTCAAATGCCATTTGGCGGAACAAAATCGAGTGGTTACGGACGTTTTGGTAGTAAAGTCTCTGTTGCCGAATTTACCGAACTACGCTGGATTACCATTCAAACCCAATCACGTCATTACCCGATTTAGTCAGGCTAATGCGGATAACAACATATTAAATAAAAATTGCATGATGCAAAAAAATAAAGCGCAGTGATGCGCTTTCCATGGAGTGAAAGAAATGCAAATGAATGCCACTCAATCACAAGACCGCGAACGGTTCGTAAAATTAGGGCAACATGATATTCATTATCACTATAAAGATGACACGCTCTATATCAGCCCAAAAGAGCAATTAAAACCGTATCCACAAAAACTGACAGATCGTTTAATTCATTTTGCACAAACTAAACCAGACCATATTTTTGCAGCAAAACGCAATGCTCAAGGTGAATGGGTCAAACTGAGTTATGCAGAAGTTTTACAACGTGCATGGCACATTGCTCAAGCCTTACATGAACGTAATTTGAGCCAAGAAAGACCTCTGGTCATTTTAAGTGGTAATGATCTCGAACATTTAACACTGTCTATGGCTGCCATGTTGGCGGGTGTACCTTTTTCAGCAATTTCACCAGCCTACTCTCTGATTTCTCAAGACTTTGGCAAACTCAAACATGTGTTTGAAGTGCTTACACCTGGTATGGTCTATGCCAGCGATGGACAAGCTTTTGCCAAAGCGATTCAGGCATGTATTACACCTGACATTGAAGTGGTGACCAATAAAGGAATTGTAGGCGATCAGATTTGCACATCATTTCAGTCGCTGTTAGATACACCAGTTTCAAATGTTCAAGAATTTTACCAAACTCTTGATGAAAACCAGATTGCCAAATTCTTATTTACATCAGGTTCAACCAAATTGCCTAAAGCTGTGCCGACCACGCATTTAATGTTGTGTGTTAATCAGCAAATGTTATTACAAACTTTCCCTGAGTTTGAAGAAACGCCGCCTGTCCTACTCGACTGGCTATCTTGGCACCACACATTTGGCGGCAGTCATAATGTCGGCATCGCACTCTATAACGGCGGTACGATTTACATTGATGATGGCAAACCCGTTGCAGGAAAATTTGACGAAACCATTCGTAATCTCAAAGAAATCTCTCCAACCGTTTATTTAAATGTGCCAAAAGGTTGGGAAGAACTCACCGAAGCCTTAGAAAAAGATGAAGAATTAAGAGACCGCTTTTTTGCCAAAGTTAAAATTTTATTCTTTGCAGGTGCAGCGCTTTCAGAAGCGGGCTGGAACAGACTCGATAAAATTGCTCAGCAACATTGCGGAGAAAAAATTCGTATCATGAGCGGATTGGGCATGACTGAAACAGCACCATCTTGCGCTTTTACAACTGGCCCACGCGTAATGGCTGGCTTTATTGGCTACCCTGCTCCGGGATGCGAAATTAAGCTAGTGCCATGTGGTGACAAACTAGAGTTTTGTGTTCGTGGCAAACATGTCATGAAAGGTTATTGGCGTTTAAAGGCAGACCAACAAAGCACTGTGTTTGATGATGAAGGCTTTTTCCATACGGGCGATGCTGTTCGTTTGGTCGATGTGAATGATCCAACTAAAGGCCTGATGTACGACGGACGAATTGCTGAAGACTTTAAACTCAATACAGGCACTTTTGTGAATGTGGGCACACTACGCAACAAAGTACTCATTCAAGGTAATTTACTGGTTCAAGATGTTTGTATTACAGGTTCAAACCTGAATGCTGTGGGTTTTCTGATTTTTCCAAAATTAGAAGCGTGTGCTCAATATGCAGGTCTTAAGCTTGGTGAACATTCTGCAACAGAGATACTACAGCATCCTAAAGTCCAGCAATGGTTCCGTCAATTTTTAACGACCTTTAATAAAGATGCGACTGGCAGCTCAAATACAGTCTCAATGCTTTATTTAATGACCGAGCCACCTCAACTCGATGCAGGTGAAGTGACCGACAAAGGCAATCTCAATCAAAGCAGTATTACCAAGCGTCGTGCCGCTTTAATTGATGAGCTTTATCAAAAGCAGACTGATAACCCGCTGATTATTCGGGTGCCCACCTTAAAACAATAAGCAATTGAAATAGAAAAGGAAGCTCAAATTTCGGTTTGAGCTACAGCCTCACTTTTGCCTAAAAAAGGTTCAACATGCCACACGATACAGAATTTGAACTATTTCGGGATAGCTATCGCAGGTTCTTAAAAGAACAGGTTGCTCCGTATTATGAACAATGGGAACACGATGGCCTTATTCCACGTGATCTATGGCTTCGTCTTGGAGAAAATGGTTTTTTGTGTGTTGATGTGCCTGAGGAATATGGCGGCTATGGCGCTCCTGTGCACTACTCACTCATGTTGGTTCAAGAAACTGCTCAAGCTGGCTTTGCATCTTTAGCTGTCGCCATTGGCGGGCAAAATGAATTGGTTTCTCCTTACCTGCAAAATATCGGAACTGAAGAGCAAAAACGCTATTGGTTACCGAAAATGGTGACAGGTGAAGTCGTCACTGCAATTGCCATGACCGAAGCAAATGCTGGTTCAGACTTACAAGCCATACGCACTCAAGCCATTTTAGAAAATGACCACTATCGTGTGAATGGTTCAAAAACGTTTATTTCAAATGGTTTGCACGCCGACCTGATCGTTCTAGTGGCGAAAACCGATCCACAAGCTAAAGCAAAAGGTATTTCGATTTTACTAGTCGATGCCGCTTTAGACGGCGTTAAAAAAGGCCGCTCTTTACAAAAAATCGGGCTGCATGCCCAAGATACAGCCGAACTGTTTTTTGATGATGTCTGTGTACCTGCAACTCAGCGTTTAGGTGAAGAAGGACAAGGCTTTGCCTATTTAATGCAAGAGTTACCTCGCGAACGTTTGAGTATTTCCATGATGGCTTTGGGGTCAATTTTAGGCGCCATCGAACTGACCAAAGACTATGTATTAGAGCGTAAAGCTTTCGGACAACCTTTAAGCCAAATGCAAAACACGCGATTTGTACTCGCAAACGCGCAAATCAAAGCAAAAGCCGCACAAGCCTTTGTAGATCAATGTGCAGCGCTATATCAACAACACCAGTTAAGCGTCGCTCAAGTTGCCGCATTGAAGTGCTTTATTACCGACACTCAATGTGAAGTGATTGACCAATTACTTCAGCTTTTTGGTGGCTATGGTTACATGCAGGAATACCCGATTTCACGCTTTTTTGTGGATGCGCGGGTACAAAAAATTTATGGGGGAACTAATGAAATTATGAAAGAAATCGTGGCCCGAGAACTGCTCGGAAAATAATTCGATTTAAAAACCAAACAAGGCAGACACAACAACTATGCCTTGTTGAAAATAAAAAATGATATTTCAGGAAGAAATGCTATGTCGAAATTATGGATGTACTCTACCCTTATGCTCTCAGGTTCAGTGTGGGCTGGCAGTTTTATTGACAACAGTTCAGTAGAACTCACCACACGAAATTTCTATTTTGACCGCGACTACCAAGAGCAATCCGCTTACCCTGCTGCCAAGGACTGGACACAGGGGTTTATTCTTAAAGCCAATTCAGGTTATACCGAAGGGACTGTCGGTTTTGGGCTGGATGTGCTTGCAACGGCGGGTTTCAAACTTGATGCCGATGCAGAGCATGGAGGTACAGGTAACTTACCTAGAGACACGCGCACCAATGAACCTGCTGACTCTTATGGCGAAATTGGGGTCACAGCAAAAGCAAAAATGAGCCAAACCGAGCTACGCATTGGTACGCTCATGCCAATGAACCCTGTTTTAGTGGCTTCACCCGCGCGTTTACTTCCTCAAACTTATCGAGGAATTTCACTGACCAGTAAAGATATTAAAGATTTTGATTTACAGGCAGCCTACCTCGATAAAGTGAATCATCGGGATTCAACCAACTATGAAAAAATTAAAATTTCTGGGGTGAATGGACGATTTAAAAGTGCCGAAACTGATGGGCTTTATTATTTAGGTGGAAACTATCAGTTTAATCCTGCACTCAAACTCACCGCTTTTTATATGGATGTTGATGATCTTTATAACCAAACCATGGTCGGTGCTTTACACCAATTTAAAATTAACGACACCACCAACTTTAGTTCGCAATTACGTTACTACCGCAGCCGAGATGACGGACAAGCAAAAGCAGGTTTAGTCGATAATGATCTTTATCATGCGCATTTCGAACTCAAACATCAAAACCATAAATTTATTTTTGGCACCTTCCAACATCACGGCGACACCGCTTTTCCGTATTTGACGGGAGGTGAAACTGGACTTCTCATTGACACATGGCCGGGCGAGTTTTTAAACCCAAAAGAAAAAGCCTATAGCTTCCGTTATGAATATGACTTTAAAGATTATGTACCGGGTTTACGTTTTATGACCCGTTACACCACAGGTCACAATATTTATGCACCCAACTTAGGTGGGACCAATTTAAAAGAACGCGAAACAGACTTTGATTTAGGCTACACCGTTCAAAGTGGCTGGTTAAAAAATCTAGGGCTACGCGCGCGCTACGCCATTTATGACAACAACATGCTCTCTACAGCCAATATCAAACCTGTAAACGAAACCCGTATCAACATCGACTACACATGGAAATTTAAATAATTAAAACCAGAGGTTCTGTCACACATAGAACCTCTTTTTATTTCGGGAAATTCATCATGAAGAAAGTTGTAACGCTACTCTGCGGAATTTGTCTCATTGGCCTGACTCATGCAGAAACGCAACATAGCCCACCACCCATTCAGCTTGAGCCTTTAGCAAAATTTAGTGTTGATTTAAATGCGCCTGTTTGGGAATTAGGCACGACCAGTGATGCAGGTAAACGCCGAATTATTCCCATTACAGGTGGGACATTCGAAGGGAAATCACTTAAGGGCCGCATTTTAAATAATGGCGCAGATTGGCAAATTGTCGACAGTAAAGGATTGGCAATTATTGATACGCGATATTTGTTAGAAACCGATGATGGTGCGCTTATTTATCTTCAAACCAAAGGTTACCGACATGGCTCAGCAGAAACACTAAAACAGCTTGCTCAAGGCAAAGATGTCGACCCGAAAAATTACTATTTCAAAATTACCATGCAGTTTGAAACCAGCTCACCTAAATACTCATGGCTTAACCAGACCGTTGCAGTAGGTAGTGCAATGCGTTTGGGTAAAGCAGTTATTTATGATGCCTACACCTTGAAATAATAATTTTTATAACACTTACAAAAAGGATGGAGCCTTCATTATGGATCAAAAAACTTTAGAACACTTACCGCCCATCCACCACCATTTGGGCGGACACAATATTTATTGGAATGATAAGAACACTGAACTCACTATCCATTACATAGCCCTAGAAAGCTTTACCAATCCACGCGGCACCGTTGAAGGCGGCATGATCTGCGCCATGCTTGACGATGTGATGGGACTTTTTGCATTTCTCGCCAATGACCATAAACCCGCTACCACCATCAACTTAACAATGGATTTTTTAAGGCCCTGTGCTGTGGGTGAAGTCATTACAAAATGCCGATTCATTAAACAAGGCAAAACCGTACTGAATCTCGAAAGTGAAGCTTGGCAAAACAACAAAATGATTGCACGAAGCACAGCTAATTTTCTGGTTTTAGATTAATTGCGACCATTCATTCAATAAGGATATGAATAAATGAATTACACCAAAAATAAACGAATTTTGACCCACTCCGCTTTAGTACTTGCCATGCTTGGTTCTTTGGCAGGCTGTGGAAGTGATAGTGATGACACAACGATTCCCTCAACAACCAAACCACCGCAGTTATCTCCTGCTGTAGGCGCAAAACTAACTGGAAGCTGTTCAGACTTACTTGGATTTCAGTACAACAATACCGTTATTAGCTCAGCTACCCTTCAAGAAGCAGGTACATTGACTGTCGCCAACAAACCGATTGGCGCACATTGTTTGGTCAAAGGTTATATGGACCAACGGGTAAGCCCTGTCGATGGACAAACTTATCAAATTGGTTTTGAAATGCGCTTACCAATAGACTGGAACGGCCGTTTCCTCTATCAAGGTAATGGCGGAACCGATGGTAATTTAGTTCCTGCAACAGGTCAGGTTGGCAGCGGTGGTCCACTGACCAATGCTCTACATGATGGTTTTGCTGTTATTTCCTCCGATGCCGGACATAACGCTTCACAAAATCCAATGTTTGGTTTAGACCCTCAAGCCAGAATCAACTACGGCTATGGTGCAATTACCAAACTCACGCCTATGGCAAAAAACTTAATTAAAGCCGCATATGGTAAATTGCCAGACCGCTCCTATGCAGGCGGCACATCGAACGGCGGCCGTCATGCCATGATTGCCGCAACCCGTTTGGGCGACCAATATGATGGCATTTTGGCAAGCACACCAGGTTTTCACCTACCTCGTGCAGCCGCGGCTCAACTCTATACAGCGCAGCAGCTTCGTCGTGTCGCAACAGATGAAAATGACCTAAGTACCGCTCTTACTCTTTCAGAGCGTAAAGTTTTAGCAAAAGCGATTTTAGATCGATGTGATGCTTTAGACGGTGTTGCAGATGGCTTGGTTCAAGATGTCGAATCTTGTCGTACAGCTTTTGATATTCACAAAGATGTACCCATTTGCTCAAGTACAAGAGATGGTACTTGTTTAAGTACCGAACAAATTGATGTATTAGCCAATATTTACCGTGGTCCTGTAAATTCGGCTGGACAAGCCCTCTATGCAACCCAGCCTTTCGACCCCGGTTTAGTCGGCAGTAACTGGGCAAGCTGGAAATTTGAATCTTCGGTGGGAACAGCACGTGACCCAGTTGCTGTCGGCATTCTTTTTCAGGTTCCACCAGACCCAACTGTGACTCAAAATTCTAGACAATTTGCCTTTAATTTTAACTTCGATACCGACTATCCAAAACTCTCGGCAACCAATGATGTTTATACTGAAAGTTCGATGTCTTTCATGATGCCACCTGATGAACTTAATCTAGATAAACTCCGTAATCACGGTGGAAAAATGATTGTGGTACAAGGCACAGCAGATGGCGTTTTCTCTGTAGATGACACTCAAAATTGGTACGATCAACTGCTACAACACTATAAAAATGATGCAAAAGGTACAGCACCTGAATTTGCACGTTTCTTTAGAGTTCCGGGCATGAACCATACCCGTGATGGTATTGCGACTGACCAATTTGATGCGCTGACTGCTTTAGTCAACTGGGTGGAATATGGGCAAGTCCCTGACAAAATCATTGCGACCGCACGCGGAGCTGGTAACCCAAGTGCTCAAGTGAATACTGAACTTCCACAAGACTGGGCACCAGACCGTACCCGTCCACTTTGTCCTTACCCACTGATTGCCCGTTACAATGGTCAAGGTGATAGCGAAAAAGCTGAAAACTTTAGCTGTAAATAACATCCTATAAAATTAAAAGAGAGCTTAAATAAGCTCTCTTTTTTATCTTAATCTTAGCTCAAGTTTTACTGCTTAAACTTTTTAATACTTTTAGACAAATGAGCTCGCATCATTTGTCGAGCCAACAAACCATCCTGATCAACAATTGCGTTATAAATATTGACATGATCATGATGAACCGCTTTTAAATATTCTTCGCGGTTTTCAGGACTTTGCTCAATAGATTTAACACGTGCACGCGGAATAATTTTTTCGCCAAGATACTTTAGAAAATCAACGAAATATTGGTTTTCAGAAGCTTCAGCAATGGCAATATGGAAATCATAATCAGCTTTTACTGTGCCATCATTTGCATCTGATGAAATATGACGTTCAAAGTCTTCAAGCGCAGCTTTCATTTTATCGATGTGGATTTGCTTACGGCGCTCAGAGGCTAAAAAAACAGCTTCAGACTCAAGGCTAATCCGAAGCTCAAGTAAAGAAACAATATCGTTAATGGTTTCTAAACTGGCATTAGACAGCAAAAAATTCTGTTCAACCGTCTGCTCTTTTACAAAAGTACCAATCCCGTGACGAGTCTCGACAAACCCTAAAGAACGCAACTCAGTGATTGCTTCACGAATAACAGAACGGCTTACTTCAAAAGTTTCAATTAATTCAAGTTCGGTCGGAATTTTCTCTCCGACTTGGAAGTCTCCAGACTGAATTTTTTCGATCAGTTGTTCTACAATAATCTGGCTTAGTTTTTTTGTTGATCTAGGTTTAATTGCGCTAGACATAATCTGAAGAACTCATGAAATGTTGAAAAAAATTATAAAATTCATTTTACTATAAACTTAGCCGATAGTCATATTCGGTTTTTATACCTCTAAGTTATTAAAATCAAAATATTTTATCTCTGTTATCAAACCCTCACACATATTTAAAAAGTAAGCAATTTGTGCTTATTTAAATATTTAACAATTCGTTGAATAAGTTAAAAAATATGCAGCTCAATAGCGTTGATTGAGCTGCATAACTTTTAAATTTTGGCCTGAGTTAATTGCCCATTAACCAGACGAGTAATCTGTAATGGATTACTATCTTTTAATGCATCGGGTAATAAAACTTGTGGTGTATTTTGGAAACATACCGGACGCAAGAAACGCTCAATCGCTCCCGTACCCACCGAAGTTCCGCGTGCATCACTGGTTGCAGGGAAAGGGCCACCATGCACCATGGCGTCAGACACTTCAACTCCTGTCGGGAAACCGTTAAACAATACACGGCCAGCTTTACCAGTTAGCAAATGAAGAAGTTCGCCTGCTTCGGACAACTCATTTTCATCACCAATAATGGTTGCCGTGAGCTGTCCACCTAAAGCCTCGATCCCTTTTAACAAAGTCGCTTCATCCTCTACGCCAATCACAATCGACATTGGCCCGAAAACTTCATGTTGTAGTTTTGGGTTGCCTGACAATAAAACAGATTGGTCCGCTTTAAACAGATGTGCTTTTGCTTGAGAAACTAACTCGGCCTCTTGACCTGTCGCAACTACTTCAAAACCAGCTTCACTGTTTAGAGCATCAATACCTTGTCGGTAGCTTTTTAAAGTACCTTCATTCAGCATGACCTGAGGCACAGCTTTTTGCGTACTTTCAGCTAAAGCTGCTACGAAACTGTCAAATTCAGGTCCTTCTACACCTAAAATTAACCCCGGTTTTGTACAGAACTGGCCACATCCCATATTAAATGAGGCAACCGTATCCTGAGCAATTTGTTCACCACGAGAACTCAGCGCTTGAGATAAAACCACTACAGGGTTCACACTCGACATTTCAGCAAAGAATGGAATTGGCTGAGGACGGCTCTGCGCAAGGTTATAAAGTGCCATTCCGCCTTCAAGAGAACCCGTAAAACCAGCTGCCTGAATCAGTGGATGTTCTACCAAGTTTGCACCAATACGGCCACCAAAAATCATATTGAATGTGCCTTTAGGCATACCGCAAACTTCAATTGCTTTTTCAATGGCTTCTGCAACAAGCTCAGCAGTCGCCATATGGCCAGAGTGTGCTTTAAAGACAACCGGACACCCTGCTGCTAAAGCAGCTACGGTATCACCGCCTGCAGTTGAAAATGCAAGTGGGAAATTACTCGCGCCAAACACAGCAACCGGTCCTACCCCAACTTTATATTGACGCAAATCGACACGCGGCAAAGGCTTACGTTCTGGTAATGCCACATCAATACGAGCACCATAAAAATCGCCACGGCGTAAAAGTTCAGCAAACAGTCGAAGCTGACCAGTAACACGGCCTGTTTCTCCTTGAAGACGAGCAAGTGGTAAGCCTGTTTCAAGTGAAGCGACTTCTTGCAGGTTCGCACCTAATGCTTCAATTTGGCGAGCAATCTCTTCTAGAAAAGAGGCACGTTGCTCTTGAGAAGTTTGGCTATAAACTAAAAAAGCGTTATGTGCAGCTTGAGCAGCTTGATCCACTTCTTCAAGGGTCGCCTGACTAAATACATAACCTGTTGGCTCATAGTCTTTTGCAGCTATACTTTCTAGAGCTGGCGCATTTGCAGCAACACGTTGACCATTAATAAACTGCCGACCGTTATTTTTACTCATTTTAAAGCTCCAATACCTAAATAGTTAGAATTATTGCGGACCAAGTGTCGCAATGAGCGCAGCCAAATCTTCATAGTCTGCTTGAGTTAAATCACTTAATGGCGGACGTACTGGACCTGCATCATGTCCAATAATTTTGGCACCTGCTTTAATCATGCTTACCGCATAACCTGATTTACGGTCGCGAATTTTAATCAATGGCAAGAAGAAATCTTTAATCAAACGATTGGTTGTTTCAAAGTCATCACTGCGAAGCGCGTTATAAAACTCCATAGCAGTCTTTGGAATAAAATTAAATACAGCTGATGAATAAACTGGGCAACCTAAGGCTTTATATGGCGCTGCAAAAACTTCTGCTGTTGGTAAACCACCTAAATATGACAAACGATCACCCATAGTCTGAGTCACTGCTGTCATCATATCGATTTGACCAGAGCTGTCTTTAAAGCCGATTAAGTTCGGGCACATCTCGGCTAACTTTTGGATTGAATCGAGATTTAATCTTGAAACGCTACGGTTATAAAAAATTACGCCAAAGTCTACTGAGTTACATACTTGCTTAACGTGTTCGATCAAACCTTCTTGGCTTGCTTCAGTTAAGTAATGCGGCATTAACAAAATACCGTGTGCACCTAAGCGCTCTGCTTCTTTTGCCTGTTCAATCGCCTGACGTGTCGGACCACCTGCCCCAGCAATAATCGGTACACTACCTTTACAAGTATCGACAGCTGTTTTAATCACGTCAGAGTATTCACTTCCAGTTAACGAGAAAAACTCGCCTGTACCACCCGCAGCAAATAATGCACTTGCACCATAAGGCGCTAACCATTCAAGACGTTTTGCATAAGAAGATTTATTAAAGTCCCCATTTTGGTCAAAGTCAGTAACCGGAAAAGAAAGAAGGCCATCAGAAACAATGTTTTTTAACTCAAGAGCATCCATTAGAAAATATCCATACATGTTTATGTTGTCAGACATCTTACATCATAAATTTTATTTTAATCAATATATTTTTCCTCTGGAAAATTAAATTTTTTAAAAAGATCAAAGTTCATTATCTAAAATAATTTAACCTATTGTTTTATAAAACATCTTTAAAAACTCTCAATATTAGGACTAATCGTTAGACATAAAAAAAGCTGCCCATATGGACAGCAAAGCATTAAGAAAACTCAAAAAGCGAATTTTTCAAAGATATCGGTAAAACATTAACGAACCAAACACGGCTTTTTATTATTAAACGACCAATTTGGTATTAAAAATTGCATCGCATCGGCATCATTACGAGCTCCTAAACCTTTTAATTTATACAGTTCATGGGCTTGATTAATTCGATCCCAGTCCAGCTCAACCCCAAGTCCTGGTGCTGTTGGCACCTGAATTTTACCGTCTTTAATTTCAAGCGGCGCTTTCGTTAGCTGATCTGTACCTTCTTGCCAAATCCAGTGTGTATCAATTGCCGTAACCTTACCTACCGCGGCTGCAGCAACATGGGTAAACATCGCAAGTGAAATATCAAAGTGATTATTAGAATGCGAACCCCACGTTAAATTGTACATATTGCAGAGCTGCGACACTCGAACCGAACCTTCCAATGTCCAAAAATGTGGATCAGCCAAAGGAATATCAACAGCTTGCAATTGAATACTATGCGACATTTCTCGCCAGTCCGTAGCAATCATATTGGTTGCAGTGGGTAAGCCTGTTGCACGTTTAAACTCGGCCATAATTTCACGGCTTGAATAACCTTGTTCTGCACCGCATGGGTCTTCTGCATAGGCCAGCACCCCTTTAAGGTGTTTACCTAAAGCAATGGCTTCATCTAAAAACCATGCTCCGTTTGGATCAAGCGTTACACGCGCTTCTGGAAAACGGCGCGCGATGGCTGTAACAGCTTCGGCTTCTTGTTCGCCCTGTAACACGCCACCTTTTAGCTTAAAGTCTTTAAATCCATAACGATCATAAGATGCTTCTGCTAAACGCTGTACAGCCTCAGGTGTTAACGCTTTTTCATGACGGACTTTATACCAGTCATGGTTATGCTGAGGTGTAGTCGCATAGTCTAATGAAGTCTGTTTTCGGTCACCGATAAAGAATAAATATCCTAAAACTTCAACTTCACTACGTTGCTGGCCTTCACCTAGTAAGCTTGCGACATTCACATTTAAATGCTTGCCCAGCAAATCAAGTAATGCTGACTCATAAGCCGTTACAACATGAATTGTGGTACGTAAATCAAAGGTTTGATTGCCTCGACCACCGCTGTCACGATCAGCAAAAGTTTGCTGAATTTTTTTGAGCAAGTTTTTATATTCACCAATCGGCTGCCCTTCTACCAAGGCTTTAGCATCATTTAATGTCGCTAAAATTTTCTCTCCGCCTGGAATTTCACCTACACCAATATTTCCAGAGTTATCTTCAATGATGAGTATATTACGAGTGAAATAAGGTCCATGGGCACCACTCAAATTAAGCAGCATACTATCATGCCCAGCAACAGGGATTGCTCGAATCGATTTAACAATAGGTGTAGAGGTCGCCATTAAAATACTCCTTGGCATACTGATACTATTCTTTCATCACCAAAACTTATAAGACATCAGACAACTTGTCAATATAAACTCGTACAAAAATTATTTTTCGAGCCTACTTGCCAAAATAATATTTTTAATCATATGATGTCATACATCTAAAGGCGCGGTTTTAGAATTAGGACTATAGAGTAGATACATCATTCCGTTTTCTCATCTATTCTATCGATGAATTTGACATGACGTCACCTATTTCACGGATATGCAAATAGGTCGATTATTAAAAAGAGTTTGTATATGGATAATCTGCAAACAAATATTGCTGTAGTGACTCAGCAAAGGGCCAAGCATACAAAAACTCGCTATTACATTCTTGCGATGATTTTTTTGGTCACGGCTTTTAATTACGGTGATCGTGCAACTCTCTCAATGGCAGCAACGCCAATGTCTCATGAACTGGGAATTGACTCAGTCACTATGGGATATATTTTCTCGGCCTTTGCATGGGCCTATGTGATTGGTCAAATTCCAGGCGGCTGGCTACTCGATAAGTTTGGTGCTCGCCGTGTATATTTCTGGAGCCTGTTTTTATGGTCTTTGTTCACTGTTTTAATCGGTTTTACCGACATTTTAGGTGATACTGCCACCATCATTACTTCGCTCTTTATACTCAGATTTTTAGTCGGTCTGTCTGAGTCACCTGCTTTTCCGGGTAACAGTAAAATTGCTGCTGCATGGTTTCCAACCAAAGAACGTGGAACTGCCGCTGCCATTTTTAACTCATCCTCTTATTTCTCAACCGTACTTTTTGCTCCCCTCATGGGTTGGCTTGTTGCAACCGTCCACTGGCAGTCTATTTTCTGGGTCATGGGTGGTCTTGGAATCATTCTTTCCTTTATCTGGCTCAAGGTCATTTATAGCCCGACCAATCATCCAACAGTAAATCCTGAAGAAGTAAAATACATTGCTTCAGAAGGTGCTTTACTCGATATGGGCGAAAACAGCCAAAACGCTAAAAAAGAGAAAATTACTTGGAGTAAAGTTAAACAACTTCTTGCTTCACGTATGATGCTCGGTATTTTTATTGGCCAATATTGTGTAAATACACTGACCTATTTTTTCTTGACTTGGTTCCCTGTTTACCTTGTCAAAGAAAGACATCTCAGCATTTTAGAAGCGGGTTTTGCAGCGGTTGCACCAGCACTCTGTGGCTTTGTAGGCGGAATTTTAGGTGGCTTAATTTCAGATAAGTTAATTCGAATGAATTACAGCTTAAGCTTTTCGAGAAAGCTCCCTATCGTAGTCGGCTTCTTGGTATCAACCTCAATTATCTTATGTAATTACGTAGATTCTCAAGCAGCAATCGTATTCTTTATGTCCTTATCATTCTTCGGTAAAGGAATCGGCTCTTTAGGCTGGGCAGTGATGTCTGACGTTGCACCAAAAGAAATGGTGGGTTTATCAGGTGGAATGATGAATGCATTTGGTAATACGGCAGGAATCGTGACCCCAATTGTGATCGGCTATATCTTGGCAAGTACTGGTTCTTTCAACCTTGCATTAACTTATGTCGGTGTACATGCCATCGCAGCTGTCATTTGCTATACCGTTATTGTCGGCAAGATTCAGCGCTTCGAGTTAAAACCTACCTCTTAAACCTTTACACCATAACGCTTAACTAACTTAAGCGTTATGACCTCTCTTCAAATGTATACAAGGAACGATCATGCTGAAGCCTCTCCTCATAAAAATTAGTCCTCTTGATAATGTAGCCATTGTAGTCAATGACGGTGGCTTACCATCCTCTACATATATTGAAGAATACCAACTCACCTTGGTTGATGAGGTACCACAAGGACATAAGGTTTTATTGGAGCCGTTAAAGCAAGGTGAAGCAATTGTTCGTTATGGCGAAATCATTGGCTATGTCAACAAAGATTTACCCGCAGGTTCTTGGGTAAATGAAGCCGTTACCCAAATGCCAGAGGCACCTGAGCTAGATGCTCTTGAGTTAGCAACTCGCCCCGATCCTAAGCTTCCTCCACTGACCGGATATACATTTAAAGGTTATAAAAATAAGGATGGCAGTGTCGGTACAAAGAATATTTTAGGTATTACGACCAGTGTTAACTGTGTAGAAGGTATTGTCGATTATGTCGTTAAAATTATTGAACGTGATTTACTTCCTAAATATTCAAATGTAGATGGTGTAGTCGGATTAAACCATTTATATGGTTGTGGTGTGGCAATCGATGCCCCCGCTGCAATTGTTCCTATTCGTACCATACATAACCTTGCACTCAACCCTAATTTTGGTGGAGAAATTATGGTGGTGAGTCTGGGCTGCGAAAAAATGCAACCCGAACGACTTTTAAATATTCCTAAAGAAAACAAATATATTCCTCTAGCAAATGAAGATATTATTCAGTTGCAAGATGAACGCCACAACGGTTTTGAAAGTATGGTGAACCATATTTTAACCGTGGCAGAACAACACCTTGAAAAGCTTAATCAACGTACTCGAGAAGAAGTTCCAGCTTCTCATTTAGTTGTAGGCATGCAATGTGGTGGGAGTGATGCATTTTCCGGAGTTACCTCTAACCCTGCCGTTGGTTTTGCAGCTGACCTGATTGTGCAATGTGGCGGCACCGTCATGTTTTCGGAAGTTACAGAAGTCCGCGATGGTATTCACCTACTTACTCCACGTGCAGCAAATGAACAAGTTGCCAAAGATCTAATTCGGGAAATGAAATGGTATGACGATTACTTAGCAGCAGGCCAAGTGGACCGAAGTGCCAATACCACACCAGGTAATAAAAAAGGTGGACTGAATAACATTGTAGAAAAAGCGATGGGATCAATTGCAAAATCGGGCCGCTCACCGATTGTAGAAGTTCTCGCACCGGGTCAAAGACCGACTAAAAAGGGTTTAATTTTTGCGGCCACCCCTTCGAGTGACTTTATCTGTGGTACGCAGCAAATGGCATCTGGTATTACCGTTCAAGTCTTTACCACAGGTCGCGGTACACCCTACGGGCTGGCAGCCGTACCTGTCATTAAAATGGCAAGCCGAAACAATATTGCAAACCGTTGGTATGACCTGATTGATATCAGTGCTGGCGATATTGCGATTGGGAAGAAAACTATTGAAGGAGTGGGCTGGGAACTTTTTGAAATGATTTTACGCGTGGCTAGTGGTGAGCAGCAAACGTGGTCGGACCGTTGGGGTATTCATAACTCACTCGCTGTATTTAACCCTGCACCAGTGACCTAATAAGGTTTAGAAGATGAGGTTATATCACCTCATCTTTCTTATTTCCCCTATTAATTACGACACATTTCACTAAAACTTAACAGCGCTGCTAAAATAACATCGAAAATTAAGAACTGTATTTCTCTATGCAAAATCAAACTGCTTCAAACCTCCCCTCTACACAACTTGGAAAAGCACTGCTTTGTCTTATGACGTCGGCATTATTGTTTTCCATTATGGGAGTGTGCATTCGTTTTGCTTCACAAACGGTGGACAATGCGACCGTCGTGTTTTTTAGAAATGCAGTAGGTTTATTTATTTTTATTCCGATGCTCTTTAAACAGGGGCTAGATTTTATTAAAACCGATAAACTCTGGATGCATACTTGGCGAAGCATTGTCGGGCTAGCCGCTATGTATGGTTTTTTCTATGCCATTGCGAACTTAAAACTATCGAACGCCATGGTTTTTAGTTATTCATCTCCTATCTTTATTCCACTGATTGCATGGCTTTTCTTAAAAGAAAAAATTACCAAGTCTATGATTTTTGCCGCTGTGATTGGGCTCATTGGAGTTTTATTTGTCGCTAAACCCGATCAAGGTCTATTTAACGCATTATCTTTTATTGGCTTGGGTGCATGCTTTTTATCAGCAATGGCCTTTGTCACCGTAAGAGCTTTAACCAGTACAGAGCCACCTGAACGTATCGTTTTTTACTTCTGTGTTTTTGGTAGTTTAATTTCCTTTATTCCGATGTTTTGGCATTGGCGTATTTTCACTTGGCATGAATTAGCATTACTCATTGCCGCAGGACTTTTAGCTAATATTAGTCAACTGTTTATGTCTTATGCCTACAGCTTAGCGCCGGCAGGACAAATTGGCCCAATGAATTACATTGCTATTATTTTTGCAGGAATTTGGGGATTTGTTTTTTGGCATGAATTACCGGATCTATTCAGTATTATCGGCATATTTATTATTTTATTTGCGATTTTGCTCTGTAATCCATTTTTGCAGAAAAAGCTACTTTCTCGATTTAAATAACAAACAAACTTTAACCTAATTTAGGTACTGTATTCGATACTCATTTGGTGAAATGCCTGTCCAATGGCGATAGGCTTTTCTAAAATTAGAAGTATCTGAAAAGCCAATTCTTTCGGCAATTTCATCTACGGTTAAAGTTGTTTCTCGCAAATATTCATCCGCAAGACGGCGCCGAGTCTCATCTAACAACTCTTGGTAAGTCAAATTAAACCCTGCCAAGCGTCGATGTAAGGTCCTCTTTGACATATGTAAGCGTTCGGCCATTTCTAGAGCCGATGGAAAAAGCCCTGTTCCATCCAATAATATTAGACGGATTGTTTTCACCAACTCAGGCTCCTCAAGTTCAGCAGCACCTAGCATCCGCTCACAAAACGATTTACACATATCAGCGGTAATCGGGTTGGCATTTGGGCAAGGCACATCGAGCCATTTTAAATCAAAGTGCCATTGCATCACCCCAGCATTAAACTGAACGGGACAATGAAAAATTTTTTCATATTCTTCTGCATAGTCAGGCGCTGGATAGGGCAACAAAAGCTTCTTCGCTTGAAATGGCCCTTCAAGCACCCGTTCAATTAAGGTTTGCATTGAGCTAAACCAAAACTCGCACACTAAAGGCAAAAGCTTGCCAAGTGTAATAATGTCATGCCCTTCAAAAACGGCAACATCATCTCGAATATAAAAAGACTTCTTTAAAATAGGCCCCGCAAGCTTAATGTGTCGAATGCCAAGCTCTACCGCTTGTCTAAAATTACGTGAGGAATATAGCGCATAGCCATATACACCAAAATCTGACAGTCGCTGCTTTTGTCCTGCACGTAGTCCGATGAGCGGATCATGTGAAAAACGTTGAATATTTTGAAATAACTGAATTTTTTGAACTTGAGAAATATATAAAGAGGATTGATTCATCGCATCTGGCGAAATATTTGTGCCAGATAGAACATCTGATATTGAATGGCCTTGCAAACCCATTTCATCAAATAAACTGGTCAAACCTAGCAAATATGTATTGGCACCTAAGGATGTATTATCATAATTTCCTTCGATAATAGCATTTGTATCTTTATAAAGATTTTTAGGCATTTAACTCACACCATCCCTAGAGTGACATGCATAATGGCACTAAACTACCTCTTGTTGTCTCAATTTAACATCGACCATACAACGCTTCAAGCATAAAGTATGATAAGCAAAAGTATGGAAGGAATAATAATGGAACAGTCCACCTTAAAAGAATATAGCGGCTCTGCCACTGAACATATGGAACTTATTTTTTCCAAACAACGTGCCAATTTTGAGGCAGATCCCTATCCAAGTCTTGAAGCACGTCGCACAAAACTGCATCAACTTAAAAAACAAATTATCCGTTATCAAGATGCTTTAGCTGCCGCGATTAATTCCGATTTTAGTTCAAGATCACTTGATGAGTCTAAACTATTAGATTTGCTTGGCTCTGTGTTAGAAGCCGATCATGCGATTCATCATTTACGCCGCTGGATGCGTCCAAGTAAACGCCGTACCGAGCTTTTATTTTTATCAAACCGTTTAAGTGTGCAATACCAACCTAAAGGCGTGGTTGGTGTGATTGTACCTTGGAATTTCCCAGTTTATTTAGCACTTGGCCCACTCATTGCCGCATTAACTGCAGGCAACCGAGTCATGATTAAACTCCCTGAAATTACACCAAATACCAATGCCATGCTAAGACGCATGCTTGCCGAAGTCTTTAACGAAGATGAAGTAGCCGTGTTTGGTGAAGAAATTACAGACCCAGCAAGATTTACCTCTTTGCCATTTAACCATATTGTATTTACAGGTTCTCCTGCCATTGGCAAAGTCGTCATGCGAGCTGCTGCTGAAAATCTAACACCTGTTACACTTGAGTTAGGTGGCAAATCACCGGCCATTGTGAGCCGTAATTACCCACTTGCCGATGCGGCAAAACGTATTACCCATGGCAAAGCAACTAATAGTGGTCAAATCTGTGTAGCGCCTGACTACGCGTTGGTTCCCAAAGAAAGTATTGATGAATTTGTTGAAGCTGCGAAATCAAGCTTTATAAAAATGTTTGGTCAAAACATTGAAAATAATGAGAATTACACATCCATTGTGAACGGCCGCCATTTAAAACGTATTCAAGATATTTTGACCGATGCGCAAGAAAAAGGTGCCCTTATTATTCCTTGCGATACTTATAGCTTTGACCAACAAGGTCGCAGGATGCCTGTGCACATTGTGCTGAATTGCACGCCAGACATGCGGATTATGAAAGAAGAACTCTTTGGCCCTATTTTACCTGTGGTGGCTTATGATTCTTTAGATGATGCGATTACCTATGTGAAATCGGACGAACGGCCTTTAGCCCTTTATTGCTTTACGCATAGTTCAATAGAACGTGATCGTATTTTGCGTGAGACTCATTCGGGTGGTGTGACCATCAATGATTGGGGTTGGCATGTAGTTAACCATGATGGTCCTTTCGGTGGTATCGGCAACTCAGGCATGGGGTCATATCATGGTGAGGAAGGTTTCCGCGAACTTTCACATGCTAAAACAGTTTTTATTCGTCATCGGTTTTTCCCGACTCAGCTTTTCCACCCTCCTTATGGAACATTCCTTCAAAAATTAGCGATTCGCTTTTTCTTGAAAAAAGGCGATCCAAGTATTAAATAAAGAATATAAAAGAAAGCCTCGTAATGAGGCTTTTTGGTTAATTATAGAATTGATTAATGCAATAGAGTTATATCCCAATTACTTATAGACCAATTCAGAATTTTTAGTACCAAAACCTAGTATGAGTAATAGCTATACTGTTCCTATTACAGTAGTCAATAAAATGGTACATAATTAAAAAAAGCTTGGATTACCAAGCTTTTTTTAATACTAATAAAATATCTATATTTAAATAAATAATTGTCTACAACTAATCATCAAAGTTTATTGACTGTCATTTTTAAAAACAATATAAATCCAATTACCATTCACTTTACCTCGATATGCTCCATCAGCTTTTGCCAAATGTGCTGCTAAAGCAGTAAAGTTCCATGCTTCTTCTTCACTACAATAAACTAATTGTTGTTGTAACTCAGCAATTTCATATTGTTCTCCGTACTTTTTAACAATTAAAGCCACTTCTTGCAGATCCTGTGGAATAGAAGGATGTTCCCATGCCCACATAAATGTTTGGTTTCTCTCATCATAAGTTCCTATCACATTAATTTCAAAAAACTCTTGTCGATCACCAATATTAAATGTTATGCCCCCTATAACAAGATCAATATCCCACTCATCTACAATATTCATACCCCAATCATTTGATGCTTTTAAAGTCTTTAGCTCTAACTCTTTACGACATGCTAGATAAATAGATTGAATATTTAAGCTTTTGACACCATCTTGATATGTATTCGACTGAGTATTACTATCTGTTAAGGTTTCTTTTTTAATTTCTTCTTCAAGGTCAATCGTAGGATTACCCTCATACCATTCAGGTATTCTTGGATTATACTCAACTTTTATTTCTCCATCAAAATGCAAAGTAAAAGTAATACCCCAAATTATTTCTTTTGTTCTTATATAATTCTCTTTCTGAATTTCAATAGCCCTATCACACAAACTACTAGAAATACTATTAAAGGGATCTTCTCCATCTGCATATATATCCCCTGTTTCATCTATATTTCCATCAAAAACAATAAATTGCTCAAACTTAGAAGAGTGAATAAACATGCCAATTTTTGTAACAATTGAATCCCATGGCCTATTTTTAACAAAAATTAAAGATTGCTTTTTAAATAATTCTATATCGGAACTTAATAATTTGTACATTCATTTAATCCCTATTACTGTGAAAATTGATAATTAGTGGATTTTCCATTAATAGTAGCAGTTACTATAAATTTATTAGGTCTACTACTGCCAGTGGGATAACCTACTGCAACTTTCATATTTACATCCTTGCCTAGTTTAACCGCATTTGCTAACTCACTTTCCATAGCTTTCCAACTACCGTTATTTAATGTTTTGGCCATAGGAACTAAATTAATACGATCCCCTGAACCACCAAGAGATGCAGCTATTAAATGCCCTCCTTGATCTCCTGAAATACCACTTTTACCAGCAATACTTTGTTGATAATTATTTCGATCCATTAAAATATTTCTTAAATTGGCAGTAACCTCTTTAACATTCCCGCTATTATCGGTAACGTATGCAGCACCATTAGGTAACAAATAAGCTGAATTTGCTTCAAGCTTCCCATTGGCTTGCTTAGCCCAGCCACCTTTTGCTCCCACATCTATTTGATGAATTTTTTTAACATCCCCCCGATTTACAAGTTCCTCTATTTTTTTATCATCAAAAAATTGACCGTTTTTAATATTTGGTAAACGCTTCGCAATAGTATTCCTATCTTTAAGAAGATCCTGAACAATCTTGACATCTTTTTTATCAATTCCAGTTGCAAGATCAATTAATGCCCAAGTTCTTTCAAGAGGAGTTGAACCAGCACTAAATGCTGTTTTAAAAGAATTCAACATATCTTGATATTCACCTGTAGCAGTATCTTTTAAAATATCCTTCCAAACATTGGTATCATTTAAGTTCTTGCCAGCTTTTTGTAATTCAGTAGCTTTTTTAAAAATCTTATAGGCAGCTTTACCAGTAGATGAAAGTACTTTACCCCAATTGTTTTCTATAGCAGTTGATGCGGATTGCGAAGCAACAGTTACATCATATCCTGCTGAAGCAGCAACTACACCCGAAATCAATTGGCCAACATTTCTAACTTTATTTAGCTGAGCTTGACTATAATCTCCGTCATTTTCAGGTTCCATATCAAACGATCCAGCAACCATTTCCCCAACTACCGCCCCAATCGCTCCAGCTTCGCATTTTTCTTGTAATGAACTAGCAATACAACCAGCTGCAGCATGAGCTAGTTTATGCAAAATTTGGTCAGAAAGTTCTTTACTACCAAGATCAAGATTTTCACCAATTTCTCCAGCTAAAGAACCTTGTAATGCTACACTCAATCCTGCCACAAGACTTGCACTTAATTTTTCACTTAGACTACCTCCATTAACTGCCGTATCAACACTAGCACTAACAGTAGAATTAACTAAAGCTTGTCCCACTCTACCTGATAAATTTGTAAAGAATTCTCCAGACTTAGTAGTTTCCTGCAAAGCTTTCATCTGATCAATTGATGCAATTTTACTTAAAACTCCTGCTGTAACAACAGATGTTGCTAAACTCTTAATTGAATCTTTACTTCCTAAATCTTTAAGCGTCTTACCAATATCTCCACCATTATTAATTAAACTAACGCCTGCTTGAGTTGCTAAACTTGTAATAGCAGCATTTGCCATAGCACCAAGTGTAGAAACACCTGTAATTGTGGTTACACCTCCAACTGTTGCTGTTGTAACGCCTGCTGAACCAATCATACTTGCGCCCAAACCAACAGTAGTTCCACTTGCTGCTGTTCCGCCAGCAGCACCTGCAGCTGCAGCCGTTCCTGTGCCCATAGTTACAATCGTTATAATAATCACAATAATTGCAGCACCTGCAGCTGTAAGACCTTGCTGTTTATAGTCCCAATCTTTTTGAGTTAATAAAACTTTTTGCCAATCTACATCTTTTCGATTAACAAACTCTTTTAAATATTCATTTCCCGGTTGCTTAGCTAAATCAAGAATCGCATCACGTAGCTCTACCTTATTAGCATCTTTTTCACTAATTGGAACTTGCACACTCAAACCACCAGCAGCTTTAAAGGTAGGTAAAACTGGACCGTTAAAACTTGGTAATTGAGCGGTTTCAGTAATAGAACCTTTATCTTGCATTGACTGCCAAGCTAATGAGCTTTTTTCTTTTTTTAAGAGCTCTGTAATAGATGTCTTTGCTGCTATTAACTCAAGTGTTCCTCCAGTTTCAATCGTTGCATTTTTTAAATAATCAAACTCTGTTCCCACAAGTTTCGTCTTATCAACCGCTTGCGTATTAATATAATCTGCTTTTAAATTTGCAGGTAATTCACTAATCTGAGTTCGTGTTGTATTAGTAGTAGTTTTTGATGAACCTAAAAGTGAGATAAGTTTAGAATATGAGGTTTTCTTTGTAACATCTACTGTACTGCTAGAAGATTCTTCCACAGTGTAAAAGTTAAGATTTCCCCCCGATTTAATCGAAATTGTTCCACCCTCAGCAGTAAAACGTCCAGAATAAATATCAATATTATTATCTGGAGTTTTAACATTCACTGACGTATCTAGTTTCTTCGTTTCAATAGAAATATTCTTTGCAGAAATATCAACTGAAGCTGCATTTGTGTCATTATTTTCAGAAACAGTCGTAATATACTTTTTCTTTAAACCACCCCATGATTTTTTCTTTTCAGTCGTAGTGGTCAGGTCATAGCTTTGCTCAATAGCTGCATCAAATAAAATACTTTTATTTGATTCTATTTTTACGTCACCATTTTTTGAAGTAATACCAGTAGCTTGTAAAACCAAGTTATCATCTTTAGTTTTTCCTACTGTTCTTATGTTAACCCCTTTGTCACCATTAATAATGGTAGGACTGACTAGTGTTCGGAAACTATAATTTCCTTCACTCTCAGTACCTTTTTCATAAAAATCTGTATGACCATCAACAATAATACTTGCATTTAATGATTTTGGTGGCTGATTAACCCCACTACTAATTGAAGATTTATACTGTTCGGCTAAAACACCACTTGCTTCTAAATTAACTTGTCCTAATTGAGCAGAAATATTTCCTCCACTTATAGATAAACCTTTAGCAGAAGTAATATTTATATTTCCTGATTTTGAAGTTAACTTAGTTTCAGCATGCTCAGATCCGTTTAGACTCTCCTTATAGAATAGTTCATTTTTTTCGACATCATTAATATAATCATTATCATATTTAAAACCAAAAACATAATCTACAGCAAGTGGAGTATTATTTCCACCAAGCAAGAACGGAAGCTGCCCAGGAACTGGATAATTTATTTTTATTGGATACTTATCTTTAAATACATTAAAATCTCTTTCATATTCTTTATATGCATTAACCCATATTTCTGAATTTTTATTTTTGGTTTGATCTAAAAGTTCATAATCCCAATATTTAAGAAACATATCATTATAATTGCGATATTTTTTCACCAAATTAGAGTAATCATTAAAATAATCTTGTGACTGTAGCTTTAAACGTTCCTTATTCATTTCTTCTATTTTTAAAGTATAATCTTTTGCTAAATTTAATTTTTGTAAACTAGAAAAATTATTTTTAACTCCATCAATTAACACATCATCTTTACTTGAAACAATCTTAATATCTTTTTGTGCTGTTAACTGTGAACCTTGAATATCAACTTTAGCACCCTCTAAATTGATTCCCCCATTTGCTGTATCCAACTTAACAACTTGTTCCGATCCATTACCGGTTGTTCCACCATAGCCTTTTAAAGTCAACGTACCAGTTTTAGAAACGAGTTCAATATCACCTACCGCCTTTAGGCTATAAACTTTTGGATCAATCGTTAAGTTAGAATTGGTTTGAATAGTTAGGTCACCATTTAAACTATTTAACTTTGTATCATTCTTGAGTAAATCACTTCCGACCGCATTCAAGTTCAATCCAGTCTGGCCTAAAATAAAACCACCCGCCTCTAATAAAACAGCCCCACCTGTTAAATTTGTATTTTGTAATACTTGGTTTCCTGTAGCCGTTATAGAAGTCACGCCCTTAGATGTTAGGTTTGTTACTTTATCCGCAATCCATTTGGTCGCTGGCGTATACTCAGCATTGCTATAAACCGTACGACCAGAGCTTACCGCCAGATGCTGGTCTGAAGTAGCATTCACCCCCTGTAAAGTCAGTAAATCTTTTGCATAGAGTTCGGTATTACCTTTTGACGTTAATACGCTGTCGATAATTGTACTCATGCCCGCTCGACTATTGATCGCAAGTTTACCAACCGTAGAGCTGAGGTCTGTATTTTGGATTTTAATATCCGATTTACTATTTTCTATCGAAACAGTTTGTCCTTTTAAAATATTATTTACCGTTTTAAATCGGCCCGTATCCCCAGTAACAACTACATCATTATTAGCCTTTAGATTGATTCCATTATTACTCGAAACTAATATATCGCCCTGACTTGCATTAACTTGTACCGATTGCAAGTTAACGGTGCCATCACCAATCGAGCCAAGTGTTACCCCTTTTAAGCCACTAATAACCGTCTGATCAGTTGTTAATTCATCTTTATCAGCCGAAGGCATCGCCTTGGTTGTTTGGGTCGAGTTTAAACTTATATTTTTATTCGCGAGTATAGAAATCTTTCCAGCCGAAGATGTGGCCTTTAAGCTATTTGCAGTAACTCCACCAGCAAGTGCGGTTAGATTAATATCACCTTGAGCCTTGAGTGCCTGACTTAAAACAAGGTCAGCAATTTCAGAACTCACATCAATATTTTTTTGTGAAGTCAGTGCACTATTGAGTGCTATTTGATTGGCATGTAGTTGAATACTGTCTTTATTGGAAATTTCTTTTGCTGTAACAGTTAAATTATTGGCTGCATCCAGCTGAACCAGACCTGTAATAAGCGGAAGTGCCTTGTCAGCATTATTCCAGACCAGATCACGTCCACTATAGGCTTTAATGTTTTTGACACGTGTTGCAGCGTTTTCAAGTGAAAAACCAAGATTCTTTAGGTTTAGATCTCCTGAACTATACAGGTTGAGATCTTTACCCGCATAGATCGTCCCACCTTGAAGATCAATCAGGTTTTGAATATTAGCCGAATTTGCTTGTAGGTTGATTGAACCTAATGATGCCTGTATATGGTTCTCTGTAAGTGATAACTTACCATTACTTAAAACATTTAAATCTTTGGCAGCAATCAGTTTTGCGCCTTTGGCTGCGACCAAGTCTTTTTGTACTTGTATGGTTGCTGTACCACGGTTACTTTTGAGTTCCGATCCAGCGGCAAGATTGATATTTGCTGCATCAATATAGACATCCCCTCCTTGTGAATCATCCATAATGCGGGTATCTGCTGCCAGATTGATATTACCTTTGGCATTAACAATTAAAGGTGACGAAGCTAAGCTGCCGTTATTAATAATAATTTCTTTAGCATTTACATTCAGGTTATTGCCTGAATCGATATTTAAGGCACTATTACTGTTAATACTGCCTGATGAGTTGATATCGGCAGCTGCACCCGTACCCGTTGTTTGTATGTTCACTAAACCTTGGGTTTTACTGGTCGAACTGATTGTGCCACTGTGTTCAATTTTTCCGGCACTGGTAATCACCAGATTGTTAACTGCCTGAACAGTCCCTGCGTTAGTCACGCCTAAGCCTTTTTCAGTTCCCATCAAATAGATATTATTGGCATACATCCCACCTAGCGCTTTAACATCTACCGCCAATGTCGGTGCAGTTCCAGTACCTGTTTTAGGTGTAACATCCTGTAAATCTGCACTGACATTATTTGCTCCAGCAATCACCTGAATATCATTTTTAGCACGTAGCTCAGCACTAAGTTCTAATGCACGCGCATAGAGGTCTACATAATTTGCATCGTTATTATTTCCGCCTAGTCCAAATTTAGAATTAGGGTTTGCTGAAACCGTAATTTTTCCTTGGTCAACCGTAAACTGCTTGATACTGCCATCAGCATTTAACTGAGGTTTACCTGTGGTGAAAATTGCCTTGTTGGCATTAATAAAGCCGCCACCTTTAATACTAATACCAGACGGGTTAGCAATAATCACATCTGCCATTTGCCCTGCGACTTCCAAGTTCCCCTCAAAGCGTGAAGCAGCTGATGAATTTACTTCATTTAAAATAACTCGCGCTTCGCCTGTGGCTAAAAATGGGTTGGCTGCAACGTTTCCTACTGTTTTTGTCGTAGCACCCTGACGACTGTTATTCAGGACAGCACCTTCAGCCAGTACATCAAACTGTTTATAAATATTATGGGATATCCCATTTTTTGGAGTTTGAATATTGACTACCGGAACAACTGTACCTGCCGAGTTCTTACCAGCACCAATCACTGCTCTATTCGCAGCATTTGCAGCACTGTCCGCTACAATACCCGCATAGACAGGTGCTAAAGGCATCCACAGACTTATACTGGCAACCAGTGCTTTCACTTGCCAGAGTTGATGAAATGCCTGAGATTCAGTGTTATCAATATTGTTCTGGGTACTTGCTTCACTTTGACCTGATGTCTTGGTTTGGCTTCTTACATTTTCAGCCACGGCCACAAACATTTGACGTGCTTTGCTATAAATAATGCGATAACTATTCTTGTTCATGAATAAAGTCTTTTCTAAAGTAAATTAATAAGAAAGGTTGATACTAAAACCGGTAACCCAGTCTTTTTTTATGCTGTCAGGTGCAATCAGCCCCCGACCTGTAAAGGCATCCAGATAAAAACTATTTTGATAGGTGCGTAACCCTAAAACACTTCCGAGTAAATAACGCTGACCCGGTATGCTATTGCGGCCATTGACCCAGCCCTGATCAACTGCCATATAAAACTGGGTATTAGGAATTGGTGCATTCAAGCTGATTTCTTGCTGTAGATACTGACCGTTATCTCCGGAAAGCATGAGCTCACCATCAAAACCTCGTACGCTATAGCGCCCGCCAATATAGAAGCGGTCATTCGGTACTAAAATTTTCGGTGCATATTGTCCACGCCAGTTAAGGCGGTATTGGGCAGGTTTTTCAAGCAAAAGGAATGGTGTGGTATAACGCAGATCTGCACTTAAAAGCGGAGCACGGGAGTAACCTTCAACAGGAAGATGTTTTCCTTCAATATTGGTAATATTTTCTTCTGGTGCAGTTCGGGCACCTACCCCCATCCCACGACGGTAATCGATGCTGCCGTCTAATACCGCATTTCCTAAATATTGACGGTGCTGAAACCCTAAATTCCAGCCTGAGGTTCTTCGGTGTAAGACATTAATTTCAATATCATCAATAAAACTTTGGCTTTCCTTATGATAAAGCTTTCCATAGACACTGGTTTTATGTTGTCCACTACGGCTAATGACACGAGATAAATTTAGGTTGGTTTGTTGGCTGTTACCATGGTAAAGCAGTGGACCATTCCCCCCTAAGACTGTTTGCTTGTATTGATAGTCATTATAGCTAAGACCTAAATCATAATAACCAACAGGCAACTGATAACTAATGAAATAACTTCGGTTTAAGTCTTCATGAAAGTCATCTAATGAGTGACTCACGTTTAACGATAAAATATCATTTAAATGAAACGGGTTATTGATACCTAGCCCAATATTCCCCATATAGGTACCAGTGTCCTGATTACCCGAGTCATCTACACTTAAATTGAAATTAACTTTTTGTAGGGGTTGAAGTTTGAGTATTAAATCGCTATAGCCCGTTAATTCTTTATCTTGAACACTTGCAGGAGTAATTTGCATATCTACTGCGTAGACACGCTTTAGATTTTCCAGCCCCTGATCGAGCCTTTTTAGATTCACAATATCGCCCGTTTTAAATGGCAACCCAGTCTTAAGCTGTAATGATGAGATTTTCCCTTCTTGTATAACAATCTTATTCAAGCGTCCGATTTGCACACTCAGGTTTAAATTCCCCTGATTTAAGTCTTGCGGACTCACGACAATTTGACTGGTAATAAAACCCTTTTTTAAAAGTTCATTTTGGGCATAGTTCACGATGTTATGTAAACTTTGGGTTCCAATACATTTACCCAAAACATTCTGTGGGTGTTTTTTTATAGCTTTAACCACAAAGTTAAATTGCTGTAGTTCAGACTCAGACTGATCATTTAAAGGGATAAAACTAATTTTTTTAACCACTACGCATGGGCTTTCTTTAACAACTAAATGCTTAAAATCCTGTAATGGCTTGGTGTTTTGGTAAGGAGTTTGCTGAGCAA
>NZ_JBMOWI010000004.1:0-205730 GCF_049310645.1 Acinetobacter sp. JADD-222 | reverse complement strand
TAATCAGACTTTGCACAAAGCCAGTGACCATACGTAAAGATAGACGGAATAAGGATTTAATCATTAAGCAGCATTGGATGGCTGCGTCGGAGTAGGTTTGATTTCGCCCTTGTTTGCCTTTTGATGGAGCATACCATTGCGTAGCAGGATCAAACCAAAGGGCAATATTTCCGCGATTAATGAGTGCTCGGTTATATGCGGGCCAATTGGTTGTGCGGTAGATTTTGTGTGTAGGCTTCTTCATTTGAAAATTATATCGCTGAAAAAGCCTTTACAGATAGGTTTGTGCAACAAAGCCGTTTTAGATATTAAGCTGCTATTTTTAGTGGCTTAATATTGTTTATTTTTTTGGAAATAAATTATAAAAACCTATTAGAATTAAATCATATTTTGTTTGGGGATTATATTATAAAGAAAACCTAAAAATTGCTTTAGTATAAAAATAAATAAAATGCTGGCGAATATTTTATGACTAAGAAAATTAGTTTTAATGCTTTTGAAATGAATTGTATTGCCCACCAATCTCCTGGATTATGGCGGCATCCTCAAGACCGATCTGTTGAATATAAAGATCTAGAATATTGGACAGATTTAGCACAAATTCTTGAGCGTGGTTTTTTTGACGGTATTTTTATTGCAGATGTGCTTGGTATTTATGACGTTTACCATCAAAGTGCTGAGCATGCTTTAACAGGTGCAGTACAGGTTCCGGTCAATGATCCTTTGCAGATTGTACCAGCGATGGCCGCAGTCACAAAGCACTTGGGCTTTGGTGTCACAACTTCGATTTCCTTTGAACATCCTTATCCTTTTGCTAGACGTATTAGTACACTAGACCATTTAACCAAAGGGCGAGTTGGATGGAATATCGTGACGTCTTATTTGGAAAGTGGTTCAAAAAACTTAGGTCTAAAAACTCAGGTTAATCATGACAATCGTTATGATATTGCTGATGAATACTTAGAGGTCCTTTACAAACTTTGGGAAGGTTCTTGGGAAGAAGGTTCGGTAGTTCGTGACCGTGAAAGCGGTATCTTTGCTGACCATAAAAAAGTGCATCCAATTCAGCACGAAGGTAAATACTTTACTGTACCGGGCATCCATATTTGTGAACCATCACCGCAAAGAACACCAGTACTTTACCAAGCAGGTGCATCTTCACGTGGGCAGAAGTTTGCCAGTCAAAATGCCGAGTGCGTATTCATAGCGGCGCCGTCTAAAATTGCCACTAAAAAAGTAGTACAGGGCATTCGCCAAAAATTGGCTCAAGAAGGCCGCGACCCGTACTCAGTTAAAATTTATGCGCTTTTGTCGATTGTCACTGATGAAACCGATGCAAAAGCACAGGCTAAGTTTAAAGAATATCAAACCTATGGAAGCTACGATGGCGCTTTAACATTGCTATCTGGCTGGTCGGGTGTTGATTTTTCACAATATCAACCCACCGATAAAGTTGAATATATTCAAACCAACGCCATTCAATCTTTATTAGATTCTTATGTAAATGCGGACCCAGAACGTGTTTGGACCATTGAAGAAATTGCAAACTGGAACAGCTTAGGCGGTAATGGGCCTGTGTTAGTGGGTTCGGGAGAAACCGTTTCGGATGCTCTACAGCAATGGGTTGAAGATACAGATGTCGATGGCTTTAACCTTGCCTATATTTTGGCGCATCAAACCTTTGCCGATGTAGTTGAGTTTATTGTGCCAGAGTTGCAAAAACGTGGGGTATATCAAACCTCATATGCACAAGGAACATTAAGAGAAAAACTATTTGGTGCTGGGCCATATTTGCCTGAAAATCACCGAGGTGCAAAATATCGTAATCTAAAAGAGTTAAAACTTGCAGAGGCGAGTTAATATTTTGGAAAACCTTTAAATAAATAGCTGGTTAAATGCCAGCTTTTATTTTGTCTTTTTATATCCATTTTACTGCTGAGTTAATAATGAAAAGATAATTCTATAATTTAGATTAAAACATCAGATTAATTTGTTTTTGTATTATGTGAATAATCATTATTTTGTTCCTGTTATTAAAATTCAGGAATTATTAAGTGAGCACACAAGAACTCGATCATAACCATCGTTATGAAATTAAATCTCCCGATGATGTTTCACAATTAATTTCCAAATTTGCAGGGAAGGGTAAATCGAATAAAGTTATTTGGTTGGCACTGATTGGGGTGTTTATTGATGCCTACGATTTAACAACGCTGTCCTTTGGTATTGAGCAAGTTATCTCAGAGTTTTCTTTAAGCCCTGTGATGACCGGTGTGGTGGCTTCAGCAATTGTCTGCGGAACCATTGTTGGTAACCTGATTGGTGGTTGGCTGACAGATAAAATTGGCCGTTATCGGGTCTTTATGGCGGACATGGTGCTCTTTGTCATTGCGGCAATTGTCGCAGGCTTTGCACCGAATGTATGGGTTTTGATTTTAGCCAGATTTATTATGGGAATTAGTGTTGGTATTGATTTGCCTGTGGCAATGTCATACTTATCTGAGTTTTCCAAGTTTAATGGAAGTAGCAACAAGGCGGCGCGTTTAGCTGCATGGTGCCCAATGTGGTATGCCGCTTCTTCGGTCTGTTTTGGTCTAGTTCTGGCGCTTTATTTTCTTTTACCCCCTGAGCATAGCAACTGGCTATGGCGAGCATCTTTAATTTTTGGAGCAGTGCCAGCGTTACTCATTATTTTTATTCGTGGTAAATATTTAACTGAATCACCAATCTGGCTTGCAAACCAAGGCGATTTAAAAGGGGCGGCTGAAGTTCTACAAGAATCCTATGCAATTAATGCAGTCGCTACAGTTGAAAAAGTAGAAAGAACTGCTGAAAAGAAAAAGCGCGAGGGGTTTGCGGTTTTATTTAATAAAACCTATTTGCCAAGAACTATTGTGGCAATTGTGATTCACATTTCGGTGGCATTTCAGTACACGACCATTGCCTTCTTTTTACCTTCTATTTTAACGCGTTTTTTTCATACCGATGTCTTGACGACCATTACTACCACACTCGGACTCAATTTACTGTTTGCATTTACGGGCGGCCTGTTAGGCGTATTTGTTGCCAGCAGATTTAAATCTCGTCATGTGTTGCTTACAGGCTTTTTACTTCAGTTTATTGCCCTGATTGCTTTGGCATTCATTGGTGAACCCGGTAATAGCTTTTTACTCTATACCGCAATTGGCATGCTCGGTTTGTGGCTTTTTGCCGAAGGCTTTGGGCCTGGGGCACAAATGATGGTTTATCCAACTATGGCTTATCCAGCTTCGATTCGTGGTGTTGGAGTCGGCTTTAACCGTGCGGTAACAGGTGTTGCTCAAGCCATTGCTTTGTTTGTTTTACCGATCTGGATGGCGGGATATAAAACCGATGTTTACCTGATTATTTCTATCTTTGCGTTTATTCCTTTAATTGTGATTGGACTACTGATTAAGTTTGAGCCTACCGCCCATGATGTCGATGTGATTGATGAAGATAAAGCAGAACTTCCTCTCAATAATTCACCTGTAATCGACTAGAGTAAAAATAAATCTCTAAATAAAAATAAAGGCCAACATCTGTTGGCCTTTATTTTGGGAGTTAGAAGTAGTAAGCAAAAATCACAAACGCTTTTTTGTTCCATTTATTATTGGTTCCGCCAGCCGCAAGACCTTCACTGTCTCCTAAATATGGATCATGTTTACCCATCAGCAACTCGGCTTGTACTGTCAATTTTTGATAGTTAAAGGCAATGCCGGGAATAAAACGGGTTGAATCTTTAAAGCCATCTTGTTCTTTTCGATAAGAGCTGTAGTTTAAATACGGGCGAACAGAGGTAATAGGGCCAAACTGCTGAGGAAATAAATAGCTGAGTTCTGCTGAGTAAATCTGACCTTTGGTTGCGGAGTTAAATGAATAATCGAAACCACCCAAAGTCAGGTGGTCTTTATATTCAGTGTCGGCATTATCAATGTCTTGATAACCAGCCAAAAGCTGTAAATTCCATTGATTATAATTGGTATTGCTAAAAACGGAATAGACTTGGCGATCTCCATCTTGCCCTGAACGTTTATTTTCAATGGTGGAGTACCATGCAGAGGCGCCCAGTTGGGTAGAAAAATTTTCTTGGCCTAAGACATTTTTAAAGGTATGAGCACCGCGAACAACAATGGAGTTCTTTTCTTTAGTATTGGTGCCTTGTGGTACAGAGTCATCTGCATTGACAGGGTTAATACTAAATCGACTCGAGTCTTTGCTTTTACCTCTATAGGTGCCACCATCGGTAGGATAAAAGGCGAGTTGTGCTTCATTGATTCCATCATTGAAATCATATTTTACCCCAAGGTTATGTACATCTTCCCAACCGGCACTATTGGCAATGCCTAAATAATAAGTATTTCCCCAAAAGCGACCCAAGCCAAAAGGAACGGGGTTTAAGCCAGCAATAATTTTACTGTTGTCATTAATTTTATAACCCAACCACGCATCGGTGAGCCAATTGGCATCGCCTAAACGTCCATAATATTCATAAACCCGATAATCTAGGCGGCCAATCCACTTTGGGGAATTGTAATCTAGCCATAATACCGCGTCATTAAAGGAAAATTTACTGGTAGTGGGGTCAGAGTCAAAATCATAAACATATTTAGCTCGAACAGTACCACTTACTTTAAGTTGACCTTCTTCAGCATTACCAAAGGTGAGAGCCGCATGACTTGAAAGGCTAAATGTAATTAAAGACACTGTAATTAATGTTTTTTTCAAAAATTGAGAATGTTTAAACAAAAGAATTTTTCTCCTCTTAAAAATAAAAATTAAATTTGCGTCATGTATAAACCAGAAAAAGATTTGTCCAAATCTTAATATTTGCAGAAGTTTTAAGATAAAAAGATAATAAAATCTTAACTTTATATAAAAGAATGAAAATTAATTAGATGCAAAACTCTGGATGCGATAAGCAAAAAATAAAAATGACGAAATGAGTAGGATAAAATAATTAGAGTAGGTATGTCAGGTTTTTCTCATCATGTGTTTTTTGAATATACTTTTTAATTATTGATATATAAGTATTTTAATTTTATGGCTAATCTGTAAGTTTACTTAGAATTTTCTTTTTACCAAAAGATAAAAACTTATAAGGAAAAGTTATTTATAAAAATTAGATAAGCAACTCATATTTTTTTATTTTTCATTATAAAGCCGGCTGCATACCATGGGCTTATATTATTGAAAGATCATGAAATTATGAGCACAAAGACCAAACCGTTGATTATCACGGCAATTGTGGCTGTAGCAATTGTTGCATTTATCGTATGGCAAAATAAGAAAGATAATAATACAGGTGCTTCAGTTCGTGACAACAAACCTGTCGTGATTGCTTATCAAACAGGGGTGGACCCAAGCAAAGTTGCACAGGCTAACGGAGATTATGAAAAACATAGTCAACGGACCATTCAATGGAAAAAATTTGATGCGGGTTCAGATGTTGTAAATGCACTTGCTTCAGGTGATGTGGTACTTGGCAATATTGGTTCAAGCCCACTTGCTGCTGCGGCAAGCCGTGATTTACCGATTGAAGTATTCTTAATTACTTCAAAACTTGGTGGGTCTGAAGCATTAGTGGTGAGTAATAAATCAGGCATTAAAACCCCTCAAGATTTAATTGGCAAAACCATTGCTGTACCTTTTGTTTCAACAACCCATTACAGCCTTTTGTCTGCACTTAAACATTGGAACATTCCAGAAGACAAAGTAAAAATTATCAACTTGCGTCCACCTGAAATTTCAGCTGCTTGGGAACGTGGTGATATTGATGCTGCTTATGTTTGGGAACCTGCTTTAAGTAAAGCCAAAGCATCTGGTACGGTTTTAACCGACTCGAAACAAGTGGGTGAATGGGGCGCTCCAACTTATGACTTATGGGTTGTACGTAAAGACTTTGCAGAGAAAAATCCTGATTTCTTAAAAGCTTTTGTCCAAACCACGCTTGAGCAGCTTGAAAAATATAACCAAGACCCAACCGCTTACGTTAAAGATGCCGATAACGTGCAAAAAATTGCGCAGCTCACAGGTTCTGATCCAAAAGATATCCCGCTTTTATTAAGTGGAAATATTTACCTTGACCACGCTCAGCAAAAACAAACTTTAGATGGTGAATTTGCACAAAATGTTTTTGATACGGCGAAGTTCTTAAAAGGTCAGGGCAAAGTCGATCAACTGAAAGCCGATTATAAAGGCAATGTGAATTCTTCATTTTTGCAGCCTTAAGGAGTTGTCATGAGTGTACTAGAAGCCAAACATATTCATCTGACTTTTCCTAAACAGCAAAAGCCAGTTTTACAAGATATTAACCTAACCATTGAAGAAGGTTCTTTAACCGTAATTTTAGGCGAGTCAGGTTGCGGCAAAACAACTTTACTTAATATCTTGGCAGGATTTCAAAAGCCGAGTTCTGGTGATGTGCTTGTAAATCATGAGGTCGTAACTGGTCCAGATGTAACCCGCGCTGTGGTGTTTCAGGATCATGCCTTACTTCCTTGGTTGAATGTTGCAGATAATGTTGGCTTCGCTTTGCAGTTAAAAGGTTTAAAGCGCGCAGATATCGAAGCACAAGTGAGTGCAATTTTAAAAATTGTAGGTTTAAGTCACGTTGAAAAAGCTAATATCTGGGAACTTTCGGGTGGTATGAAACAACGTGTTGGTATTGCCAGAGCTTTGATCAGTCACGCGCCGTTTATTTTATTAGATGAACCTTTTGCCGCCTTAGATGCTTTTACGCGTGAAAACATGCAGCAATTAGTGCTCGATTTATGGATTCAACAGAATAAAAGCTTCTTTTTAATTACACATGACATTGAAGAAGCATTATTGCTCAGCAATCAGTTAGTTCTGATGACGGCGCATCCAGGCAAAATTGTAGAAACTCTACATCTCGATTTTGCTCAACGATATCGTCAGGGCGAGCCTATTCGTTCGATTAAATCTGACCCTCAGTTTATTCAGCTCAGAGAACAGCTATTTGAAAGTTTAAGGGCTCAAAAACAAAGCGGTAAGGAGGCGTTACCTACATGAACACTAAAGATAACGTCTATGAATATGACAAAGCAGAGCTAAAACTTAAGCCAGATGTGCAAACAGAAAAAGCTTCATTTTTATCGTCATTTTTTGAGAAACATCGCACTTTGGCAGTTAGCATAATTAGTGTGGGAAGTGTGGTTGCACTCTGGTTCCTCATTACTGCTTTGCATGTCGTACCCGAACTGTTTTTACCAAGCCCACAGGCAGTCTGGCAAAAATTTATATCGGTCAGCCAAGAAGGCTTTATGAAGGCGACTTTGTGGCAACACTTGGCAGCCAGTATCTCGCGTGTGTTTTTAGCTTTGATTGCTGCCGTGGTGATTGGTGTACCACTGGGCTTATGGATGGGCCTGAACAAATGGGTTCGCGCTGTTCTAGATCCTTTGGTTGAATTATTACGTCCAATTCCGCCGTTAGCTTATTTGCCGTTACTTGTGATTTGGTTCGGTATTGGCGAAACCACAAAAGTACTTTTGATTTTCTTCTCGATTTTGGCACCTGTTATTATTAGTAGTGCGCATGGTGTGTTAAGCCATCAGCTAAATCGTGAGCGTGCAGCATTGTCATTAGGGGCAAGTCAGTCACAAGTCTTTTGGCATGTCATTTTACCAACGGCTTTGCCTCATATTATTACCGGTATTCGTATTGGTCTTGGGGTGGGCTGGTCAACATTAGTTGCAGCAGAGTTGGTTGCAGCGGACCGTGGTATTGGTTTTATGGTGCAATCGGCAGCACAGTTCTTAATTACCGATACGGTGATTCTGGGCATTATTGTGATTGCGATTGTCGCAGTTAGTTTTGAGCTGTTTTTACGTTGGTTACAAAAACAGTTTTCTCCTTGGTATGGTCAGCAGTTGTAGTAAAGAAGATGAATACAGTAGTAGCAAACTTAAATATAGAAGTGATCAAGCCTACCATTGGCGCAATTATTCACGATATTGATTTAAATGCGTTAAATGAACAGACAACGCAACAAATCCAGCAGGCTTTGCTTGATCATCAGGTTATTTTTTTTCGAAAGCAACAATTAGCGCCGCAAGCACAAGCAGACTTGGCACGCAGTTTTGGTAGCTTACATGTGCACCCGATTTATCCTTCAATTGAAGATGTACCTGAAGTGATGGTACTCGATAGCTGGAAACAAGATTTGCGTGACAATGAACTTTGGCACACAGATGTGACTTTTAGTAAAACCCCGCCTTTAGGTTGTGTGTTGCAAGCCATTAAAATTCCACCTGTAGGCGGAGATACATTATGGTCGAGTAACACAGCAGCTTTTAAAGGGCTTCCGCTTGAGTTACAGCAAAAACTACGTGGCTTAACTGCAACCCACGATATTCGTAAGTCTTTTCCGCTTGAACGTTTTGCTCATAACGAAGAAGAACGTGAAAAGCTTTTGCAAACATTTAAGCGTAATCCTCCAGTGGTTCACCCAGTGGTGCGTACCCATCCTGTTACAGGTGAGCCTTTGTTGTTTGTAAGTGAGGGCTTTACCACTCGCATTAATGAGTTATCTGAACAAGAAAGTGAGCAATTACTTGATTTCTTGTTTGAACATGCGACTCAAGAGCAATTTCATTTGCGTTGGAAATGGCAAGATGGTGATATCGCGATTTGGGATAACCGTTGCACGCAACATAAAGCATTATTTGATTACGGCGATGCTCATCGCATCATGCACCGTGCAACTATTAATGGTGATGTGCCATTTTATAAAAATGAACAACAGCCAGAGTTAGCCGAAGTTTAATTCTTTGATTTTGAGCCGTTTCAATTCCAACGCAGCGTTTTGAGTTGGAATTGAAACAATAGCTCTTTAGCGTATTCCAAATCCTGACAATATGCCTGTGTAATTTTTTACAGGGGGTGAGGCCCAATCACCAACTTTGCTGGTTTTTAAATTTAACTGAACTAACATTTCAGCTTGTTTAACTGCTGCTGCAACGCCGTCAATAACAATCACTTCCAATTCGTTTTGTAGTTTTAGGCATAAATCACTCATACCTGCACAGCCCAAAACAATTGCATCGCTTTTATCTTCTACCAGTGCTTTTTTGCACTCCTCTCGTATGGTTCGATAAGCATCTGAGTCAGGAAGCTCCAATTCTTCAACTGCAATGTCACAAGCTCGAACATTTTTGCAAAATGGTGTAGCCCCATAGCGATGAGCCAAATGCCAACTCATATTCACTGTACGTTGTAAGGTGGTGACTATACTAAACCCAGTACTGATATAACTTGCAGTTCGCATAGCTGCTTCGGCAATTCCAATCACAGGTGCTGATGTCATTTCACGGGCAGCATAAAGTGCAGGGTCACCAAAACAGCCAATAATATAAGCATTTACACCTAGATGCTCACCTTGGCGAATTTCCTCCAACACACCTACGGCACTTAGAGCTTCATCATAATAACTTTCAATTGTTGCAGGGCCCATTTGAGGACTCACTGCAATAATTTGAGTACCAGAACTGGCGACTACTTTTGCTGATGCAGCAATTTTGTCAGTCATGCTTTGGGTGGTATTGGGATTAATAATTTTTATTTTCATTATACTTTTGCCTTAGTCAGTGCCGATTTAGCATGAGCAAGCGGTTGATTAAGAAATCGGTATATGACAAAACCGAATCCCATCCCAATAAACCATGTGAAATTAGCAAGTGCAGATAATTGTGGTAAAAGTACGCAGAGAATAGGAATTAATGAAGCTGGAATTAAGGCATAAAAGGCAGAGTGGTTATAACCATTTTTGTACCAATACAAACCTTTGGGATCTAAGGTATATAAATCATCTACTTCGATTTTTTGTTTTTTAACGAGGTAAAAATCGGCGAGCAATACACCAAAAAGTGGGCCGATAAATGCACCTAAAATATCAATGGTGTAATGGATCACTTGAGGATTATTAAATAAATTCCATGGGGTAATGAAAATTGAACCTACTGCTGCGATCATTCCACCCATGCGCCAGCTAATTTTGCTAGGTGAAACGTTGGAAAAATCAAAGGCAGGTGAAACAAAGTTAGCGACAATATTAATCCCAATGGTGGCAATCATTAAGGTCAAACTACCTAAAATGACTACAAATGTGTTATCCAGTTTACCGACCATCTCGACAGGGTCTGTAATGAGCTTGCCGTACACTGGAAGCGTTGCAGCAATACAAACCACAGTAAGTAAAGAAAAGCCTAAGAAGTTAATCGGTAGGCCAAGAAAGTTGCCCATTTTAATCGCGTTAAAGCTTTTACCATAACGAGAGAAGTCACCAAAGTTCAGCATCGGCCCTGAAAAATATGAGACAACAAGCGCAATAGCACCAATCATGACAGGTACAACCGCAAAGCCGTCGTATTGAACACCACTCAAGTTTAAATCAATATTTTGCCAGCCAGCTTTCCAGATGAGCCAGACTGCCATCGCAAACATCACTACGTAGACAGCTGGACCTGCCCAGTCAATGAATTTACGAATGCTGTCCATGCCAGACCAAAAAACAATCGCTTGCAGTAGCCAAAGCAGCATGAAGCCAACCCATCCTAAATAGGAAAGCCCAAGAAAGCCGTAAGTTGAAACATCAGCATAGGGTGACCATTCTGGAAAGAACTTTAAAATGACCAATAAAAAGGCACTGGAGGCCAAATAAGTTTGAATGCCATACCATGCGACAGCAATAAGACCACGGATAACAGCAGGAATATTTGCACCAAGCACACCGAAAGTGGCACGACAAATAACAGGATAGGGCGTGCCTGTTTGTTGGCTAGACTTGGCAATCAGATTTGTAAAAAACTGAACTATGGCAATGCCGATGAGTAAAGATAAAAGTACCTGCCAGCTGTTCAGCCCGAGTGCAAAAAGGCTCCCAGCCATGACATAACCGCCGACACTATGAACATCAGACATCCAGAAAGCAAAAATATTATAAGCGCCCCATGTTTGCTTTTTTAAAGGAGCTAAGTCTTGATTTGTCAGTTTTGCATCATAAGAAGGTTTAATTATTGCTTCGGTATTATTCATCTTGAACACTCACTTCCCTTATGTTGGGCCGGCACATTCTTCAGCAGCTTGAAATTCTGGCTAAAAGAATGAAATTAAAATTGTGCACAATGTTATATTTATATTGTGCACAATTTTAATTGAGCAAAAGTTATGCCAAATTTAAGAAGTAGCGCTTATGAGTTATTTAAACTGGTATGGATTTTGGATATGCAGAGACAGATTTATAAAATGGGAAGTGCTTAATTTTTTATAAAAAGTAAGTAAATTTAGCTGTATAAGTGGATCTTTAGAGATTTAATATTGAATTATTTGGTTCAGTATATTTGTTATGGGGATGAGAGCAATATTCCATAATGCTTAAGTTAAACTTACACTACAGTTATTAGATAAAGTTTTAAAAAGAGGGGGGCGTTAATAAAAATGGAGAAATCAATGCCATCGAATGCACCAAAAAAAGCCGTAGAAATGAGCAATGATGAAATTGATGACCATATATATAACGCAATTGTAGATGCTATTTTAAATCGACAACTTGCCCCTGGCGCACGTTTAGTTGAAGCACCTTTGTGTGAAGCATTCGGTGTAACGCGGGGAGTATTAAGACGTGTTTTCGTCAAACTTGCACATGATAAGGTCATCGAAATTCAGCCCAATCGTGGAGCACTCATTGCAAAACATAGTGTTCATGAAACAAAAGAGGTCTTTGAAGCACGCAGCATGCTTGAAATCGCTACTGTAAAAAAGCTAGCTCAAAAATCACATAGCCTAGATTTTAGTGAGCTTCGAGGCATAGTAGATCAAGAGTCTCATGAGCGTTTAGCTGGCAATTGGGCCGAGTGGATTAAGCTATCAGGGCAATTTCATTTAAAGCTAATTGAAGCAAATCAAAATACGATTATGACCAGTTATTTGCAGACACTTATTGCAAGGACTTCATTATTAATTGGCTTATATGAAATTCCAAAACATAATAATTGTTCGGCAGATGAACACCGTGCAATTTTAGATGCGATTGAACAAGGCGATGAAAAACGAGCAACTCAATTGATGGAAGAGCATTTAGAACACTACGCGACGACATTTATTGAACAAGACAGCACAGCGTCAGCAGAACAAAATTTATTAAATTTATTTAAAAATAAGAAGATTGAATCCATTTAAACTAACTAAAAAATAATGGGGCCAATTCTTCTGGAAAAGGCCCAAATTGGTTATTTTATGGGAACGATTTGACGTGTTAGAAAATCAATAAATAATTTTACTTTCTTCGATAAAATCTTACGGTTTGGCCATGTGACATATAGGTGAAGCGGCTGACTGGTGTAGTCTTCCAAACATTTCTGTAATTTACCTTCTTTGTAGTAAGGCTCTGCAATAAACTCTGGAAGAAAGACGATACCATGATCTTTCAAACACATATCTAATAATAATTCACCATTATTACAGGTCATCACAGGGAAGCAATTAAAGGACACTTCTTTTTGATCTTTTTGAAAGATCAACTTCTTATGTCGGCTATCCTGATAGTAAATTAGAAACTTATGTTCTTTAAGTTCTTCTAATGAATATGGCAATCCATGCTGATTAAAATACTCAGGTGTTGCATACAAATATCGTTGATAGGTATTTAATATTTTACTATTTGCCAAATTAGGAGGAGAGCCATCTACACGAATGGTTAAATCAAATTTATTATTATTCATGTCTAATAGCTGATCAGTCATGAATAAATCAATTTTGATGCTGGGATATTTCTCTATAAAGTCCGAAATGATATGTTGAAGAAAAATGTTGCTAAAAGACATTGGTGTATTGAGCTTGAGTTCGCCTTCAGGGTACTGCTGATTATAGCTAATTTCATATGCAGCCCATTCGAACTCACTTAAAATGACTTTGCTATGTTGATAAAACTTTTCCCCACAAGAGGTGAGGTTCATCTGTCTTGTTGTTCGAGTTAAAAGTGTGGTTCTGAGGTCATTTTCGAGGTAGCAAACACGTTTGGCAACTAAGTCGCGAGAAATATCGAGTGCTCTGGCTGCGCTACTAAAATTCCCATGTTCTACAACACTTACAAAAGTGGAAATACAGTCTAATCGATCCATGGATAAGCGAAAGGTAAAAAAATATATATCAATGATTAAACTATAAAAATTAAAAAGCAATCATTGTTTTGATTGTATTCGTACAGAATACAGATTCGTGCTGATTTGCTGTCTATGCTTTTACATTTTTATCTGTTTTCATAATAACCAGTAAGCAATTTTAATGCATTACTCATAAGGAATAATGGAGTTTACCCATGAATAAATCACTTTTAGAACAACTATCACCAACCAATTGTCAGGTTATTTTTATTGATCATCAGCCACAAATGGCTTTTGGGGTACAGTCAATAGATCGCCAAGTATTAAAGAATAATACTGTAGGATTAGCAAAAGCAGCTAAAACATTCAATATTCCTGTCACCATTACAACGGTTGAAACTGAAAGCTTCTCTGGTCATACCTATCCAGAACTTTTAGATGTATTTCCAGATGCTCCATTACTAGAACGTACTTCAATGAATTCGTGGGATGACCAAAAAGTACGTGATTCGCTTGCAAAAAATAATCGTAAAAAAGTGATTGTTTCAGGTTTGTGGACTGAAGTGTGTAATAACACCTTCGCTTTTGGTGCGATGCTTGAAGGGGATTATGAGATTTATATGGTCGCGGATGCTTCAGGTGGTACATCGAAAGAGGCACATGACTATGCCATGCAACGTATGATTCAAGCTGGTGTTGTTCCGGTAACTTGGCAACAAGTATTACTTGAATGGCAGCGTGATTGGGCACACCGTGATACGTATGATGCAGTTATGGCGATTGTCCGTGAACACTCTGGTGCTTACGGTATGGGTGTGGATTATGCTTATACGATGGTACATAAGGCACCTGAGCGTACAACATCAAAACATGAAGTACTTGCACCAGTTCCTGCAAAATAAAACACTACTGATTTAGGTAAAGGCATGTCTAGTATTCAATATTTAAGTGATATTAATACAGATATGCCTTTATTTTTTAGAACGATAATTCACAAGAATGGAGTTCAGAATGACCGAAATAAACCTCATACTCATAAACGGTAAAATCACAACATTAGACCCCAAAAGTCCAGAAGTACAAGCAATTGCGATTGCAGATGGTAAAGTGTTACGCACGGGTACAAATGATGAGGTTATGAAGCTCGCAACACCAACAAGCAAAGTTGTAGATTTAAATGGCCGTCGCGTTATACCGGGTCTAAATGACAGTCATCTGCATATTATTCGTGGTGGCCTAAATTACAATATGGAACTGCGCTGGGAAGGTGTGCCATCCGTTGCCGATGCGTTACGCTTACTCAAAGAACAAGCAGACAATACTCCAGCTCCACAATGGGTTCGTGTCGTAGGCGGTTGGACTGAATTCCAGTTTGCCGAAAAGCGTTTACCGACTTTAGAAGAAATTAATAAAGCTGCACCAGATACTCCTGTCTTTGTTTTACATCTATACGCTAGTGCCATGTTGAACCGAGCTGCGCTTGATGTATTGGGCTTTAACAAAGACACACTGGACCCACCTGGCGGCAAGATTGTACGAAATGAAAAAGGTGAGCCAACAGGTCTCTTGCTCGCAACTCCATCCGCTATGATTTTATATTCGACTTTAGGTAAAGCGCCGAAATTGCCAGTTGAAGATCAAGTCAATTCAACTCGTCATTTCATGCGTGAGTTGAACCGATTAGGCATTACTTCAGCAATTGATGCAGGTGGCGGCGGGCAAAACTATCCTGAAGATTATGATGTGATTAAGCAATTGCACGATCAAAATCAAATGACGGTGCGAATCGCTTACAACCTATTTGCTCAAAAGGCAGGCCAAGAGCTTGATGATTATCGCCGTTGGACAGAAATGACATTTCCGGGTGATGGTGATGAGCTATTTAGAATGAATGGAGCAGGTGAGAACCTGACTTGGTCAGCGGGGGACTTTGAAGACTTCTATGAACCACGTCCAGATTTACCAGAAAAAATGGAAGGTGAACTCGAAGCTATTGTAGAGCACTTGGCTGAAAAGAAATGGCCATTCCGTATTCATGCAACCTATGATGAAAGTATTAATCGTCTGCTCAATGTATTTGAAAAAGTAAATTCAAAACAGCCATTTGCGACACGATTTATTATTGACCATGCCGAAACTGTATCTGAGCGTAATATTGAACGTATTGGCGCGTTGGGTGGTGGTATTGCCATTCAACACCGTATGGCATATCAAGGTGAGATTTTCGTAAAACGCTATGGTGCCGAAGCCGCTCAGGCAACGCCACCAGTCAAGAAAATGTTAGAACTTGGTGTTCCTGTGGGTGCGGGGACAGATGCGACTCGTGTTGCTTCTTATAACCCTTGGGTGTGTTTGTATTGGCTAAGTACTGGTAAAACAGTCGGCGGTTTACCTCTCTATGATGAAAAAAATCTATTAGACCGTCAAACAGCACTCAAACTCTGGACTAAAGGTTCAGCTTGGTTCTCAGGTGAAAAAGATGTCAAAGGTTCACTAACAGCAGGGGAACTTGCCGACTTAGTTGTGTTGTCAGATGACTACTTCAAAGTTGAAGCAGAAGATATCCAGTGGATTGAGTCTGTACTCACTGTTTTAGGCGGCAAAGTGGTGTACGCAGGGGCAGAGTTTAAGCAAGACGATCCGCCGTTACCGCCAGCATCTCCAACATGGTCGCCGGTAAAACGCTTCGGTGGTCAGTGGCGTTTATCTGAAAACCGTAATGCTCCTTCCAATCAATCATTACAGTCGCAAAGTGCATTGTGTGCATGTGCTAGCAGCTGTGGAATGCATGGACACAGCCACGCTTGGATGCTTGATGTACCTGTAAATGATAAGGACAAAAAATCTTTCTGGGGCGCACTTGGGTGCTCGTGTTTTGCATTTTAAATAAAACAGTATGGGAACCTGCTGATTAAATGGCTTGATTCTCTAAGGTATATACGATGAAAATGTACTTGTTATCTTTGGCTGTAGGGTTGCTTGTTGGTGTCTTATATTATGTTTTAAATGTTAAGTCACCAGCTCCACCTCTTGTTGCGTTAGTCGGATTATTAGGCATGGTAATAGGAGAGCAACTTCTTCCTTTTATCAAATCCTATTTTTAACCCGCTTCATTCAAAAAAAGCTAAATGGTTCCATGCCATTTAGCTTTTTATATTAATAAATATCTTCAATTACTTTATACGGCGGCCTTGTTCGTCAATAATCACTTCGCCATCTTCTTTCGCAAAATAGCCTAAGTTTTGTGAATCTAAAATGTCGAGCACCACTTCAGAAGGGCGGCAAAGGCGCGTGCCTTTTGGTGTAACCACAAATGGGCGATTAATTAAAATTGGATATTGCACCATAAAATCAATTAAATGTTCATCGGTCCAATGGTCTTGTTCCAAATCTAAATCTTTATAGGGATCAACATTTTTACGAATTGCTTCACGTACAGTTAAGCCTGAATCCTTAATGAGTTGAATTAATTCATCTTTACTAGGTGGAGTTTGCAAATATTCAATAACGATAGGCTCAAACCCAGCATGACGAATAAGCGCCAATGTATTGCGTGAGGTTCCGCAAGCAGGATTATGGTAAATTTTCACTAGCTCAGTCATGGTAAATTTATTATCAAATTAAGATATTGCATTTATATATGGATATCCGTATATTTGCAATAACGAATATATTTTGTTGAAGATATGATCAACCAAATCGATTTCTTTAAATGTCTATCTGACCAAACTCGGTTAAACATTCTTAAGTTAGTTCTGAGCAAACAAAATATTTGTGTTTGTGAGCTAACAGAACAGCTTGAGTTGAGCCAACCGAAAATCTCCAGACATTTAGCTTTATTAAGAACTCATGGTATTTTACTTGATGCACGACAGGGGCAATGGGTGTATTACAGCGTCAATCCAGATTTACCAAATTGGGCTGTTGAAGTTTTGAAAACTATAGGAAACCAAGATGAAAGTTTAGTGAATCAATCATCTTCAAAGTTTTCTTCTATTTCTACCTATTGTGAGTAAGACCATGAAATTCTTATTTTTATGCACTGGAAACAGTTGTCGTAGCATTTTGTCAGAAGTTTTATTTAATAGTCGTGCACCAGAAAATTGGAAAGCGTATAGCGCAGGCAGTAAACCATCAGGGCAGGTGCATCCATTAACCATTGAAACACTTGAAAACTTAGGTCTTTCAACAGATGGGTTATGGAGTAAAACTATTGATGACTGCGAACAGTATCAACCAGATGTTGTGATTACAGTCTGTGATTCTGCTGCACAAGAAGCATGCCCACTTTATTTAGGTGGCGCAATCAAAGCACACTGGGGCTTAAGTGATCCATCTCATTTGGACTTGCCAAAAGAAGAAAAGCTTAAAGCATTCCAAGAGACTGTAGATCATATCAACCGTCGTTTAGATGCATTGTTTGCACTTGATGTTCCGAACTTAAGCCGTTCACATTTAATTGCTGAGATTAATGAAATCTCTCATATTGAGTGAGAGAGCCGAGATGACTAAGCAAAAGCTTTCTTTTTTAGATCGTAACCTGACGCTATGGATTTTTATTGCCATGGCTTTAGGTTTGGCAATTGGGGTGTTCTTTCCTCAAGCCTCGGTTTCTTTGAACAGAATGAGTGTAGATAACGTTAATATTCCGATCGCAATCGGCTTAATTTTGATGATGTATCCACCTTTAGCAAAGGTTGATTATGCTACGTTACCAGAAGTATTTAAAGATAAGAAAACCTTAACTTTATCGTTGGTACAGAACTGGATTATTGCTCCAGTTTTAATGTTCGTACTTGCTATAGTTTTCTTGCATAGTTATCCGGAATACATGACAGGCCTGATTTTGATTGGTTTGGCACGTTGTATTGCAATGGTTTTGGTGTGGAATGGTCTGGCTTGTGGTGATAACCAATACGTTGCAGCTTTGGTTGCCTTTAACAGTATTTTCCAAATTTTGTTCTTTAGTACCTACGCCTGGCTTTTCTTAACCTTCTTACCTCCGTATTTTGGTGTGGCAGGGCAAGTCATTGATGTGAATTTTTGGACTATCACACATGCGGTTTTGGTGTACTTAGGTATTCCATTCTTAATGGGGTTCTTGACGCGTTTGATTTTAGTCAAGTCGAAAGGGTTGGAATGGTATCAAACTAAATTTTTACCAAAAATCAGCCCGATTAGTTTAATTGCTTTACTTTTTACCATTGTGGCTATGTTTAGTCTAAAAGGTGGTGATGTGGTGAGCTTGCCTTTAGATGTATTACGTATTGCAATTCCACTGACGATTTACTTTCTGGTGATGTTCTTTATTAGCTTCTTTATGAGTAAACGTATGGGGAATAACTATCCACGTACCACTGCTATTTCGTTTACTGCGGCTGGTAACAATTTTGAGTTAGCTTTAGCGGTTGCCATTGCAACATTTGGTTTGGCATCACCTGTGGCATTTACCACAGTGATTGGACCATTGGTTGAAGTTCCCGTTTTAATTTCACTCGTTACCGTTTCTCTTTGGTTAAAGAAAAAGTATTTCTCAGATGAACAGTCTTGATAATGATTTATCAAATGTAGCATTAGATCTTTTAGATAAACCTACATTTGAGCAAGTGCAAGCGCAGCAGCTTGAGCATCCACCTCGCATTTTATTGCTATATGGTTCTAATCGTGAACGTTCTTATAGTCGTTTTGCTGTGCTGACTGCTGGTCGAATCCTTGAATACTTAGGTGCTGAAGTCAAAATCTTTCATCCTAAAGGTTTACCTTTACCTGAGGATGCAGAAACAGATCATCCGAAAGTTCAAGAATTACACGCGCTTTTGGCTTGGGCAGAAGGTATGGTGTGGTGTTCACCTGAACGTCATGGTGCGATGAGTTCAATTTTAAAAGCCCAGATTGACTGGATTCCTTTGGCAGCCGGAGCAATCCGTGCAACTCAAGGTAAAACCTTAGCAGTCATGCAAGTTAGTGGTGGTTCGCAGTCGTTTAATGCGGTCAATCAAATGCGTATTTTAGGGCGTTGGATGCGCATGATTACTATCCCAAATCAGTCTTCAGTTGCTAAAGCTTTTTTAGAGTTTGAAGAAGATGGCAGTATGAAACCATCCTCTTACTATGACCGAATCGTTGATGTAATGGAGGAGTTGTATAAGTTCACTTTATTAACACGTGGGCAAAAACAATACCTGACAGATCGCTATTCTGAGCGCAAAGAATCGGCAGAAGAGCTGTCAAAACGAGTAAATCAAAAATAAACAGTTTCATAAAAAAGTGCTCCATTCGGGGCACTTTTTATTACTTTGCTTTTACACTCAGGCCATTGGGTAAAAGTTTTTGCAATAGTTCAATAAAGTTTGAAACTTTGGCAGAACTCTCATTTTCCCGAGTAATCAGGTAAAGAGGCGCATTTAGTTTCATTGAATCATCAAACTCCCGATATACAATTTCATGTTCCCAAAAATTATGCATTGAGGCCGGCACAATCGTTATACCAATTCCAGCAGCGACTAAATTTAATGTAGCGGTAGGTCTAGGCGCTTCTTGAATAATGCGTGGACTAAAACCTGCTTGGTAGCAACTATATAAAATATTGTCATATAAACCTTGTCCTGAAGAACGACGGTATAAAACAAAATTTTCATTTGATAAGTCATTTGAACTAATTTTTTCTTTTTGTGTAAGTGGATGGCCTATAGGCAATGCCACCATCATTGGCTCATCTAATATATGGTGATGTTTTAACCCAATATCACGGCTGATCGGTGCTCTTAAAAAAGCAATATCAAGTTTCTCGGAGATTAATCGATCTAATTGTTTTTGGCTGCCTGCTTCTTCAAGTTTGGTTTGTACGTTTGGATATATTTCTCGATATGAGCGCAATACTAGTGAAATAAGCGGATGCAAACCTGCGGAACTTGTAAAACCAATATTGAGTTGTCCAGTTTTACCTTGGCTAACATCTTGGACTAATTTTGGAATATGTCTGGCATGTTCTAATAAAAGTTGTGCTTCTTTAAATAAAGCTAAACCAGCCTCAGTTGGTTCAATTCCTCGAGGCTGGCGAATAAGTAATTGTGTACCAAGTTCTTCTTCGAGTTTTTTAAGTAAACGCGTTAGAGGCGGCTGTTGAATAAACAATCGGTTTGCGGCATGCGTAATATTCCTTTCTTCAACTACTACAACAAAGGCATGGAGCTTATGTAAATCGAGCATAGAAATACCTTTATGGTATGGTTAATGAAAATAAAAGCATTTGTAGATATATCACAAAAGTATCATTCTATTTTGGTCAGATAAAGTGAAAAGTAACGAAAATGAACCATGTTGAGATTGCCGTGCAGAAGGAGAGTGTCCCGACCTGCACAGAGTTATTTTTAGGTTTTTTAACATTAGGTTTAATTGGATTCGGTGGCGTGCTGCCTTTAGCCCGTAAAGTTATTGTAGAGCAAAGGCATTGGTTAAGCCCTGAAAAATTCACCGAGTTACTTGGTCTGTGTCAATTTTTACCGGGTGGCAATATTATTAATTTATCGGTTGCGATTGGCATGGAGTTTCGTGGTGTTCGTGGGGCAGTGAGCTCACTCATTGGTCTGATCCTTGCACCTACGATAATTGTTGTACTTTTACATTATGTCTATGAGCAGTTCCAAGATAATTTAATGGTTAAGCATCTTTTCGAAGGTTTAGCGGCGGCGGCGGCTGGACTTCTGGTTGCAACAGGTTTGAAAATGCTTAAGCCATTATTACGTAATCCATTAGCGATTTGCGTAGTTGTTGCTGCAATTATCAGTATTGCTTTTCTAAAAATCTCTTTACTAGTGACGATGCTGATTTTGTTGGCATTTTATTCAGCTATCATTTGGAGACGTGTGTAATGGGTGCAGTTCTACTTACTTTAGCGATTATTTTTACTCAATTGTCTCTTATTGCATTTGGTGGCGGCAATACAATTTTGCCTGAAATGCAACGCCAAGTAGTTGATATTCACCACTGGATGACGGCACAAGAATTCAGTGCATTGTTCGCCATGGCTCAAGCTGCACCTGGTCCGAACATGATGATCGTGCCGTTGGTGGGATGGCATGTAGCAGGGTTGTCAGGTCTACTTGTAACGTCTACTGCTAAATTTTTACCTTCGTCTCTTATTACTGTATTTGTGATGAGAGGCTGGTCAAAATTTAAAGATAAGAAATGGCGCCGTGTTTTACAGCTTGCTTTACAACCTGTCACTGTGGGAACTGTACTTGCCAGTGCGTGGATTATTTCTGAGGCAGCTGCCATAAATACTTTACTCATTATTATGGTAGTCATTGCAACTTTATTATCTTTAATTAAAAAGGTTCATCCTTTACATGTCTTGATTGCTGGGGCTGTATTTGGTGTGGTCTTACTCTAGTTTAACCAGTTTGCCGACCTGCGCTGGATGAGTTCAGGTTGGCTTTTTTTGATTTGAAGTAAATAATAATTAAATCTAAAAAACCGATTAAATATATAAAAACATACTGTTTCACCTATTCTGTGTTTTCACGTACTATGCATCTATTGAAAGAATTTGGATGCATTGGAGTAAAAACAGATGTTAGATCAAAACATTAAAACTCAATTAAAAGCTTACTTAGAACGTCTAGAAAGTCCAATCGAATTAGTTGCTGCTTTAGATGAATCAGATAAAGCTGCTCAAATTAAAGAGTTGGTGAGTGAAATCGCTGAGCTTTCTGACAAGGTGACTGCCCGTTTTGACGGTAATAATACACGTCGTCCAAGCTTTGGTGTGGTTAAAGCAGGTGAACAACCTCGCGTATTCTTCGCAGGCTTACCAATGGGTCATGAGTTTACGTCTTTGATCTTGGCGCTGTTACAAGTGTCTGGCTATGCACCTAAAGTGTCGGATGAAGTTTTAAATCAAATTAAAGGCTTAAACCTCAAAGCTAACTTTGATGTGTTTGTATCATTAAGCTGTCATAACTGTCCGGACGTGGTACAAGCGCTTAACCTGATTGCCATTTATAACCCGAACACTACAGCAACCATGATTGACGGTTCATTCTTCCAAGATGAAGTGGAACAACGCAAAATCATGGCTGTGCCAATGGTGTTCCAAGACAACGAACACATTGGCCAAGGTCGTATGACCCTTGAAGAGATTGTAGCGAAACTCGACACTAACTCAGCTGAAAAAGATGCAGCAGCACTCAATGCCAAAGATGCATTTGATGTGTTGGTGATTGGTGGTGGTCCTGCGGGTGCAACGGCTGCGATCTATGCTGCACGTAAAGGCATTAACACTGGTATCGTGGCTGAACGCTTCGGTGGTCAAGTGATGGACACCATGGACATTGAAAACTTCACTTCTGTGCAAAAGACGCAAGGTCCTAAGTTTGCTGCCGAGATGGAAGCCCATGTTCGTGAATATGATGTCGATATCATGAACCTGCAACGTGTCAGCAAAATCACGGGTGCCAACCAGACTGCAAATGGCTTGGTTGAAGTTGAACTTGAAAACGGTGCAAAACTTGAATCGAAAACTGTAATCCTTTCTACAGGTGCACGTTGGAGAGAAATGAATGTACCGGGTGAGCAAGAATACCGTACCCGTGGTGTTGCCTACTGCCCACACTGTGATGGTCCGTTGTTCAAAGGTAAACGTGTTGCTGTGATTGGTGGTGGTAACTCAGGTGTTGAGGCAGCAATTGACCTTGCAGGGATTGTTGAGCATGTAACTCTGGTTGAGTTTGACACCAAGCTTCGTGCTGACCAAGTGTTGCAAAACAAATTGCATAGCTTGCCAAACACAACGGTGATTATGAATGCCTTAAGTACAGAAGTGTTAGGTGATGGTTCACAAGTGACTGGTCTTAAATATAAAGACCGTGCGACTGATGAAGAGCATGTGGTCGAGCTTGCAGGGATCTTTGTACAGATTGGTTTACTGCCAAACACTGACTTCTTGAAAGACAGTGAAGTTGAATTAACCAACCGTGGCGAGATCATTGTGAATGACCGCAACGAAACCAATGTGCAAGGTGTATTTGCTGCGGGTGACTGTACCACTGTACCTTACAAGCAAATCATTATTGCCACAGGTGAAGGTGCTAAAGCATCACTCTCTGCGTTTGATTACATTATCCGTTCTGGGCAATAAAATTTAAGTCCAAAACGAAAGAGCCAAAGTATATCCTTTGGCTCTTTTTCTTTTTATGGTTTATATAAACCGTGTTCGACTAAATGCTCTCGTAAAATACGGCGTAACTCTAGTACAGCTTGCGGTGTAAGCTGGATGGAATGACCACCTGGAAGAACTTTCTCAGATTTTGCACCTTCTAAGTGAGCACTCTTATAAGGGACAATACCATCGGTAATCACATTTGGATCATCACTCTTGGTGATGTTGCCCATAATAGAGTGGAAAACTAATCCTTGGTGTGGATTAATATCTTTTGTGAGTTCCATAAATTTAGATTGATGACTTAGATCGCTCGGTCCATTTTGAATCAAACCATTATCAATATTACTCAAGAAATCTTTAACATCTAAATTTTCAGTTGTCAGTGAAGTCGCTACAGCCGACAAAAATGCACCCGGTAAACGAATAATTTTACGTGCTGCCAAGGTAAACCAACGATCCGCATAATCTGTACCGCGATGAGGAGAAGCCAAGAAAATTGCACGATCAAAATTATTGATTGAATGCATTTGCAATCGTTCAGTAACCATTGGATGTTTTTTAAAGCGGTTTTGCTGACGAATCGTCATCAACTCTAAGGCAGGTTTAGTAATATCTCCATCACTGACCAGTAAACGGCTGATAATACCTCCCATGCTATGTCCAACAAGAACTGCATCATGTGCGGCAGGATCATTTGGGTTTAGTGAACTAAAAGCTTGTTTAAGCAATGCATAAATTTGAAAACGACTTTCCAAAATTGGCATATTGGTCGAATAGAAAACTTGCCAAACTTGGTAATTGTCTCTTAAAACCGTATCGCCCATAACATCATTGGTCAGTGCAATCCATGCTTCGGGACTACTTGCTAAACCATGTACCAACACGATAATTTTTTTGTTCGGATTATATGGTTCAAGCATATAGAGATGCGGCATAGTTAAATGCTGATCGCGATCAATCAGACTCAAATAGGCTGCAACTCCTAAATTGTTTTCGGCTAACCATAGGCCATAAGGTGCTGAAAAGTTAGCTGCTAGCGGATATTGCTTGCCTGCTACATTAATATTATCTGTCCGATATGGATCATAAACTCGAATCACAAATTCTGGATTATTAATAATTTCTTCGACAGTGGTCGCGTGTTTGGGTTCAGCTACAATAGTCGCAGCTAAGTAGCGTGCATTATGAATATTTGGATTAACACCATTTTTATAATTATATTTAAGTGGGTCTAGGATATATTCATTAATATCTTCATTTCCTGAACTCGGAAAAACAGCCACAAATTCGGAGCCAAAACCATCGCGGCGGTTAATGGTTCTTAAGCCAGAAAAATTCAGGTTATAACTTGAAATTAATTTTTCTAGTTTTTGACCCGTTAATTGTTTATGAAATTCAAAATCGATTGAATAAATACTCTTACCAATATGAATTTGTGGTTCAACAACATTTTTCTTTGGATGTCTTAAGTCGTAAACACCGACCATTTTGGCGATTGCTTGATTATAGAAATCGCGAATTTGAACTTGTCTATTATCAAAAATACGGTCATTAGGCTTACGTTTTGTTGAAAATAGATAGGCATAGCTATAGCGAATACTTTTATCTAATAGGCTCAATTGCTGGTCTAAGCAATCATCATATCTATTCAGAAGATTCTTTTGTTCTTCTTCAGATTTATGTTTAGTAAATCTACTTACTTTACAGTCAGATGTATCTGATAAAGCCATTGCTTTTGCGAGATACATCTCGCTTGCTGCTGATAAGAACTGTTCATCTAAAATTTGAGGAAGGTTTTTGAGTTGAATTACACAGGTTTCAGGTGTATCTGTACAAACTTTAGCTTCCTGACCAGACATTGATAAAACATTCAGACTCGCTTCGCTAAGTTTATCTTGGGTAAGAATACTATTACGTTCATTTGCAATCGTTACATTCAAAGCTTGCTGTTTAACATTTACGACCTGACAACCACTCAGAATTGAACCGAGTAGTATGACCGTCAACAGTGTTTTGCTTCTTTTTATTGAAAACATTATGGTCAAAATATAGTGGCTCAATGGTAGGTAGATCATACAAATTTTAAAATATTTTTCAAATGATCAAATATAAAAAAGGGCTGTCAAAACAGCCCTTTTTTATAGAATTAAGTTTATTTTTTTGGTGCAGTAGCAGGAGTAGTTGCTGACATTGCTGGGTTAGTTAAAACTTGCCATACATTCCAACGACCTTGTTTTTCAATTTCTTGAATTAAACGGTCAGCAATTTCCGCTTCGTCTGGATATTTAACTTTATAGTTCTTTAGCGTCTGGATCGCGTTTTTCTTTTGCTCCATTGCAATATAGTTATTTGCAGCAGCTAAATATGCTTCTTGAACATTACCTTTAATGGCTTTGTCTAAGTATGGAATCGCTTCACGTTGACCGCCACCTTCAGATAAACCAAAACCGAACCAGAAATTTGTCTCCGCATCATCTGGATTAATTTTTAAAAGTCTTTGAGCATATTCTAAAGATTTAGTGGTATGAACAGTACCTAAATCAAGGTTACGTGCAAGAACACTTGCTTTAAAAGCACGAATTAAAATATCAAATGATGCATTTGGATTTGCAGCAAGTGTATCAAGTTGTTGTGTTACTTCTTTAAGTTTACTTTCAAAGCCTTTACGTTCTTGACGGTCAGTAAAGCGAGGCGGGTAGTGACGTGCTTTACCTTCTACTAACTGTAAAAAGTCATCAATAGTAGTCACGTCAATTTCATTTTCACCGGCTAAAACTGCGTATTTCATTGAACGTTGTGAATTATTGACAGTCGGAACGATCAGTTTATTGACGTCGAGAGTAAGCTGTTTGGTTGGATCATCTTGACGATTAACGACCATTTTGGTTACAGGCTGTGCAGCAGCGTCTTTTAATGCAACTTCAAATGCCGGTGGCTGATCATAGTTAAAAGGGTTTAGCGCATAAAAAGGAGGAGTAAGCTCTGGTTCCTTGAAAACAAAAGGCTCAATTTTTTGTTGTTTTACGGGTGCCATTGTACAAGCGGTTAAACTTGAGGTCGCAAGGATTATATATGCCAAAGGCTTAAAATTCATAGGATCTTCCGTTCATTTTAGTAAAGTCAGATTTGGTACAGGTAAGTCTAGAAAAAGCTAAACACACATGCAAGGGTAAGCGTGTTACATTATGAATCAAGAATATTACGTTTTTGATGTCTTATCTTGCGCACCGCATTCACGACGGACTTCTTCAATAATTTTCAGTTCTTCATCACTAAAAGGCTGTTCATCCTGACTTTCTTTTTTGAAGCTCGGATCTAGCTCTGATAAACGCTGGCATAAATTATTCATACGCGTTTCATTATGCTGAATACGATCAAGTAAAACGCGCATACCTTCTAAAATAGGGTCTGACTGATCAGCAGTTGTCGCATATGGGGCAAAGCCAATACTTTGTGCATAATCACGACGACGTTCTTCATCTTTATTCTTGTCAGGTGCATCTTTATAAATATAGCGGGCAGGGTTCCCTACAGCGGTCACGCCAGCAGGAACAGCTTTAGTTACCACAGCATTTGAACCGACTTTAGCACCTTTACCTATTGTAAATGGACCTAAAATTTTTGCACCAGCACCAACAACAACGCCATCTTCTAAAGTTGGGTGGCGTTTACCTTTATTCCATGTTGTACCACCTAGGGTAACACCATGATAAAGCGTAACATCATCGCCAATTTCAGCCGTTTCACCAATCACAACACCCATACCGTGATCAATAAAAAAACGTTTACCGATTTTAGCGCCAGGATGAATTTCAATTCCTGTTGCAAAACGACTAAATGAAGAAAGAAGGCGAGCAGCACCTTTACAATCTTTTTGCCATAACTCATGTGCGACACGATGCATCATAATCGCATGAATGCCAGGGTAGGTCGTGAGAACTTCGAGTGTATTGCGGGCAGCAGGATCTCGCGCAAATACAGCCTTTATATCTTCTTTCAGCTGTTTAAGCATTGGGTTGATCCTCCTTGTCAGATAATGCTTTTTTCCATTTACCACTGGTTAGGGCTTGTACACGACTAAAAATACCGCGAAGTAAATGATATTCCATACGATCTAATTGTATACGACCAAATAAACGACGCAAGCGTAAAGGTAACAAACGTGGATTATCTGGATCTAAAAATTCAATTTCAGTCAGCATTTTCTCTAGATGAGGATAAAACTCTTCCATTTGTTGTTGAGTCACCAATGGTTCATCCCATTGCATGCTTTGACCTTGGACTAATGGCATTTCTTCTGCATCTTGGTCCACGTTTTGTTGCTCTAGAGCAGACATGCGAAGTTCGTAACATACGACTTGAATTGCTTGCGCAACATTTAATACGCCATAGTCCGGATTTACAGGAATTGTTAAATGATAATTTGCCAGTGCTAATTCTTCGTTGGTTAAACCACGATCTTCACGGCCAAAAACAATCGCAATTTGTTGTCCTTGAGTAGTGGCCTTAATAGCTTCTTTAGCAGCTGGTCTTACGTCAAGTAAAGGCCAAGGAATAGTACGGCTACGTGCACTTGTTCCAAATACTAAATGGCAATCTTTAATAGCATCTTCTAGGGTATCGACAATCTCAAGATGTTCAAATAAATCCTGGGCACCAGCAGCAAGCGCTTGTATGTCTGGGTGAGGATATGTTTTAGGTGCAACAAGAACTAATTTAATTAGCCCCATTGTTTTCATGGCACGTAAAGCACTGCCAATATTGGCAGGCAAGGTAGTGTTTACCATGACAATACGCACTTGTGCTAATTGTTTTGACACAGTGTTGTGATCAAACGAACTCATAAGATTTCCAGAAATTACGAATATTGAGAAACTTCGCTTTGGTATAAATCCAATGCATCGTCCATAGTCATGTCCGCGGGAGGGGAAGCAACGGTTTGCGGACGAGCAGGTTCTGCTGCTTTAGCTGCTTTCGACTTTACTTGATATTCAATATAAATATTATCTTTACCAAAATAATCTCTGAGTTTAGCAAGTAATTCATCGAGAGGAGCAACTTTCCATTGCGGACCAAGTTGAAGCTCGGCTTGAGCATAAGGTTGATCAATCTGTAGCTGTAGAGCGATATGTTGATGCATATCTACATTGCAAAATGGCAAGATGATATTTTGTAAATCTTTTGCCAAAGTGGCTTGCATAAACTCTTCTGTTAATTTGATCTGAATGCTATTAGCACGTTTTTGTCGTATTTCATTTAAAGTAAAAGCCTTAGTTAAACGGCCCATCGGACGTTCAAAGCCTTCTCTTTCATAAATTTCGCCTTCAAAGACGACAACACGCTCAACTTGGATAATATCTTTAAAACGTTGGAAACGTTCATGGTTGCAACTTACTTCAATACGAGCTGTACCATCATCTAATACAATAACTACCCGATTTGGGAAGTTTGCGACGTCAATGACTAAACCTGCATACACCGTTGTAACACCACGACGTGTAGCCGTAATCTCATTTAATTTTACCGGAATAAAAGCTTTAAGCTCTTGGCGGTAAACATCAATTGGGTGACCAGTGAGATATAGGCCAAGCGTATCTTTTTCGCCTTTTAGACGAACTTCATCACTCCACGGTTTAACAGGTTTAGCTGGCTTACGCTGAACTTCTTCAACCTCACCAAATAAATCCATAATACCGCTTTCACGGTTACTGCGCGCTTGTTCAGCAGCTTGAACAGCTTCAGGCAATTGTGCCATTAAGCTTGCACGTTCAATTCCCAAGCAATCGAGTGCACCCGCACGAATTAAAGCTTCAAGAGTACGCTTATTGATTTTCTTCAAATCAATACGATGGCAAAAATCGAATAGATCTGTATAAGGACCAAATTGTCGACGAGAGTCAATAACTGACTGCATTGCTTGTTCGCCAACGCCTTTAATTGCACCTAAACCATACACAATAGTTTTATCATCGCTCGCATGGAAATGATAAGTCGACATATTGACTGATGGTGGTAAAACTTCTAGGCCATTATTTCGGCAGTCATCAATTAAAAATACAACACTGTCAGTGTTCTGCATTTCCGATGACATTACTGCTGCCATAAACTCAGCAGGATAATGTGCTTTTAACCATGCAGTATGGTAGGCAACGAGGGCATAAGCGGCGGCGTGAGATTTGTTGAAACCATAGCCTGCGAACTTTTCCATATAGTCAAAGATATGGTTGGCTGTACTTTCATCAATTCCTTTTTCAGCAGCACCTGCCAAGAAAATTTGGCGCTGCTTAACCATCTCCTCAGGTTTCTTTTTACCCATTGCACGGCGTAGTAAGTCCGCGCCACCGAGCGTATAACCCGCACAGATCTGTGCAGTCTGCATCACCTGTTCTTGATAAACCATAATCCCGTAAGTTGGCTCTAATACACCTTCAAGAAGTGGGTGAAGATATTCAAAATCTCCACCATGCATACGGTGAATAAAGTCAGGAATAAGATCCATTGGGCCAGGACGGTACAATGATACGAACGCAATAATCTCTTCAAATTTACTTGGACGTGCTTCTTTAAGCATTCGTTTCATGCCGACGGATTCAAACTGGAATACCGCGGTTGTATTTGCATCGGCAAAGACTGAATATGCTTTAGCATCATCAAGTGGAACATGCGAAATAATGAGCGGATCATTACTATCGCGATTTTTATTAATATTTTGAATTGCGTCTTCAATAACGGTTAAGTTACGTAAACCCAAGAAGTCGAATTTGACGAGACCTGCTGCTTCTACATCGTCTTTATCATATTGAGCAACACGGCTTGTTCCATCTTCCTCACAAAGTACAGCCGAGAAATCGGTAATCTTACCTGGTGCAATGACGACACCACCGGCATGTTTACCAGTATTTCGGGTGATACCTTCCAATTTTAAAGCCATTTCCCAGATTTCACTCGCATCATCATTATCTGGGTTAGATGGGTTGGTAACGATATCTTTAAGCTGAGGTTCCATCTCGATAGCAGTGGCTAAGTCCACACCGAGCGGTTTAGTCGGTACCATTTTTGAGATACGGTCAGCTAAACCGTAAGACTTACCCAATACACGGGCAACGTCACGAATTGCACCTTTTGCCGCCATCGTACCGAAAGTTGCAATTTGCGAAACGGCTTCACGTCCATAAGTACGGGAAACATAATCAATGACGCGGTCACGTCCGGCAATACAGAAGTCGACGTCAAAGTCGGGCATCGAAACACGTTCTGGGTTTAAGAAACGTTCGAAAAGTAGATCGTAACGAAGAGGATCAAGATCAGTAATTTTTAAGCTATATGCAACGAGTGAACCCGCACCTGAACCACGACCAGGTCCTACAGGAACGCCATTATTTTTTGCCCACTGGATGAAGTCCATGACGATAAGGAAGTAACCAGGGAAACCCATTTTGAGGATAATGCCGACTTCGTAATCAATTCGTTCATCGTAAGGTTTACGAATCTCTGGCCAGTCTTCGCCACGTTTTTCGAGAGGGTAGAGATAATCTAAACGTTCTTCTAGACCTACTTTTGACAAATGCTCAAAGTAGGTGTCGATGGTAAAGCCATCTGGAATTGGGTAGTCAGGTAAAAAGTAGGTGCCGAGTTGTAGGCTAACATTACAGCGTTTTGCAATGTTATAAGTATTTTCGATAGCACTTGGGATATCTGAAAACAACTCGATCATTTCGTCCGAGGTTTTAAAATGTTGCTCAGGACTATATAAGCGTGGACGACGGTCATCTGCTAATACATAGCCATCAGCAATACAAACACGGGCTTCGTGGGCTTCAAAATCTTCTTTTTCTACAAAGTGCACATCATTATGCGCAACTACACCGACATTATATTGGGCAGCAAGTTTAGCGGCTTCTTGAATAAAGTCTTCTTCACCAGGACGATCGGTACGTGTTAAAGCCAGATAAACACGGTTACCAAATTTTTCGATCCATGCTTCTAACAGGGGAGCTGCTTTTTGAGGGTTAGATGAACAAAGCATCTGACCCACATCACTGTGTTGGCCAAGTAAAACAATAATATCTTGATGCTGTTCAAGTACCCATTCTTTTTTTACACATGGAATACTGAGTTGTTGACCTTCAATAAAACCGCGTGAAACGATTTCGGTAAGACTTTTCCAGCCTACATTACTCATTGCAAGTAAAGTTGCACGATGTTGAGCATCGTCAAGGCGAATTGTGCTACCTAAAAGCGGCTTAATCCCTTTTTTTAAACAAGAATTATAAAATTTTACCGCAGCATGAAGGTTTGATAGATCGGTTAATGCCAGCGCAGGCATTTGGTCTTTAACCGCAGCGTTGACCAAGTCAGGTATGCGAACTATCGACTCTGTAATCGAAAATTCTGTATAAATACCGAGATGAACAAACTGCATAAACCAATCCTTAATACGACTGCAGCATAGTTTAGCACGCAAAGTTAAAACGAAATGCTTAATATTTTGGCAAACTGTTAAGGATTTTATTATTTAAGAAGAATGATTTGAATATCTATTGTACAGATTTAATATAAAAGAGCTTATTTTTAAGAAATAGGACCAACCCAAACTTTGTGTTTGGGCTGGTTGAAAAACTTAGTACTGCCAGAACATGCGCTGAATTTCTTTCGTGTCATTCGTCTTAGTAAGAGCTAAAGCTGCAAGAAGACGCGCTTTTTGAGGGTTTAAATCATGTGCTGCTACCCAACCATATTTAGAGTCAGGTTGTTCTGCATCACGTAATACGAAGCCTTGTGCGACACGTGATGAACGGATAATTTGAATACCGTTTTTGTCATGAAGATTTTGTAAGGTTGGTACGATATATTTTGGTACAGAACCGTTACCAGTACCTGCATTAATGATCGCTTTAGCACCAGCTTTTGCATACGCTTCATATGCATCTGGAAGCATAGAGTCCGAACCATAAACGATCTGTACAGTTGGAAGTGCATCGCCTTTAATATTTTCAATATTAAACTCTGAAGCATTTGTATGACGTTTTACAGACTGTCTGAACCAGTATGGTTTGCCTTCAACCAATGTACCTAAAGCGCCCCATTGACTAACAAAAGCATTTGTATGAATGTTAATGCCTTTAGTTACATCACGTGCAGCAAAAATAGAGTCGTTCATAAGAACCATAACGCCTTTATTTTTCGCATCATCAGAAGCTGCTAAAGCAACTGCACTATAAAGGTTAAGTGGGCCATCAGCTGAAAGAGCTGTTGAAGGACGCATTGAGCCAACAAGTACAATCGGTTTATCAGTATGAACAACCAAATTTAAGAAAAATGCTGTTTCTTCTAAAGTATCTGTACCGTGTGTAATTACGACACCATTAACAGATGGCTTTTTAACAAGCTCATTCACTTGACGAGCAATTTCTAATAATTCCTTGTCAGTAATACTCTCAGAAGCGATTTGTAATGCTTGAATACCAGTTACATTTGCCAAATCTTTGATTTGTGGAACTGCGTTAATTAGCGTATCAACAGGAACTTTTGCAGCAGTATAAGTTGCACTATTTGCCGAGCTTGCGCCAGCACCAGCGATAGTACCGCCAGTCGCAACTACAACAACATTATTTTTTGCATAAAGTGGGAGAGAGCAGGCTAATAAGCCCATCGCTAAACCTAAAGATTTAACAGTTTTAGTCAACATCGAAAATATCCTTATGAAGTGACGAAGTAAAAGTTTGTTGAATATGACTGCTTTTCCTAAGCAAAATACATACCATGTAAAACATATTCATAACTTGTTTGAATAAGAAGCATCCTTGAATAGCATTTTGTTTCACCAACAACCGCTTAATCATTGCTTTTATTTAGCGCTAATAAATAACATGAATAAAATAAAAAATCTATTAAGTTTTTCTAATTTATCTTGATTTGTTTACTTTTTAATATAAATAAAACAAATGATTTTTTTATCTGTATAAAATTAAAAAATAATAGATGTGTTTAAGTAATTTTTTGCCATTTGATATTTTTATATTGTTGATTTTTATTGTTATAATTTAATATTAAGATGATTTTAAATTTTTCAGTATGAATTGAAAAATAATTCCATTAATTTAATATAATTTAATCGTTGTAAATTGAATTAAAATTTAATCACTTGGTATTTATTTTTAAAAATATAAAATTTGTTTGAATAATTTTCATTCTATTTTTAAGGTTTGATTTAAGAAAATTTAATAGCAGTTTAAAGTCATTATTTAATATAAAAATATATGTGAATTTCCGCCACCAATTTTAAAATAAAAAAAGAGCAATTTTATAAGGTCATATAAAATTGCTCTTAAGTTGGGAGAGTGGGAGAAAAGAGAAACTTATGCGGTCGTTTGTTCTTGAGTTGATTTAATTAATACTGGCTCTGGTAGTTCTTCAGTATCAGCCACTTTATCGCCTTCAAGCTTGGCAACAACTGCGGTAGCAATACTGTTACCTACTACGTTTGTTGCAGTACGGCCCATATCAAGGAACTGATCGATACCGAGTAATAAAAGGATGCCAGCTTCAGGTAAGTGGAACATAGTGAGCGTCGCTGAAATAACTACAATAGAAGCTCGTGAAACACCAGCAATACCTTTACTTGTTACCATTAGAGTTAACAAAATTAAGATTTGTTGAGTGAAGCTAAGATCAATATTGTAGGCCTGAGCAATAAAGAGCACTGCAAACGTGGTGTACATCATTGAACCATCAAGGTTGAATGAATAACCTAAAGGTAATACAAAGCTCGTTACTTTTTTAGGCACGCCAAATTTATTTAGTGCATCCATAACTTTAGGATAGGCTGATTCACTTGAAGCTGTGGCAAAAGCAAGCGTCACAGGTTCACGAATTAATTTACCTAAGCGGAAAATATCTTTTTTAAGTACGATTGCACCTACAGAGAATAAGATGATCCACAGTAATAAAAGACCAAAGTAGAACTCCGCGATTAAAATGCCATAATCAACAATCAAGCCTAAACCTTGTACTGTAATTGCTGAAGCGATTGCTGCAAATACTGCAACAGGTGCAAACATCATGACGTAATCAGTAATACGGAACATGATTTTGCTGAGTTCATCAGTCAAACGAATGATAACTGAATCTTTTTCTTTGCCTTGATTTACAAAAGCAAGGGCTGAGCCAAAGAAAATAGAGAAAACAAGGACTTGCAAAATATCGTTATTTGCCATTGCTTCGGCAATACTGCGTGGGAAAACATGGCTTAAAAATGATTGTAGAGTGAAGCCTGTAGTCGCTGGAGCAGAAGAGCTACTCAATTGTTGCGCAGTTGGTAATACTAAATCTAAAGCTGCACCTGGTTGGAAAAAGTTTGCCAGACCCATACCGATAGCAAGCGATACGAACGAAGCAGTAATAAACCAAGTCATTGATTTAAGGGTGATACTGCCGATTGATGTCGATTTCCCCATTGATACAATGCCTGAAACAATAGTGGCAAATACCAATGGAGCAATAATCATTTTGATAAGGCGTAAAAAGATATCTGTAGGTATGTTGAGATAAGAAGCGATTTGCTTCAATTGTTCACCCTCATTAAAGAAGTGGTGACAAATCCAACCTGTCAGTATGCCAAGTAAAATAGCAACAACAATATACTTTAGCAATTTCTTTTGCTTCATATGAACCTCTATCCATTTGATTCAATCATCCTTTGATGGGATTTGAATGATTGAAAGCTTTCCTTGTTAGTTCAGTTCGGTTGTTCTAACGATGTTATCTTCCTAGATCTGTATCTGTTTTAACCGAATCGAATATGGCGATGTTGTTATGGAGATGGATTGTTGCTCGATTTTGAAGCGGTGTGAAATGCAAAAAAATATTGATCCATGCATTTTTTGCATAATAAAGGTTAAGTAGATTGAGGAAATCAAGTGATTTTAAACGTATGGTAAAAAATATATAAATCAAAAAATTAACTAATTTTTAAAGTTAAAAGAATTATAAAATTTATAAAAATAATTTAAATACAATAATTTATTTTGTGTTGATAAAATTGTTATGTGGTTAGAAGATTCTTCTTTTATAAAAATGAAAAAAATAGAATTATAAAAAAGGCACCTATTTAGAGATGCCTTTTTTGTTATGCATTTTTTTAACGGCGATTGGCTAAGAAACGACCTAGACGGGTAATTGCTTCACGTAATTCATTTTCAGCAGGTAAGAAAACCACGCGGAAATGATCAGGTGTTGGCCAGTTAAAGCCTGTACCTTGCACCAATAAAACTTTTTCTGCACGTAGCAAATCAAGCATTAACTTTTCATCATCCTCAATTGGGTAGATGTTCGGGTCAAGGCGCGGGAAACAGTACATTGCTCCATCTGGTTTTACACAACTTACGCCTGGAATTTCATTAAGCATTTCCCACGCAATATTACGCTGTTCATATAAACGGCCACCAGGACGGATCAAGTCATTAATTGATTGATAACCGCCTAGGGCAGTTTGAATCGCATATTGAGCTTGAACGTTAGCACATAGGCGCATTGACGCTAACATGTCTAATCCTTCGATATAGTCGGCAGCACGGCTTTTATCACCCGTAATTGCCATCCAACCTGAACGGAAGCCTGCAATACGATAAGCTTTTGATAAACCATTAAAAGATACGCAAAGCTGGTCGCCCGCTAATGATGCTACTGAAACATGTTCAATACCGTCATAAATAATTTTGTCGTAAATTTCATCAGCAAATAAAATTAGATCATATTTTTTTGCAATCTCTACAATCTGTTCAAGAATGTGGCGTGGATATACCGAACCCGTAGGGTTGTTCGGGTTAATGATGACAATACCGCGAGTATTCGGAGTAATCTTACTTTCAATATCAGCAATATCTGGGTACCAGCTATTTTCTTCATCACATTTATAATGAATTGCTGTGCCGCCTGAAAGATTAACTGCTGCTGTCCAAAGCGGATAATCCGGCATTGGAATCAGCATTTCGTCTCCATCATCTAATAGGCCTTGCATAGCCATTACGATGAGTTCAGATACGCCATTACCAATATACACGTCATTGACATGCATATTGAGAATTCCTTTTTGCTGGTAATACTGACAAATTGCTTTGCGAGCAGGGAAGATACCTTTTGAGTCAACATAACCAATTGCATTTGGTAAGTTTAAAGCAACATCATTAATAATTTCTTGGGGTGCTTCAAAACCAAATGGAGCAGGGTTGCCGATATTCAGCTTGATAATCTTATGTCCTTGCTCTTCCATTTCATTGGCGGCTCGTAAAACTGGCCCACGGATGTCATAACAAACATGCTCAAGCTTCGATGATTTTTTGATTTCTCGAGTAGATGGCATGGAATGGATGGTAGCAGTATTTTTAGACATAACGGGATTCACTTTTGCATATCGGTATAAATAACTTTTAAATGTTTTAACTGTTACCAAATTTAGATCATGTTGATCTTTCAATAGTTCAACAATTTTTTCATGGGTAAAACCCGATTGTTGATATTGTTTGATAATTGGTAGTAGTTGTTGGAAAACCACACTTTTTTTCTGAGACATGTTCTGTCCTATACAACCGTGCGCACTTAGAATAGCACTATGTTTGCTTGCTTTAAAGAAGATTAGTAATAAATTTGCTTACTTTTGATTTTGTATTTTGCTTACTTTTTGCTTTTTGTTCTTTATATGTTTAAATTCCAACAAATTTTACGTTCAGAGACTAGTGTTTTTGTGATGAATGGCGTAAATATAAAACTCGATCATCAGAAATGTTTACTTCAGAATAAAAGGTGTATGTCATGGGAAAAGTCAATAAAACAGACCGGGAATGGCAAAGAGAGTTATCACCAGAAGAGTATCGGATTACACGACAAAAAGGCACTGAACCTGCATTTACGGGGCAATACTGGAATACTAAGCAACATGGTACTTATGTTTGCCGTTGCTGCGGCGCAGAGTTGTTCTCATCAGATACCAAATATGATAGCGGTTGCGGTTGGCCAAGTTTCTTCCGTCCGATCAATGGTGCTGTCATTGATGAACATGAAGATTTAACGCATGGTATGGTCAGAACTGAAATAGTTTGTCATGATTGCGAAGCTCATTTAGGGCATGTATTTGAAGATGGACCACAGCCGACTGGTTTGCGCTACTGTGTAAACTCGGCATCATTACAACTGAAAACAGAAGAAAAAAATGATGAGGAAACCTATCCATGAGTAATATTTATCAGTTTGAAGCTGAGCTGTTAGAGGGTGAAGTTAAGCAATTAGCTGATTATAAAGGTAAAGTTTTACTAATTGTAAACACTGCCAGTAAATGTGGTTTTACACCACAATTTGCTGGCCTCGAAAAACTTTATGAAAAATATAAAGATCAAGGATTAGAAGTTTTAGGTTTTCCCTGCAACCAGTTTGGTGGGCAAGATCCAGGAAGCAATAAAGAAATTGGTAGCTTCTGTCAGCGTAACTATGGGGTGAAATTTCCCATGTTTGCTAAAGTTGATGTAAAAGGCCCGGAAGCCCATGTGATTTTTAGATATTTAACACGTGAAGCTAAAGGTATTTTAGGTAGTAGTAGCATTAAATGGAACTTTACCAAATTCTTGGTAGGTAAAGATGGTGCTGTTTTAAATCGCTATGCACCTACGACTAAGCCAGAAGCTTTAGAAGCTGATATTGAAAAAGCATTAGCGAGTTAATTGTTTAAATGAACGCTATTCCTCAAGCTTTTGAGTTTTGGCAGGATGGGCGAATGCCGTATGTTGAAACCAGAAGATCCTGTTTTAGCCGAACGTGTTATAAGTCTCATAGTCATCCAACGTTTTCTATCGGGGCTATAGACGAGGGGAATAGCGTTTTTCAAAGTTCATTTGGTACACCCCAAAAGATTGATGCTGGTACTTTGGTGATCGTACCCGCACATATTGAGCATTCATGTAACCCTTTGCCAGATCAAGCTTGGAGCTACCAAATGCTACATTTGGACATAAGGTGGTTAAATCAGCTGTATTCAGAATTTCGAGAACATGGTCTGGATTTACATCTGCCTCAGCATAAGCCGCTCATAATAAAAGAAGAAACTTTATATCAGGCTTTTTCTGATATGAATGAAACTTTATTCGATCCTGAAAAATTAATTATTGAAAAAGAACAGTCGCTGATCTATTGCCTTACCCAGTTGTTACTCCCACATTTCGTATTAGAAGAAATACAAAAAACTGAATATTTGTATGAAGATTTTTTGGACTTAATTCATATTATTAAATCGTCAGAACAATTTATTTCTCTTGAAGAGCTTGCAGAGCAGGTTGGTCTTAGTCGATATGCAATCATTCGTTTATTCAAGGCCAATGTTGGTTTAACTCCACATGCATTTCAAATTAATTTAAAGATTAATCAAGCCAGAGCTCAATTAAAGCAAGGGATTTCACTCGCAGAGCTAGCTGTCAATTTAGGCTTTAGTGATCAAAGCCATTTTCATAAAGCTTTTAAAGCACATACGGGAATTACTCCTCGACAGTTTCAACTTGCAGCCGCGCAATAATTTACAAGAAATTATTTTTCTCTATTTTTAAGCTACTCCATACAGTTTTAAAGATGAAATCGTTATGGAAGTTTTTTTGGTTATCGCCGTTACTCACTTTTTAGCACTACTATCTCCAGGTCCAGATTTTTTTCTTATTTTGACCAGTCTTTTGCAAAAAGGAGCGCGTTATACCTATGGCGTTATTCTGGGAATTACTTTGGGTAATGCTGTTATCTTAATGGTGTGTATATTTGGACTTATGGTTCTTGGTAATTTAAGTACAATGATTCTTTTAGTACTTAAATGGATGGGGGCTGGATATTTAGCTTATTTGAGTTTTCTCTGTTTTAGAGCCACTCAAGGAACAAACTTAAATATTACTGTTGCTGAAAATAGTTTGGTTGAACAAAAGTCTAATTATAAGAGTAAAGCTAAAAGCTTGGCTCTGGGTTTGCAATCCAGTCTTCTTAATCCTAAAAATATTATGTTTTATAGTAGTTTAATGCTACTTATTCAACAGGAATTTAGCTTATTTCAAAAATTACTAATGAGTATATGGATGACAGGAGTGGTTTTCGGGTGGAATTTATTATTAGTTCGTTTATTGCGTCAAGAGCGTGTATTAGCACAGATTAAACGCTCTGCTAGAGGAATATATTATTGCTCCAGTCTGGCTTTCGTTTTTTTCGCAGTGTTATTGGTTGCCTATAGTTAAAGCAGATCGCATAGCCTTCTAAATAAAACTGAAGGCTATGCAATTTTGCTGGGTTTAAAGAATCGCTTTTAAACGTTTAACAACTTCTTCACATTGTGCCAAATCTGCTACTAAAGCCATACGCACATGATTGGCACCAGGGTTACCTTGTTCGGTATCACGAGATAGATAACGACCCGGTAAAACTTTAATGTGTGCTTTTTCCATCAGCATCTTGGCAAAAGTTTCATCATTATCGACTTTTAACCAGTAATAAAAACCGGCATCAGGTTTTTGTAATGGGAGGAGATGACCTAGCTCAGATTGGAATAAATCAAACTTTGCACGATATTGCTTACGGTTTTCTTCAACATGGTTTTCATCGTTCCACGCTGCGATTGAAGCAAGCTGGTGTTGTACTGGCATTGCAGCGCCGTGATAGGTGCGGTATTGCAAATATGGCTTTAACAGATCGGCATCACCCGCTACAAAACCTGAGCGCAAACCCGGTAAGTTTGAACGCTTTGAAAGTGAATGAAATACGATACAGTTTTTGTAGTCATCACGTCCAAGCTCTGCACAAACTTCTAATAGACCAGTAGGTGCTTGGTCAAACCAAAGCTCTGAATAGCATTCATCAGAAGCAATAACGAAATTATATTGATCAGATAAGGCAATTAACTTTTTAAATTGTTCTTTAGAAAGCACAGTACCTGTTGGGTTACCTGGTGTACATACAAAAAGAAGGGCTGTCTTTTCCCAAACTTCTGCTGGTACAGCATCAAAATCACCTAAATAGCCATTTTCTTCCGTGCAATTAATGAAGTATGGCTTTGCACCTGCAAGTAAAGCTGCACCTTCATAAATTTGATAAAACGGATTCGGCATCACCACATAAGGTGCATCTTCACGATTAATTAATGCCTGTACAAAAGAGAAAATGCCTTCACGTGTACCAGAGACAGGCAAGATGTGGTTTTCAGCACTAATGCTGTTAAGTTTAAAGCGCTTAGTTAACCAATCTGCAATGCTTTGGCGAAGCTCTGGTAAGCCTTTACTGTTTGGATAAGTTGATAAATGGTTAAAGTTATCAATAATAGCCTGTTTAACAAACTCTGGTGCTGGATGCTTAGGTTCGCCAATTGATAGAGGAATCAAGGGAAGGTTAGCAGGAGTAGTATCCTTAAAAAGTTGGTTTAACTTTTCAAATGGATACGGGTGTAATAACGACAAGCTAGAGTTCATTAAACAGTTACCAAGTAGTTGAGTTTCAGTGCTGACAAATTTGATTAGATGCTTCATCTAATGCAGCTTTCAGTTTTTCCGAGAAGAGTTTGACCTCTTCGTTATTCAGCGGTTTTCCATCTTTTTTGGTGACAAAGAAAATATCTTCGGCACGTTCACCTAAAGTTGCGATTCGGGCTGAATGGATGTCTAAACCTTGCATCATAAATAAACCACCCACGCGTGCAAGTAGACCGGGGTGATCGAGTGTTGAAATTTCGACCATATTTTGCTGTAAGGCTTCATTTAATGTTACGTCGACTGTATTTTCAATATCGAAATGACGTAATTGACGTGGAATACGACGTTGCATGAGTCCCGGATATTGGTCTGGTTGGCTAAGGGCTTTCACTAATGCATTTTTAACGGTTTCTTCACGTTCTGGGTCGGTAAGCAATGTCCCGAAACGATCAAGTACAACATAAGTGTCTAAGCTAAATGCTGTACTTGCCGTGATAATTTTTGCATCCTGAACGTCTAAGTTCATTCGGTCTAAAACGGCAACAGTGGTGGCAAATAGGTTAGGTTGATCGCGAGTATAAATAAAGATTTGCACCGCATCTTGAGCTGCTTTACGGTGAGCACGCAAGAGGACTAATGGCTCTGGATTATCACCGTGTTTTAAAATTGCTTGTGTATGCCACGCAATTTCATCCGCTGATTCTTTAATGAAGTATTCATCACCTAGTTCTTGCCATACTTTTTCGACATCTGCCAATGCGAAGTTATTTACCAGCAATTCACTTGCTGCAAATTTGGTGTCTTCAATCAGCATTTGGTAGTCAACGGGACGGCCTAAACCTGTACGGATTACATCACGAGCATGCGTATAAAGTTGACGCATGAGAGAAGCGCGCCATGTGTTCCATAGTTTTGGATTTGTCGCGTTAATATCGGCAACCGTTAAGGTATATAGATAATCAAGATGCTCCATATCGCCCAGTTTCTCTGCAAAATCTTTCACGACATCAGGATCAGAAATATCTTTTTTCTGAGCGGTCAAAGACATGAGCAAATGGTTTTGAATAAGCCATGCAATTAATTTGCATTCACGCTCTGTAAAGCCATGTGCACGGCCAAACTCAATCGCGTCTTCTGCGCCGAGTTCGCTGTGGTCACCACCGCGACCTTTTGCGATGTCATGGAATAAAGCAGCAATGAACACAATATCTTGACGAGCAAGACGTTGGAAAACTGAACTTACTACAGGGAATTCTTTGGCAAATTCAGGTTCTCTAAAACGATTTAAATTACGCAGCAATAATAATGTGTGAGCATCGACCGTATAGATATGGAACAAGTCATATTGCATAAGGCCCATAATTTGGCCAAAAGCAGGAATATAGTTTCCTAAAACACCATATCGTTTCATCGCAACCAAGGTATCGTATAAACGATATGGTGAGCGAATAATCGACATAAACAGTGCTTGATGCTCTGGATTATCGCGATAACTTTGGTTGATTCGTTTTGCGGCAAGAATAAGTAAGCGTAAAGTCCGGGCGCGAATACCTTCAATATCTGGTCGATTGGCTAAAATATAGAACAACTCTAAAATCGCGCTTGGATGCTCGGCGAATATTTTATGATGTTGTACGGCAAGTTTATTATCGACAATTTTAAAGTGATCGTTAACAACTTCAATTTTGCGTTCATAGTTGGGCAGTCGAGGAGTAATCACTGACTCGCTAAAATACGCAAGCAACATTTCATTGAGTGTTGAAACTTGCTGCGCCGTACGGTAGTAGCGTTTCATGAACTGCTCAACACCATAATTTACAGGTTGGCCTTCTTGACGAACATAACCAAATTTAGCGGCAATTTCCCTTTGGTGGTCAAAGAGTAAACGGTTTTCATCACGTTTAGCTAAACGGTGTAAATGATGTCGAATTTCCCAAAGAAAACTTTCAGCTTCTTCTAAAACTGCCAATTCAAACTCTGAAATGAAACCTAAATGCACTAAGTCATAAATACGATTTACGCGAAAGTGACGTTTGGCTATCCAGCCAATTTGGTTAATGTCACGTATACCACCCGGTGCATTTTTAATGTCGGGTTCTAAATTACTTTCAGTATTGTTGTGTTGATGGTAACGCTTGGCTTGTTCGGCCATTTTTGCGTCATAGAATGTTTTGTCAGTCCATGTCTGCGAAACAATACGGCGAGGCCATTTCGCAAGCTGACTATTGCCAGTAATTAACCGCGCTTCAATTAAAGTTGTTGCAACGGTTAAATCGGTAGCAGCCTGTTCAACACAGCTTTGAATCGTGCGAACACTAATGCCGGGTTTAAAGTTTCCAACGTCCCATAAAGAAGAAATAAATGTAGAGATACGTTTTTCGTTTTCTTCGTTAATTTCATGCTCCGATAGGATCATGATATCGACATCGGAATAGGGCAACATTTCACGGCGCCCATAACCGCCTACAGCAAAAAGGCCCAGTTCTGTCTGATCGAGTTCAGCATGTTTCCATAAAAAGATCAGTGCTTCATCTACTAAATCTGAACGGGCTTTAATGATTTCACGAATAGATTGCCCATTTTCATATGAATCTTGCAACTGTTTTTCTACATCCGTTCGCCACTGATTAATGGCTTTAATATCATGATGACTTGAGACATAGTTCAACAATGGCGATATATTGATCATGAAAATGGGTCTACCAATAAGTAAAAATTAAGAGTTTGTTTGAACGCTTACTTGATCAGCGGTTTCTTTCGCTAAAGTACGAGCAAGATCAGTATTTTCAGCACGAGCGGTTGCTACCCCCATACGACGACGTTTGAAACCTTCTGGTTTGCCAAACAGGCGTAAATCGGTGTCTGGGTGGGTTAAAGCTACATTGAGATTGCTATAACTTAAATTGCTGGCATCAACTCCAGCATAAATTACCGCACTTGCTGCAACACTGTGGCGTGCTGTGTTTACAGGTAAACCTACAATTGCACGTGCATGCAGTTCAAATTCACTTTGAAACTGAGATGCTAAAGTTACGAGTCCTGTATCGTGTGGGCGAGGTGAGACTTCACTAAACCAAACCTTGTCGCCTTTAATAAACAGTTCTACACCAAAAATACCACAGCCACCAAGTGCAGTTGTCACTTTATTTGCAATACGTTTTGCTTCTTCAAGTGCCGCCGCCGTCATTGGTTGAGGTTGCCAGCTTTCTACATAATCCCCGGCATCTTGGCGGTGACCAATTGGGTCACAGTAATGAGTTTCGATTTCACCAGTTTCAGGGTTTTTAGCGCGAACGGTAAGTAATGTAATTTCAAAATCAAAATCAATTTGAGATTCAATAATAACCGTGCCTTGGTTAACACGGCCACCTTGCAATGCATATTCCCATGCAGCATCGACTTCATCGAAACTTTTTACACGAGACTGACCTTTACCTGAAGATGACATGACTGGTTTTACAAAGTTTGGATAACCAATGTCATCGCAAGCGGCGCGGAAGCTTTCGAGCGTATCAGCAAAACGATAAGCAGAAGTAGGTAGGCCAAGTTCTTCAGCCGCAAGACGGCGGATGCCTTCACGGTTCATTGTGAGGTTTACAGCTTTAGCAGAAGGGATGACAGTTGCTGTTTTGCTCGCTTCAATTTCAAGTAAAACTTCTGTCGCAATTGCTTCAATTTCTGGAACAATTAAATTTGGTTTAATTTTCTCGATGAGTTGTTTTAATTGGGCAGGATCTGCCATGTTTAATACATAAGAAAAATGTGCAACTTGCATTGCTGGTGCGTGATCATAACGGTCGGCTGCATGTACTTCTACACCAAGGCGTTGTAAGGAAATTACAACTTCTTTGCCAAGCTCTCCTGAACCTAACAATAAAACTTTAAATGCAGAAGATTGAAGTGGGGTACCGAGTGTCACGCTCATGCGAATCATCCTGACAAAATTATTTTTTTAAGCATAGCAGAACTTATGGTGGAGTTAAGCCTTATCATGCATAAAAAAAGTAATTTTGTCGGACAATTAAAAAAGTGGTTTTTAGATATTAACCTGATAGTTTAAAAGCAATTCATCCGCATTTTTACCACGGATGCCCCAATTTTCTTTAGGTGTTTCAAAAATAGTAATTTCAATGTCTTGTGGAGAAATTTTGCATTGTTCTTGAATATTACGAAATAAGGTTTGAATAAGCTGCTTTTTAGTGGCTGGGCTGCGGCCTGCAAACATTGAAAGTTCGATAATAATGTAATGCTGGCTCCTGTCAGAAGGATAAATGAAATTTCCTGGTTTAAGGCTAATAAAACGTTGAAACTTCTTCTCAACAGGATATTTCAATTCTTCAATAAGCGCTTGATGGATTGCATGAGAAAGTAATTCTCGGTACTGCATAATGGTTTGTTCATTTGCATAAATTTTAACTTGTGACATTTTTATCTCTATTAAGTAGCTAAGGTTATCTTTTTAATCAATTCAAAAATTAAATTTTCCAAGCCAGAAGTTTCAATCTTAAACGCCTCTAGCCAGATTTTATTTTATATAAGGAAGATCAGTTTATCTATTTATAAACGTAAATAAGTATAGATCAGACCATAAACAATTGCGGCAGTTAAAGTTGCAAGTACGATTTTCTTAAATTTAAAATAAAGACCTGCTAAAACAAAAAAACCGATAAGCATTGCGAAACTCTTATTGGGAGTTTCAAGGAGAGGTGGAAGGGTAGCAACTACAAGCATGGCACTAATTGCAGATATTCCAATACTTCCTAAGGCAATTTTGATCCAGATTGAGCCGCGTCTTTGTTGGTTGCCCTGTAGTTTTTGTATTACGAAAAAAGGTCCAAAGCGTGAAGCAAAATTGGCTATGCCTACAATAATGCCGACCAGAATAATTTCTAGGTTCATATTAAGCCTCAACCTCCTCATGCTGTTTCAGCACGTAGTGTTTAAATAGACCAGCTAAAATGCCTGAAAAAATACCTATAAAGATAGCCGCTGATAAGTTAATCCAATAACATGCCAAAGCTGAAACTACTAAAGATACAGCAACAACAAGGCTGTGCTTTCGTTCAAACGCCGCTAATAAAAAACTTAAGAATAAAGCAGGTAATAAGAAGTCTAAAGCTGCTTGTAAAAACTTTGGTAAATGAGCAACTTGATCGGCAAATAATCCGCCTAACAAAGAGCCAGTTGCCCAAGCCATCCAACTAAATAGACTTAAGCCTAACATCCAAGACTCGGACCATTGTTGTTTGCGCTGTGAAAGTTGGATCATTCCACTGGCAAAAACTTCATCCGTTAAGCCCCAAGCCCATACTGCAGTTTTCTTAAGATTTAATTTGTTTGGAATCAGGTTGTATAGAGCAGGCCCATAAAGGACATGGCGAATATCTAGTGCTATAACTGTTAATGCTGTTAGCCAGATGGATGAACCGCTAGCCAAAAGAGCGACAACCAAAAATTGGCTAGCGCCAGCATACATTGAACAAGATAGAAAAAAAGCTTCCCATGGTGTAAAACCAAACTGAGATGCAGAAACGCCAAAGGCAAAAGAAACGGGTAAATAGGTGAGTACGATAGCTTGGCTATCTTTGGCGCCTTGCCAAAAAGTTGCTGTTTGGGCAGGCATCAATTGTTGTTCGGACACAATACACCTTGGCAATAAACCAAATGATAAAAATACTTGAAAGATTGAGTATTGTAGCCGAATTTAATAGCATAGTGCCGAAATGTTTAATCGGCAGTTTGATATGTTCAAGGCAAAGATTCGTTTAGTTTATATCGCCATGATGAGTGCAGGTATTTTTACATTGCAGGGCTGTGATAATGGTAATCAAGGTGCAGAAAAAAAAGTAGAAATTAAGCCAGCACCGAAACTAACCAATGATGCAACTGTTTATGCTCAAAAAGCATGGGCATTAATTAACACGGTTGAGCATTTAGTTTATGAAAAACAACTCAGCCAAATTGATGACAAAGTTCGTAAACCTTTACGTCAACTGAGTACAGACTGGCGCATTAATGTAAAAATGACGGATTCGGTGACAGAAGGGAAATATGCACTCTGTCGTAAGGCTCTGACAAGTTTAGATATATGGGCACGCGAAACGCTAGAAAACAATAGTTCAGTTGCCCAAAAACAAGCGGACTATGAGCGAGATAAAGCGCAATGTAAGGATGCGATCGATACACCAAATCTTGGAAATACGTCGCCAAAATAAAACTAATGAATCTAAAAAAAGCGAGATGACCAATCTCGCTTTTTTTGCTTTTAAACGATAATGAATGTGAATTACGGTTTTGTGGCAGCTTTAGCGGTGTTTGCAGTCTTCACAGCATCTTGTTTCATTTGATGAGTCATTTGCTGTGATTCATGTTGAGAATGAGTCGCGCTGGTCATTGCATTATGTTTTTGAGTGCTTAAGTCTTTTTTACATCCTGTTTAGTTTTAGTTACCTCTTTCTTGGCTTTTTGAGCGGTAGCTTTTCCATGTACCGCTACACATTTTCCACCTTTGTGATTTGGTCCTGTACCGCCTTGTAGTTGAGTCCCTTTTGGACATGCAAATGCCGAAACACTTAACATAGCCAATACGCCTGCTGTAAGAATTGTTGATAATTTTTTCATGTTAATCAGTGCCTTGTTGAGTATTATTGCTCAGCTTGAGTGTAGGGTGAAAATATCTGCTTTAACACATTTATTTTGTGGAAATAGAGTTTGAACAATGTTTTGATTTGCAGTGTTATCTAATTTTTTAATTTAATTTTAAGTTTTTATTATTTAGCCGCTTTTAAAAAATTAGCATTGTGCTTGAGCAACTATTTTCAATTTCTCAATATCTAGAATCTCAATTTTTCTAAAAGCAATTTTGATGATTTTCTGTTTTTCGAGCAGGCTCAGCTCATGATTGATCGTCTGTCTAGATGTGGTCAGCATATTTGCCAACTGTTCTTGAGAAATATGAATTTGACGATCTTGAATAAGAATATGATTCCCATATCCTTCTAAAATGAATAGAAGACGCTGAGCCAGCCTTTGAGAAATACTGCGTGTTTGTATCGCAATCTGTTCTAAGAAAACGTATCTAAGTTTTTGACTGGTTAAACGTGCGAAAAAATACCAATAATATGGATTGTCCTTGAGTAGATCATTTAATGGTTTTGCAGGAATATGTAGAACTGTGCTTTTTTTCAAGGCAATCGCATCGTGTGAGCGCGGTTCATGATCAATCAATGATATTTCACCAAACCACATAATCGGCTCAGCAATAGCAGAAAGTGCTTCATTACCATTTACATCGACATAACCCAAGCTAATTGAGCCTTCAAGTACGGTATAAATACCATCAAATAGATCTTGAGCATGGAAAACATAGCTATTTTTCTCAAAGGTGATTTGCTTGCCATGTTCTAAAATAAAATTTTGGAATGTTTCCGGAAGCACACTAAACCATGTGTTTTCTTTTAGTCGGTTAATATAAATTAGGTCCAAAATTCGGTCATCCATGAAAAAATTCATTACTTTGTCAAATAGCTGACAACTTTACGTTTTCCTTATATGTACAGTATGACTATATGTAAGTGAATAGGGAATAACTCATGTCAAATCTGGAGCAAGAGCTTAGCAAATATGCGGCTTACCACTTAAATCATAAAAATATTTTGACGCATTTTATCGGTATTCCGCTCATCGTGTTTTCAATTTTGTGTTTAACCGCAAGAGCTGGAGTCGATATTGGTAGTTTTAAGCTTACTTTAGCCATAGTGCTGATTGTAGCTAGTACGATTTATTATTTATTGCTAGATAAAATTTTTGGTTTACTCATGCTCATTATCTTGTTTGCTGTGTATCCACTAGCGAGCCAAATTGCTCAATTGTCTTTAGGAGAATGGTTAGCAGCAAGTATTGGCTTCTTTGTTGTCGGTTGGGTCTTTCAGTTTGTGGGACATTATTTTGAAAAGAAAAAACCGGCTTTTGTTGATGATGTGATTGGACTTGCGATAGGGCCGTTATTTGTATTGGCAGAATTTATATTTATGCTAGGTTTTAGAAAGCCTTTGCATGCACGTATTTTACAAGAGGCGCGCAGTAAACGAGAGGCGATGGATTTAAGTCATTAAATGTAAAAAAGCCCCAACATATTGGGGCTTTTTTAGCTTTAACTTAAACGTTAAAACGGAAGTGCATTACATCGCCGTCTTGAACAACGTAAGTTTTACCTTCTAAACGCCATTTACCAGCTTCTTTAGCGCCGTTTTCACCGTTGTATTGTACGAAGTCATCATATGCAACAACTTCAGCACGGATGAAGCCTTTTTCGAAGTCGGTATGAATCACACCAGCGGCTTGAGGAGCGGTTGCGCCAACTTTTACTGTCCATGCACGAACTTCTTGTACACCAGCAGTGAAATAAGTCTGTAAACCTAAAAGCGCATAACCTGCACGAATAACCACATTTAAACCTGGTTCTTCCATGCCCATTGCTTCTAGGAACTCAGCACGGTCTTCATCTTCTAATAATGAAATTTCAGCTTCGATTTGGTTGCAAAGAGGAACAACAATCGCATTTTCCTCAGCAGCAAGTTTTTTAACAGCTTCTAAGTGTGGGTTGTTTTCAAAACCGTCTTCTGCAACGTTTGCAATATACATGGTTGGTTTTAAAGTCATTAAACCAAAACCACGAACTAATTTGCGTTCGTCATCAGACAAATCAGCTGCACGCGCTGGTTTACCTTCGTCAAGTAACGGTTGGATTTTTTCTAAAACTGCTTTAGTTGCTACAGCTTCTTTGTCACCACCTTTAGCAACTTTAGTTAAACGTAAAATTGCTTTAGCAACAGTTTCAAGATCGGCAAGCGCAAGTTCAGTATTAATAGTTGCGATGTCGTCTAATGGATCAATTTTACCATTTACGTGAATCACGTTTTCGTCTTCGAAACAACGTACAACATGAGCGATTGCATCAGTTTCACGGATGTTAGCAAGGAATTGGTTACCTAAGCCTTCACCTTTTGATGCACCAGCAACAAGACCTGCAATGTCCACAAATTCCATTGTAGTTGGCAAAATACGCTGTGGTTTAACAATCGCAGCAAGTTTGTCTAAACGTGGATCTGGTACAGGAACAATACCTGTGTTTGGTTCAATGGTACAGAAAGGGAAGTTTTCCGCTGCAATCGCTGCTTTCGTTAATGCATTGAAAAGGGTAGATTTCCCTACGTTTGGCAGACCAACAATACCGCAATTAAAACCCATGAAAACCACTCACAAATGTGTAAATTAAAAATTGTCGCTGATTTTACATGAAAGCCATGACAAAGTCATGGCTAGAGCAGGGTTGTATTGCGTTTAAACTTTACGTTTATCAAGTTGCTGGGCTAATGCATCGCCAGTCGCTTGTACCAACATGACTAAAACAATGAGCACTAAAATTACAGCCAACATAATTTGCATATCAAAACGTTGATAGCCATAACGATAAGCAATGTCTCCTAGACCACCTGCACCAATAGCACCAGCAATCGCAGAGGAGTTAATCATAGTCACAATAGTCACGGTAAAACCCGCCACAATACCCGGCAAAGCCTCTGGTAAAAGTACATGCCAGATAATTTGTTTACGGTTACAACCCATGGCTTGTGCTGCTTCAATTAAGCCTTGATCGACTTCGCGTAAGCTGACTTCTGCAATACGCGCAAAGAAGGGAATTGCCGCAATCGTCAATGGAACAACGGCTGCCCAAACCCCATAACTTGTCCCGACAATCCAGCGAGTAAGCGGAATAAGTGCAACCATTAAAATAAGAAAGGGTACAGAGCGAGTAATGTTGATGACCCAACCCAAAGCTTGATTAATCTTTTGTGACGGATGAATGCCGTGCTCAGAAGTACTGACTAAAACAACAGCAATCGGTAAGCCAATTAAAAAAGCAATAAATGCAGATGCACCTACCATGAGTAAGGTATCTACAGTTCCAGTAATTAATAAATCAATGAGCTGGTCGTGCATAGCCAAGTACCTCAAATTGTGCAATTGCAGTTAATGCATCTTGTCGTATAGATGAAATATCAATTTCTACGTTAGGAATACCGACTAAAAGTGAACCAATAATATGCCCTTGAATGGTATCGACCTGACTTTGATATAAATTGATGGGCGCTTTAAATTTGGCAAGTAATTCTTGAATATCAGGAACCTGATGTGCTTCAGCCTCATATTTCAGTTTTACAATAATATGAGTCGAATCTTCATCGGGTAGAGGACTGATTTTAAAAGGCAGGGTAATTTGCTCAAGGTTTAACAATTCTTGAGTAATTTGTTGTTCTGGTCGTGAAAATACAGACCAGACTTGTCCAGCCTCTACTATCTCACCTTGATCAATCACCACCACTTGATCACAAATTTCTCGAATGACCTGCATTTCATGAGTGATGAGTACAATCGTTAGACCCAGTTCCTGATTAATCTTTTTAAGTAAAGCCAAAATAGTGGCGGTACTTTCAGGGTCAAGTGCCGAGGTGGCTTCATCACAAAGTAAAATTTCTGGGTGGTGAACAAGTGCACGTGCAATACCGACACGTTGCTTTTGTCCGCCTGAAAGTTGCGATGGGTAGTAGCCAGACTTATCTGCAAGACCTACGAGTGCCAGAACTTCATTTACACGTTGGTCGATATCTGCTTTGTTGTAATTGGAAACTTTTAAAGGCAATGCCACATTTTCCCAGACCGTTTTTGCAGACATCAAATTGAAGTGTTGGAAAATCATTCCAATACGTTGGCGAGTTTGAATAAGCTCGGAATGGCTCAATTCAGCAATATTTTGTTGATGAATATGAATACTGCCTGTATTTACTTGTTCTAAGCCATTTAAAGTGCGGAGTAGGGAAGATTTTCCCGCACCACTTTTACCAATAATGCCTAAAATCTTACCTTGAGGAATATCAAGGTTAATCTCTTTTAAAGCATGCAGTTTTTGACCTTGCGATTGGTAAAATTTATTCAAACCACGAATTTTGATATGAGGTAGAGAAAAATCAACTTGTGATCCAAAACTCACCATTGTCATTCTCCTTATTTCCAGCCTTGAAACCACATACCTTGGCCAAAGTCTTTATCCAGAATATCTCGTGCTTGTTTTGAGTTCTGGAATGCTTTAACAAAGGTTGCAAGTTTTTGGTTTTTATCTTGGTAATCGCGACGGGTCACAAACAAAATTGCATATTTTTTATCGATTGGATCTAAAAATAATGCGCTATGTGGGTCGGTTACTTTTGCCATTTTTAAGTAGTGAGGGAAGCCGAAAATTAAATCGACATCGTTATATGCATGTGCTGTCTGTGGGCCTTCAACTTCAACAAAGCTCAGCTGTTTAGGATTAGCAATAATGTCTTGAGTGGTTGAAAGCTCATTATTAATGTCTTTAAGCTGAATTAAACCTGCACGATGTAATAAAATTAAAGCACGGGCTAAATTGACGGGATCGTTTGGAATAGCAACACGTGCATTTGAAGGTAAGTCTTCAAGTGATTTATATTTTCTTGAATATAAACCCACATGACTTCCTGAACCCACACCAAATGCGTGTAAGTCATAACCCGTTTCTTTAACAGCATTACGTAGAAATACGCTTTGCTGGAAAAAGTTTGCATCAATATCACCGTTTTGTACGGCAACATTGGGTGCTCGCCAATCAGAAAATTCAACGAGTTTGACATGAACACCTTGCTTTTCTACTTCATTGGCAACGCTTTGTAATAGCTCAGCATAAGGCGGGCTAATCCCGATCGTTAAAACATCATCGGCTTGTTTATTTTTAATATAACGGTAACCGACGAGGCCCAGAACTACGATTAAAACCGTAATTCCGAGTAACCAAGGCTTATGCTGTTTGAACTGAATCGCCATAATCTTTCCGTTATTACTTCCAGCCAGGGAACCAAAGTTTTGGACCAATCTCAGCATCTAACACAGCTTTAACTTTTGGCGAGTTTTGATAGATCTCAACAAATTTCTTTAATTTGTCTCCCTTATCTTGGTAGTCATCACGCACTACAAATAAAATTGCATAACGTTTATTGGTATTGTCATCAAGTAAAAGTGCACTTTCAGGGTCAGCTGTTTTTGCTAAGCGTAGGTAATGCGGATAGCCAAAAGCCAAGTCAACATCATCAATTGCACGAGCAGTTTGTGGTCCTTCAACCTCTACGAATTGCAAATTTTTAGGGTTTGAAACTACATCTTTTAGTGCAGATAAATGATTATTTGAATCTTTAAGCGTAATTAATTTAGCTTGCTGTAAGAGTAGCAGGGCACGACCTTGGTTCACTGGATCATTTGGAATGACTACACGTGCGTTTTGCGGCAATTCATCTAAGCTTTTGTGCTTCTTTGAATAAAGTCCCACATGTGATGCTGCACCCACTGCAAATGCCTTTAATTTAAAGCCAGTTTCTTTAATTGCATTATCTAAGAAAGGTTGATGCTGGAAAAAGTTCGCATCAATATCCCCATGATTTAAAGTAATGTTTGGTGTGTTCCAGTCAGAAAATTCGACCAGTTTTACATTTAAACCTTGTTTCTTTGCTTCATCGGCAGCAGCTTGTAAAGGTTTTGCAAATGGTGGGCTAATACCAATCACAAGTTCATTTGAGCCACTTTGACGATGTTTATTCCAAAAGAATAAAGCAGCAACAAGGACTACAACGACTAAGCCTATGCCTAGCCATTTTTTAGAGGCTGTTTGAGCCATGTCTATCTCCAAATTTAAGCGGTTATTTCTTCAATTTTTGTTAAGTTTTTGCTGTTGTTATAGGGACTACATCGGAACGCTTGAACAGGGTGTTGTTCTGGTAATTGATCACCCCGATTAAAGATTTTGTTCCGCAGTGAACCCGTTTTATATGCAGTTTTATAGCGACCACGTTGTTGTAGCTCAGGAATAACCAAGCGAATAAAGTCGTGGTGAGACTCAGGTGCAACAGTACGTGTCAAATTAAAGCCATCAATATCTGTTTCATCTAAAAGATGAATTAGGTATTCAGCAACTTCTTTGCCACTACCGACAATGAGTGGATAACGACCACCCAAAACATGCTGAGCTTTTAAGTCATTTTTCGTGATTTGTTGCTCTTTAAATTTTTCGGTAATCGAAACAATACTGTTACTTTTTTGGTAAGGAATCGCTTCATCGTCGGCAAATTTACTTAAGTCGATACCAGTTGAACTCGCATAATGCGCTAAGCCTGCTTCAGGACTTGCATATTGACGATATTCATTAAGTTTCTGTACAGCGAGATCATGTGTTTCGGCAACAACAACGGTGATGCCAACGAAGACTTTAATGTCATCCGCTGAACGGCCTTGCTGTTCTGCAAGAGCACGAATCTTTTTCACTTGTTCTCGTATTTTTTCGGGTTTTTCGCCGCCAATAAATACACACTCAGCATGACGAGTCGCAAACTGCATACCTTTGGGAGAAGCACCTGCTTGAAACAGTGTTGGAGTGCGTTGCACAGAAGGAGACACCTGAAATACACCTTCGCTTTGGTAATATTTTCCGTGGTGGTGAATGGTGTGAACTTTAGATGGATCTGTAAAAACACGCTGTACTTTATCTTTTTTTACTGCGTCGTTTTCCCATGAACCTTCCCAATATTTATAGCAAAGCTCTAAAAATTCTTCGGCTTGTTCATAGCGAGCATCGTGGTCTTTTAAACCTTTTTGACCAATTAAGCGTTCCGCACTATCTAGATAACCTGTCACGATATTCCAGCCAATACGACCTTGAGTTAAATGGTCGAGACTCGCAAAGCGACGAGCAAACTGATATGGATGCTCATAGCTTAAGTTCACAGTGACCCCAAAACTTAAGTTTTGAGTGACTGCCGCCATAGCAGAAATGAGTGTAGATGGGTCATGGCTCGGAAGTTGAATGGACTCTTTTAAAGTGAGATCAATACCATTTTGATAGACGTCATACACACCAGTAATATCGGCTATAAACAAGCCGTCAAATAAACCACTTTCTAAGGTCTTAGCTTGTTCTGTCCAATAGCTCAGTTCATTAAAGCGGTGTGATTCATCACGTGGATGTGTCCATAAGCCATGATTGATATGCCCAACACAGTTCATGTCAAAGGCGTTTAATAAAATCTCTTTTGCTTTGAAATCTGCCATTACAATGTCCCCCGACGAGGTGGAAGCACACCGTTAAGAACGTAGTTCCCAATAAAGTAATATTTCCATCGTGCGGCATCATGCAACGTATGTACACGCGCATTACGCCAGAAACGGTCTAGGCCATCTTGAGACTGACTACCACGACTACCAGCAAGTTCAATCAGCTTAGACGATGCTTTTAGGGCGATATCTGTACTATGAGCACGCACTTTAGCCACATCAATTGAAGCTTTAGCAATGCTTTCAGGTGTGGTCTCAATTTTTGCAGCATCGATTGATTGCGCAGCTTGTTTTAATAACACTTCGCTTGCCCGTACATCGACAGCAATGCGTCCTAGCTCATAAATCGTTAATGGATCTTGGTTGGCTATTTCTACATTTGAGTCAATCCATGGGCGGGCTTGATGCACTCTTTGCAAGCTTTCTTCAAAGGCCGCACGTGCAATGCCTACCTCAATCGATGCATGCATAATTTGCGCAAAAGGACCCACTAAGGTTGGCTGTAAAAATGCAGTATCAAAAGGAATAACATCATCTGCATCGACAAAAACCTGATCAAACTTGACCGTGCCGCTGCCTGTAGTTTTCTGTCCAAAGCCAGACCAGTCATCAACAAGTTTTAATCCTTGTGAACCACTTTTTACAAATGCCAGATACTCACGTCCTGCATCGTCTAAAACTAAGGTTGGAATACGGTGAGCAAATAAACTTCCTGTGCAGTAAAACTTTTCACCCTGAATGAGATATCCATTTTCGTGTGGACGGATATTGGTTTGCTTATGAGTTGAAGTTTTGGTTTTAAACTCAGCAAGTGCATTACCAAAGCGAGTGCCATTTAAAACTTCGCTATATAACCGTTGTTTTTGAGCTTCTGTGCCTGTATTGCGCAATACTTCTAAAGCGTAAAAATGGTTTTGTGGAATTTGTCCGATTGAGCCATCTGCACCACTTAAAAGAGCAATCACTTTAGCAACAGTATGACTTGAAACTTCGGCACCGCCATATTGCTTTGGCACTGTAATTGCCCAAAGACCAGATTGGCTCAATGCATCAATTTCGGTATACGGTAAAATTCGCTTAGTGTCTCGCTCAACTGCGGTTTTTTTAAATTGCTCAGCAAATTGTTTTGCAATTTCTAAAGCTTCAGCATCATTTTGAATAATGTGTGCTTGGCCAGATGCCGAGGTTTGTTTTGTTTGAACCGATTGATATGAAGTCATGACAATTTCTCCTTAAATCCAAGCATGGCGGGCAGGGAAATGACCATTAAGGTAATAATTGCCAATGGCATGTAATTTCCAACGAACAGGGTCGTGTAAGGTATGTACACGGGCATTTCGCCAATGTTGATCTAAATTGTGTTGGCTTAAGCTTGAACGGCTACCACCTAGTTCCAGCAATTTTTCAGAGATTTGTAGAGCCGCATCATTGGCATAGACTTTCGCTTCTGCGACCAAAATTGAAGCTTTAGCTACTTGTTCATCAGTCACAGTTTGAAGTTGGTCAAGTTCATCTAAATATTCAGCAGCTTCATCAAGCAGTAAAATTGCAGCATCGAGCAAAATATTTAACTTACCTACTTCTTGCAGGGTGTAATGTTCAAAGCTGGCTTTTTCAACATTTGCATCAATAATTGGGCGTGCTTTATGAATAGTCGATAAAGTATCGTCAAATGCAGCTTCTGCAATCCCCACATCAATGGCAACTTGTAATAACTGCGAATACGCACCGCGATAGGTGGGAACTTGTGTTAATAAGCGTTCGTCAAAAATGAGTTCTGGATTAACTTCAACTTGATTTAATTTAACTGTACCACTCGCTGTAGTACGCTGACCAAATCCATTCCAGTCATTAATGACTTCAATGCCTTGAGCATCTCGGTCAACAATGACTAAAACCACATGACCTTCGGGATGAACCGCTTTAATTGCGAGCCAATGCGCAAAACTTGTACCTGTCGAATAAAACTTTTCGCCGTTTAAAATATATTTGCCGTTCTCAACAGTAAGATTGCTTTTTAATGTTTTTGAATCATGGGTATTACGTTCTGGTCCACCGTTGGCAAGACGTTTACCTGCTAATATTTCTGAAAAGATGAATTGTTTTTGTTGTTCTGTGCCCATGATTTCGATCAGGTTTAACAGGCTAATCTGATTTTGTGGAATCTGACCAACGTTCGCATCACCTTTACTTAAAATACGGAAAACTTGAGCGAGTGTTTTATTGGAAACAAAAGCTCCGCCGTATTTTTTTGCAATGCGAATTCCGCCTAAACCTTTTTGGCTAAAGCTTTCGATTTGCTCATGCGGTAGTAAGCGTTGTTGATCACGTGTATTACGACCCTCTAAAGCATAATCAGCCACTTGATAAGCAGCATTAATGGCTTGTTGATCATTTTGAATGATTTGGACGTATGCCGTCGTTTTAGATAGAGAATTAGACATAATGACACCTTGTATTGCTGTCATTACCTTACAAAAGAAATATTTTTCCACTAAACGAGGACTTATGCTCAGCTTATGAAATAAAGTGCAAAGCATTTTTTTTGCTTTTTAATTAAAAAATATAGATATTGAAAATTAATAAAAAACAATACCTTATATTTATTATGCAAAAAAATAATAATAGAATTGGTTTTAATATGAAAAAGAGCAATAACTACGGTAAAAAAAGATATAAAAAAAATAGACTTAAGTGTCAGTGAAAAATGAGCACAATATCCATTGTTTTAACTAAAAATAGCTTCTAAAGTATCTACTTACCGACGACCATTTTTGTACAAATAGTCAAATAAAAATAAACGTGGAGATTTTATGCGGGTTTTGTATCAGTTTCCTTTGTCCCATTATTGTGAAAAAGCTCGCTGGTTGTTAGACCATAAAGAACTTGATTATGTGGCTCATAACTTAATTCCAGGCTTTCATCGTGCTTTTGCACAACTCAAAACAGGCCAAAATTTACTGCCTATTTTGAAAGATGATCATCAATGGATCGCTGAATCGACTAAAATTGCACTTTATCTGGATGATACTTATCCGGAGCATTCACTGTTACGTCGTGATGAACAATTAAGACAGCAAACATTAAAAATAGATAGCTTGGCTGATGAGCTGGGTATTCATGTCCGTCGTTGGGCTCTAGCTCACACGTTGGCGCATGGAGACCATGCTTTAGAAATTATGATGGGTGAACAAGGCTATTTACGTCAGTTTGAAAAAATATCGAAGCCATTCCTCAAAACACTGGTAAAGAAGAACTATAAACTTGAAGAAGAGCTAGTCAACCAGTCAAAAGAACGTATGGATGAACTCATAAATGAACTAAATAACTGCTTAATCGAAAATCAGGCACGTTATATGGTAGGTGATCGCTTAAGTCTTGCTGATATTTCTGTATGTTCTATGCTTGCTCCTTTATTAGAAATAAAGGGCACGCCATGGGAGCGGGAAGAAGCTGAAGGTGTTTCGGAAGAATGGAATAACTATCAGCAAAATTTACTCGATTTACCTCTAGGTCAGTATGTTTTAAGAATATATCAAACTGAGCGTAATGCGCGAGTAGATTGGCGCGGAATTTAAAATTATAAAATGCCCTGAGAAAATCGGGGCTTATTTTTATCTTTGCTAGTTATTTTATTAATGTAGATATTACTATCAATTTTCTAAATGATTTTTATTAAGCCATTTGTTTATATTATTTTGATGCCTAAATTACTTTTTACAATATAAATTCCATTTTATCTAAATGACTAATAACTTTAATTTTTATGATTTTTTGGAAAATACAATTTTTCTAAATAATATTTTTAGCCAAAGTTAAGCCACTTTATTGTGCATGTGTTTACAATGTAATCAATAATTGCCACATTTAAGTGTAAATAGATGAGCTTAATAATAGACAGAAGATTAAAACATAGATTAAAGTAGAAACATGTGAGCAGTTTTAAAGGTATTAATTCTGCAAAACAGATTGAATAGAATAAGTGAAGCAAATGGATGGGTCCGACTTGGAAAAGTTGGCTCGATAATTGCAATTTAATAAAAAATCACTCTATTGCTCTATATGAATGATTCTATAGATAAATAGAGAGAATGATCATCAAGGAGTTCTTATGAAACGTTCTGCAACCTCTCTCATTATTTCAACAGTTATGCTTTGTACGGTTGGCGCTACTTCTCAAATTCAAGCAGCAGATACATTAGCTAAAATTAAAAGTACCGGAAAAATCGTAATTGGTCATCGAGAATCCTCAGATCCAATTTCATATGTTGTTGCAGGTAAACCAGTAGGTTATGCAGTCGATATCTGTAACCAGTTTGCAAATGACATTAAAAAAGAATTGAAAATGCCTGGCTTAAAAGTTGAGTACAAGGCAGTAACTTCATCAACACGTATTCCTGAGCTTTTGGCAGGCAATATCGATATGGAATGTGGTACCACTACAAACTCTAAACAACGTCAGCAACAAGTTGGTTTCTCAACTAACTACTATGCAACAGAAGTGCGCATGGCTGTTAAAGCAAACTCTGGCATTAAGAGTTTGGCGGACTTAAATGGTAAAGCAGTTGTTACTACTCAAGGCACTACATCTGACAAATACATTAAGATGAATGAAAAAGGTCAGGCTGTTAATGTTCAAAATATTTATGGTAAAGATCATGCTGACTCTTTTGCCATGATGGCATCTGGCCGTGCTGCTGCATTTGTAATGGATGATAATATTTTAGCAGGCTTGATTGCGAAGTCTTCTACACCTAAAGCTTTCGCAATTGTAGGTCCGGTACTTTCATCTGAACCTTATGGAATTATGCTTGCTAAAGATGATCCAAAATTTAAAGCGGTTGCAGACCGTACTGTAAATAACTTGTGGAAAACTGGTAAAATGGACGCTTTATATAAGAAGTGGTTCTTATCTCCAATTCCACCAAAAAACACGAATTTGAACATGCAACAAAGTTCATCTTATAAGAAATTAAAAGCTAACCCAACAGATGCAGGAATCTAACTGGATCTTTTTGTCCTAAATTTACTTGTGTAAGTGTAAAGATTCATTTGCACAAGTGGTCTATTTTCTAAAGATATTAATTTAAGGGGCAAACATGTCAGTCGGCTCGCTAAACTGGACTATATTCTGTGCGGAGTCTAATGAATATGGTGTCGATAAAGCCGCATGGGCAGAATCAGTTTGTAAAGCTATTGGTAGCTCAAGCTACAATGCTTATGCTGAGGCACCCACATGGTTACAAATGTTAGGTTCAGGCGTGTTCACTATGGTTTGGACAGCTATTATAGCCTTTCTTATCGCATTTTTATTAGGTTCTCTCCTAGGTGTAATTCGTACATTACCCAACAAACCTCTCGCATTTATCGGCAATTGTTACGTTGAAATTTTCCGTAATATTCCACTTATTGTGCAACTATTCTTCTGGGCTTTTGTTTTTCCCGAGTTTTTACCGGACAGCTTAAGTGCAGGTAGTGGGGATGTAGTTGCTGGCGGTTGGTGGAAAAATATTTTAAATCAGCAACCGGCGGTTATTGGTGTTTTTGCATTAGGTCTCTACACGGCTGCCCGTGTATCTGAGCACATACGTGCCGGAATTAATACCGTTTCTCGTGGACAGAAGTTCGCAGCTTCCGCTATGGGTTTTACTACTGCACAAAGCTATCGTTATGTCATTTTACCGGTTGCATATCGTACCGTATGGCCAACGATTACATCTGAAGCAATGAACGTTTTTAAAAACTCAGCTGTTTTATATGCGTTGAGTGTGTTGAATTTCTTTGCTTACACGAAAACCATGCGTGAAGAAACTTCTCAGGACATTATCATTCTTATTCTCTCTACGCCTGTTTATTTGATTATCACTTATAGCATTAAGTTTGTGATGGCATGGATTGAGAAACGAATGGCTGTACCTGGCTTAGGTTCAGGAGGGAAGTAATCATGGATTTTTCTTTATTACAAAACCCTGATGTGATCGCGGCACTCAAAGAAGGTTTCATTTTTACGCTTACCGTAACGGTATTAGCAATGATGGGCGGTATCCTAATTGGAACCCCATTGGCAATGATGCGTTTATCTAGTAATGCCATCGCAAGTAATTTTGCAAAATTTTATGTTGATCTGTTTCGTGGTATTCCACTGATTCAGGTGATCTTTATCTTCTATTTTTTGTTGCCGAAAGTATTTGAGTTTCAATCTGATACTTATTGGGGACCGTTGTTTTCGAGTGTTGTAACTTTTGCCATTTTTGAAGCAGCTTTTTTCTCGGAAATTGTACGTTCTGGAATTCAGTCTATTTCAAAAGGTCAGGTACATGCAGGCTATGCGCTAGGTTTTACCTACGGTCAATCAATGCGCTACGTGGTATTACCTCAAGCCTTCCGTAATATGCTCCCAGTATTGTTAACTCAAACAATCATTCTATTTCAGGACATCTCTTTAGTTTATGTGATTAGTGCACCAGACTTTTTAGGCCGTGCAGATACATTGGCTAATACTTATGGACCTGAAACAAAAGCAACATTCTATTTAATCGTCGCTGTAGTGTATTTCTGTAGCTCGTTTGTGCTGTCGCATTTAGTCAAACGCTTACAGCAAAAAATTGCCATCATTCGCTAATTGGAGATTTTAAATGCCAATGATAGACATCCAACATATCTCTAAATGGTATGGTGATTTTCAGGTTTTAACAGATTGCACGACGAGTATTGAAAAAGGTGATGTCGTTGTTGTTTGCGGACCATCTGGTTCAGGAAAATCAACACTCATCAAAACAGTAAATGCTTTGGAACCATTTCAACAAGGTGACATTATTGTTGATGGAATTTCGCTTAAAGATCCAAAAACAGATCTTGCTAAATTCCGTTCACGAGTGGGGATGGTCTTTCAACACTTTGAACTTTTTCCGCACATGACTGTTTTGGAAAATTTGACGATTGCTCAAGTTAAAGTGTTAAAGCGTTCAGTTGCAGATGCTCGTGCAAAAGGTTTGAAATATTTAGAGCGTGTAGGCTTACTTGCTCATAAAGATAAATTTCCAGGGCAGTTGTCGGGTGGTCAGCAGCAACGTGTAGCGATTGCACGTGGCTTGTCTATGGACCCAATCTGTATGTTATTTGATGAACCAACTTCTGCACTTGATCCTGAAATGGTCGGTGAGGTTCTTGAAGTTATGGTGCAGCTCGCACATGAAGGCATGACCATGATGTGTGTTACTCATGAAATGGGCTTTGCTAAAAGAGTATCTAACCGTTTAATTTTTATGGATGAAGGTAAAATTTTAGAAGATTGCCCAACCCATGAGTTCTTTGATAATTTAGAAGCTCGTCATGAGCGTGCTAAACTTTTCTTAGAAAAAATTCAGGCGATGCACTAATAACCCTAATAAAAAAAGAGCCATTAAAGGCTCTTTTTTTATATCTAATTTTTAGAAACTATATTTTGCTAGCAGGTTGATACGTGAATAATCACCCTTGTCACCTGCAAAAGTTTCACGTTGACCGTAAGTATATTCTGCTCCTAAATCAATATTTTTAACTGGGTTCCAGATTAAATTGACTAAAGCGTTATAAATTTCTTTGTTATAGCTGGTATTGGTTAAATTGCTATTTGCATAGACATTATCATCTTTATATTGAATCCCACCTACAGCAAAAGTAGAACGCAGAATAGGGCTCCATTTACGTTGATACCCAATTACTGCGCTATCGAATTCTCCTAAATTAATATCTTGTGTTGTTGTGTCATAGTTATAAGCCGAATTGCTATAAAGTAAATAACGGCCATCACCTTTAACATGATAGTAGTTAGCAACCACACTATCTTGAGGCGTTAAATCATATTTACCACCAACACCGACACCCCAGCCAAATTTCTCTTCAGAAGTGCTATCTTTTGGAGCCACACGGTTTTCATGGGCAAGACCATGTAACTGTAATAGGCCTTTGTTATCCGTAGTTTTGAAATCATATCGTGCTGTTAAAGCAGGAAAACGGCTTCCACCGGCAGCATTACCTGCTTTTTCAACATCACCGCCTTCTAAGGCAACTAATATTTTTTGTTGTGGATTAATTGGCTGGGTGTAACGAACCTGTACTGTACGTGTAGTACCTGTACCAATAGCACCATTAAAGTCTACTGTTTCTGGTGATGTATCTGTGTTTACAAAGGGTGAGGTTGTTTGACCAGCTAACCATTTTCCTAAAGACATATAGGCATGACGAACACGGAAAGTACCATTGCCATTATCTCCATTGCCACCCATGAAATCGGCTTCAATTTTACCTGTTAAATCTCCATATTGAGTTGGGCGAGTAATATCTAAGCCAATTCGTGAAGTTGCTGCAGATACATTGAGTGAGTCTTGTTTTGGATCATCTTTATTGAGTGGATAATTGGCACCATTTGAAATATTGCCATTTGAACCTTTAAAGTCATAGGTTGCATCTGCGCGAACACTACCATAAAGCTTGACTTGAGTTTGCCCATCGGCCATAGCCATCCAACCTGGTTTTGATGCAGGAGGTGTAGGGGTGGCAGGAGTCGCGGGAATTGTTGCTGGAGCAGTGACAGTTAAAGCTGTTTTTTGTTGATCAGATAGTTTCTGAACGAGTTGTTTTAACTCCTTTACTTCATCACGTAAGGCGTTAACTTCAGCATCTGTAGCGGCATGCACAGGCATCGTCACGCTCATTACACCTAAAGAACTCATTGCTAACACTAGTGTTTTGATCTTATTCACAGGAACTCCCCCGACATGGATAAAAATTTTCCTGCAAATACATAACAAAAATGATGCCAACTTTACGAAGCTTGAAAAATAGTCAAATTTTGATGATTACTTCCTTTTTAGCGTTAAATAGTAGTGAGAATAAGGATTCTGAATAGATAAATCAGATTTAAGCATAAACCGACTCTCTAAAATGAACCGCCCCTGACACTATTTGCACGTTTAAAAGGCATAAAAGAATTAAGCTCTATAAAAGAAAAAGAGTTTTGCTGTCTATAAACCTCTGTATTTTCAATGCAGAGGTAATGGTATAGGGTTATACTGTCTTCACTGTGAAATTCTGGCTGGAGATAAGAGTGGAGTTAGATCGTTTTGATAAACAAATTCTAGAAATTTTGTCTCATGAAGACTTAAATTTGAATGAACTTTCAGAACGGATCAATCTGTCAGTCAGTTCTGTACACCGCCGTATTAAGCACCTGATTGAAGCCAATATTATGGGGAAGCTCAAAAGGGAAATTAATTTTAGTAAGCTTGGTTTTACTTTACATATTTTATTGCAAGTTTCACTGAGCAAACATGATAGCGAAACATTTGATAAGTTTTTGTCTGAAATAGAGGCAATTCCAGAAGTAACAAACGCATTCTTAGTCACAGGGCAAAGTGCAGATTTTATTTTGGAGCTTGTAGCACGCAACATGGATGACTACAGTGAAATTTTATTAAGACGTATTGGAAAAATCGACAATGTCGTTGCTTTACATTCTAGTTTTGTCATTAAAGAGTATAATGTATTTAATTGCTATAACTTGCTCAACAAGCTATAAAAAAACGCACCAAATGGTGCGTTTTCTTTGATTCAAATGTTTGATTTAAGCATCAAGTTGAGCCAAAACCTCATCCGAGAATTCAACGTTAGTATAAACGTTTTGTACATCGTCAAGATCTTCAAACATATCAATCATTTTAAGAATTTGTTTTGCTTGATCAACATCTGTAATTTCAGCTTTTGTGGATGGACTCATCACAACTTCTGCGTTATCAGATTTTAAACCAGCAGCAGCAAGAGCATCCTGAACTTCACCGAAAGTCTCAGGTGAGGTGATTACTAAAATTTCATCTTCTGAAACTTCAATATCTTCAGCCCCAGCTTCTAAAGCAACTTCCATGATTTTATCTTCTAAAGAAACATCTTCAAAAGTAATCTCACCACGTTTAGTAAATAGATAAGATACAGAACCCGCAGTTCCTAAGTTACCATTTGTTTTACTGAAACAGTGACGTACATCGGGAACTGTACGGTTCAAGTTATCTGTCATTGTTTCAACAAGAACAGCAACACCGCCAACCCCATAACCTTCGTAAGTTACTTCTTTTAAATCATCATTATCTTCACCACCAGCACCACGTTGGATTGCACGGTTAATGGTGTCACGTGTCATATTAACTGAGAGAGCTTTTTCAACTACTGCACGCAGACGAGGGTTGCTAGCAGGATCTCCACCACCAAGTTTGGCAGCAGTCACAATTTCACGAATATATTTAGTAAAAACTTTACCGCGACTTGCATCTTGTTTAGCTTTACGATGCTTAATATTGGCCCATTTAGAATGACCCGCCATGGACGTGAACTCCAAAAAAAGAAAATGCAAAAGTGCTAGAATATTAGCATAGGCTTGGTTTTGTTGAAAACTGTTGCCCTGCGTTTTGTTAGCCAATTGAATAAGAACAATAAGCTTAAAACCTAATGATTGAGATTAGGTCAAATCAAGTCCAATTTGATTTAGCTAATTTTGACATCTATGTCAAATTGAGCATATAACTCTTTAATAGTTTCCAAGTCTTTTTGTAAATCAGTCGGGTAAATTTTACCTAAAATCCCACCTTGTTTACTTCGAGCATTCGCATACATTAAAACAATAGGAACATTGGCTGCTTTTGCAATATGCCAAAAACCTGTGCGGATAGGTTTACGTTCAGAGCCATCTTTGGCACGTGTAGCTTCAGGAGCAATCACCAAGTTAAAAGTTTCATGAGTTTGAAACTGTTCAACCATTTGTGAAACGATATCTTTACTTGCTTTTCGGTCAACTGGAATACCACCAAGTTTTTCTAGAAGGGGCTTAAGTGGGCCCCTAAAGAGTTCTTTCTTTATTAAGGTATGAATTTTGATGTCTAACATTTGGAAGAGGGCAATCGAGAGCACTGCATCTAGATTTGATGTATGTTCAAAGCCAATAATAACTTGTTTTTTCTCAAGAATTTTTGGGTCTACATTGTAGGTCCAACCAACGGCTTTAAAGATAGAGTTAGCTAAAAATTTTTTCATACATCAGTGCAAGTTGATAAATTTTCAGGATTCTAATATGAGTTTGTAAAAAAGCCTAGAGAAATTATGAAAGCTAAAGTAGAGCACAAAAGTTAAGGATTATCTAAGTTCTAAAATACTTTAAAAGTTCTTTTTTTATTTTTCTCAAACCTCGTCTGAAAGTAATAAACCTAGATAATTTTAAAATTAAGATACTGGCTGTGGTATCTCTTCATTAATTAAATATTCAATATATTTCCAAATTTTTTCAGGGTTAATAAGGTTTTTATCGGTCGTTCCATCGATAATCATCCCATCAATAATAGAAATAATGATATGAACAAGGGGAGTTGGGTTTTCTATACCTAACTGAGTAAGTTTTTCATGTAACAGATTAGTCAACCATTTTGTATATTCATAAAATGGTTCACGAATTGAAGTATATTGTTTTGATACTTCAATAAATGCCTTTTTAAATAAACAGCCATTAAATGTTTCGCTATTGATCCATTCAATATACCAATTAAAAATAATATGAATTTTCTCAAGAGGACTAGCATCTTGATGTAAACTTAATTGTTCATTGATTGAGTTTTGAATATTTATATTTCGATGTTGCAAACATTCCATAATTAAATTTTCTTTTGACGGAAAATATTTATAAAAAGTCATTTTTGCAACATTTGATTCAGCAATAATACGGTCAACACCAGTAGCATTGTACCCAATCTGATTAAATAAATTTAAAGCAGTATTTATAATATCTTCTTTTTTTGACATTACTATTCCATATAGTTAAAACTAATTATAACTTAATCTAAAATATTAAATTTTTAATACAAATTATGATAATAAAAAACTGATTTTGATTCAAGTTGAGATTGTGATAATGATTATCATTAATTGAAGTTTTTTTTAATTTTTCATTTGATTTCGTACGATTTTAATTCTAATATTAATCGATGAAGGAACATATTTAAATATTAATTTAAGTCATTGTTTTTATAATAAAATATGTAAAAATCGATCATGCTTCAATAAGTTTAATGAGAGCGGATATGCCTAAGAAATTTGAGAATTTTAATAATCCTAGAAAGAAAGCACTCGCAGGGATGAAACAAAGCATTTCAGCTGAACTATGGGGAAAAAATTCAAAGTTTTTGACCCGATTAAGAGCAAAGATTGCGAAACATCCTGTATCTCATCATCCTGCAATCGATACTTTAAATAATGGCGAAATTAATAAAGAAGATTTAAAAAAAATTCATTTAGAGTATCGCCATGCAATTGTGCAAACTTTTACTGATGCATTGCTCATGGCTCAATTTCAAACTAAACAATTAGAGCCGAGATTGCATGCTGGTGCAAAAATGTTCCCGCGTTTTCTTTTAAGTTTAAATATTTTTGATGAATTTGGATTTCGGCCAGGATTAGATAAAGACGGCTACTATCAGGGAAATCCTGAATATGCTCATTATCCCTTATTTGAAGATATATTGAATGATTTTGGTATTACAGAACAAGATCGTCTAACTTATCATCCGACTGAAATTGCAGATCAGGTTAGAGTATTTTTAGAAAATGCTTATGATGACTATAAAGCTGTTTCAGCCTTATTAGCAGTCGCAGAGGAAGAAGTCATTCTATATAGTCCACCTTTACGTAGAGCAACTAAAGCAGTTGGTCTAGATGTGGAGGGTGGTGGTTATTATCATGTACATGGTATCTCTGAGGATGAAAGTGCTGAAGCAGCAGATGATGATCATGAAGAAGATTTATGGTATGTCTTGATGCAAGCTTGTACAGAAGAAGACTATAACTATATTGAAAAATTATGCTTAGAGTATTGTGATTTATGGGAAAAGTTTTGGGATACACAATTAGAGAATTCGGAGCCCATGCGAAAGCAAATCTTAGCCTAATAGATGAAAGATGGATATTTAGTACGGAACGTAAGTGTATTTTAAAACATCTAAAATTTAGGGATAAAATAAATTTAAATTTTGAGTATTTTTTATAAGAGTAAAGCATATTCTATTTAGATATATATTAAAAAACCCCATAAACTTTTTGTTTATGAGGTTCGGTATTTGGTGGGCCCACACAGACTTGAACTGTGGACCAACGGATTATGAGTCCTACAGTAAAAGTATTTATTACTGTTGATGACTACTAATTAAATTTATTTAAATTTATGAAAAACAATAGCATAGTCATGATTGTTATTGATTAGTGTTGACTATGATTGAATTAATTTGCTTACATACTGCTTACACGAACCCCATGTAACCGCTTTTTTATGAAAACCAAGTTCACAACCCTTAAAGTTTTAAAATTTGATCCTCCAACTGAAGGTAAGAACCAAATATTTTATTGGGATAGTGATACACCAAGTTTATCTGTCAGGGTAACACAGAATGAGAATAGATCTTACATATTTCAAAGTCGTGTTTCTGGTAAATCTATTCGTATAACAATAGGCGGCGTTACTATATGGTCTTTAGATGATGCAAGAAAAGAGTCTAGACGATTACAGCAACTATGTGATCAGGGAATTGATCCAAGACGTAGTAAAGCTGAAGAGAATTATAAAAATAATGAATATTCTGAATTACAAGAACAAAAGAAAATAAAATTTGAAACTGCTTTTTTAGAATATGTTGAGGAAAATAAAACAGCTTGGAGTGATCGTTATATTAATGATCATTACACTTTAATACACCGCGGTGGAGAAAAGAAAAAAAGGGGCCCGGGTCTAACAATACCTGGTGTATTAGCTTCATTATTAGATAAACCATTATATGAGATTAATGCTGAATTTATAATTTATTGGCAAATTGAAGAAGCTAAAACAAGACCTACCCGAGCTGCTTTAGGGTTTAGAACATTACGTGCATTTATTAATTGGTGCATGGAGCACGAAGTCTATTCACAGATTATTAATGATGAAGCTCATAAATCTAAACGCGTTCGTAAAGTAGTTCCAACTGTAAAAGCTAAAAAACAAGCTATACAAAGAAATCAGCTTGCGACATGGTTTAAAGCAGTTAATGATTTACCGAATATAATGCACCGAGCCTTTTTACAAATAACAATTTTAACAGGTCCACGTTCTGAATCGATGCGAGGATTAGAATATCACTTGTTAGATTTTAAATGGAAAACTATAAAAGTTTGGGATAAAGTTGATCAAGATTATCGTATTATCCCAATGACAAGATACGTAGAGAAACTATTATTAAGTCTTCCAAAACATCCAGAATCAAATTATGTATTTTGGTCTACTAATTCTGATTGTGGTTACGTTACCGATGTGCGCAAAAAATACTATCAACATTTAAAAGAGAAGGGTTTGCCACGTTTTACAATTCACGATTTAAGACGTTCTTTTAGTAACCTTACAGAGTGGCTGGATGTGCCAGCGGGTGTAGTCGCTCAGATAATGGGCCATAAACCTAGTGCAACCCAAGAGAAACATTATAAAGATCGTCCAGTTGATTTACTAAGAATACATCATCAACGTATTGAAGATTGGATTTTAACTGAAGCGGGAATAATAGACGAAGAAAAAGGGGCCTAAGCCCCTACAAGATTTCTGATATCAGTTAGCCGCCAACGTGCACCGTTTTTAGTCATAACTGGTGTTAAATCACCGCCCCCTCGACTAGCCCATACTCGCAAAGTGTTGGGCTTATAACCTAGGACCTTTGCAGCATCAATAGTGCTTACTAAACTTGCGCCAGAATCAATGAGCTGCTGCAATTTTTCTTCAGGTCTTAATTTCAACGCACCCATTTAAACTTCCTCCTTCTTAGTATTCACACGCTTTATTACTTTATTTAAAGTCTCTCTAGTCATACCGAGAATTTGCGCTGCTTCGGTTTTATTGCCTCTGGTCTTTACTAATACTTTTTCAATAAGTAAGAATGCGACATGATTAAGAATGTCTCGGTACGAATCACCATTATTAAGCGCTACATCTAGATCTGTTTCAGTTAAAATAATATTCATCTCTAAGACCTTTTTATTTTCTGCCTCAAAAATTGTTCCTTCTGGATCGATACCGAAATATCTGCAAATTTCGTGAGCTTTTGAAGATCCTGGTCCATGTTTTTCAACATGAACCCAATTCGGTCTTGTTTTGGGCTTAGGCGAGTTCATCAAAGCCATCAAATAGAGCTCTTCGAAATTAAATTCACTCATTTTGGCACCTCCCATTGCTTACGGTCTTTAATGTGCCCGAATAGAACAGGCTCAGAGAGCCGTATCTTTTTCACCTCAAAATCGAAATTACCTTCCTTGATTTGATCACCCGCTAATTTCTTTATTAAATCAACTTCATCAACGGAGAAATAGGCAGTATCATCAAAGCCAAGATAAAAAAGGTTACGTGTTTTATAACAATCAACTTTTTCAGCTTCTTCAAATTTTTGTAGGACTTCTCTACATTCAGATTGAATAAATCGCACATCATCAAGACTTAAGTTTTCAAATCGAACGTCAAATGATTCCATTAACACTCGCAAATCAAGTCCACCATTTTTGAAAGCTTTTTCAAAAGTTTCACTTAATCTACTCATCGATCAGTTCCTCAATTCATTGCGTTCTTGTTTCAAACGCATCACTAAGTTATTCAGAGTAACGCTCACAGTTTTCTCAAAATTCTTAGTAGATTGAAATTCAGCAAACTGAGACAGAGCCAAACCAAAAATATGGTATGCAAAAACTTTTGCTGCTTCAGGATTATTTTTTAGTAGCTCTTCAGTACTTGGGCAAATAATATTTTGAAAGATATGTGCAGCTACCTCAGCAGGTGTACCTTCAATACGATTAGGTGTTAGATTAACTTCACCAATAACTTTACTCACTCTGCTTCTCCTGATTCGCTATTAACTAATTGCTCAATAAACTCTGCAAGTTCATTTGCCCCCACTACAAAAGTTTCGCCGTCTAACTCCATTGCTTGTATGGATACGACAGCAACCCAAGATTGGATATCATCTGCAATTTGTTCTGGCACCGGCTGAGCTTTGGCTTTTTCCATCCAAACTTCCTGCATTAATTCAATGTCGTTATAACTAAGTGTGCAGCCAGCTTCACGAACCAAATTTGTTATAACACCTAAACTATTCCAACCAACTTTTACTACACCTTTCGTTTGAAGAAATCTTTGAAAAGCTTCTCTTTCTTTATTCAAATCAATCACGTTTGATCCTCCGAAACTATTTCCCATTCACCCCAATCGCCCAAATAGCCAGATTTAGAAATATTGGTTGTAATCACTTGGCCATCATCACAAGTAACTTTCATTCGATGCTCATCAATTCGAATTGCGTGATAAACCACATTGAGCTGAAGATTAGAAGGTAGGCCCATTTCTCCAGTAAAAGTTTTAATTCTTACTTCCATATTTAAGCCTTCAAATGTTCTTCAAATTCTTTACCAAGTGAATTAGCCAGCTCATTTCCAGTTAATGCTCTAGTAACCATGCCGTATTGCTTTTTAAAGCGGAAATTAAAGCCTCGGCCATCTTCCATATCTTTAACTTGGTAGCCCAGAAGGGCTAACCAAATTTTGAAAGCTAGTAGATTTTTGCGTTTTACTACTGTTCGCATTATTTTCCCCAGCTTCCTTCTTTAAGCTTTACGTCATAGAGACATTGTTCAATCTCAGAAGCATTAACATTGTCGAAGTGGTGATTCATAAAATTACCGATAACAATTAACGTGCGAGTGGTTGTGGAATACCGGTATTTCATGGGTAATTCTCCAGTAAATAATCAGGTTCAGCCGAAGGAGTTACTGGGACACTTAATTCAGCACGGCGTTTTTTGGCCATGTTCCACAATGTCTTATGAACATCTGGATTGCGTGAAGGAATTTCACGTTCTAATTCTTCAAGTGTTTTTAGATCTGCCGCATATTGAAGGCGAACAATTAAAGGAGATAGCCCATCATCTTGCTGTTTAGTTTGATTTAACTCAGATAGGCGTTTATGCATTTCATTTAATAGTGGCTTGCGTTGTTCTTCAGTCCATTTAGAGGTATACCGAACAACACTATTTACCTCTTCAGGTGTATGGGCCTGTTGAATAGTTTTAACAAGAGACTCATAGTTTTCAGGCATAGAGGTAACTGCATCAATTTCTTGCGCGTCAAGCTCAGTCAGGCGATTTTGTTTAGCATCATCAATCGATTTGATTTGCTCAGGTGAAAAGCCTTCTTTTTCAAGATTTACACAAGTTGAGTCGAGTTCTTTTTCAGATTGGCAAATGCGAATGGCATCCAGCAAAATTTCAAATTGAGCATTAACATTCGGCTTTATATCTGGATCAGAAGTTTCTGGAACTAACAGATCCTCTGACGTGGTGACATTAGTTTGTTCAGTAATAACAATTGCAGGCTGAGTTTCTACAGCAATAACTTCACTATTCTTTTCTTTAACTTGTGGTTCTTCTGCCTTGACCTGAGGCTCTTTTTTACTACGCTTCTTTGACTGTTTATTCTCAATCTCAAGTTCCGTAGTTTTCAAAGGCACATCTTTTATTGAATTGCCACCAAGTACTTTACAAAGAGCTTCATATTGTAATCTGGCATTATCCAAATCACGTTGAGCAAAACCGCCATCAACCATAGTGACAATGCCATAACCCACACCTTGATAAATATGCTTCTCAATAAAACCAGCGGGATTAATAACAAATACCTCTTTATCAATCTCTAATTCATCAACAGTTAAAGGCTTAGTAAAGGTAATGCCAGCAAGTTCAATCACATCAATTTTGATGCAGAATTCAAAACCCGGTTTACCAAACACAGAAGCAGGGAATTGATCTAAATCGGCAAAGTCCAACATGTCTCCAGCTGGACGACAAAGTACAGTTTTACCTTTTTGAAGAGCTTCAAATGCTTCGTTAGCTGAAATTAAATTTGTCATATTCTTATCCTTTTAATGCTTTAAGTACGTACTGATCTATTTCGTCCTGTCTTAACAACCAAGCAACATAATCAGCGGGTAGATCTTTAATTTTTGTCCCTTTGTATTTACCAAAAGGCATGATGGTCGGAACTCGTGCATGTTCAGATGCAAGGTAGAGCGATTGCATATCTTTAAGGCCGAGATTCTTGCAAATATGGGTTAAAACAAAACCTGTTAAAAATACGTCCTGCTTTGCATTGTGGGCATTACGAATACTTTGACGGGCTTTCTCACTCCCTTTGGTCAGCATGTAAACTAATGTTGAAATGTTATGAGCCTCTTCAGGCCATACCATTCTTGAAAGGGCTAGTGTACAAATTGCCTTCGCACTAAATTCTTTATGAGCTAATCGAATAGCTTGAATGTCATAATCAATATTATGGCCAATGATGAATTCACATTCTGGAGCACGGAAAGTTTCATAGCTTGGTTTACCTGCAATGTCACTTTCTAAAATGTGATGTACAGCCATAGCACCATATTCAATTTTATCTGGACAAGAAAAGTACTCGTCAAAACAGGCATCTTTATTGACAACCAACACACCATTTTCAAAGTAAGTTGGTACATGGGCTATCTCAATTGGATAGCCGTTTAAAGTGTTAGTTTCAGTATCTAAAATGATTGCACTCATGCAGAGATTTCCTGTTTTGCAAGTTGTTCAATTTCTTGTTTTACTTTTTCTAGCTGTACCGCTTCTATTTGAGTCAGAGCATCGATGCCGAAATGTTCACAGACCGACTTAACATCTAAACCACAAGTATCTATAAACACCTGTAATTGATCACGATCAGCTTCGGTGATTAAATCCACTGGAATAGAATTAGGATCCATGTATTTGTTTTTCTCAGTGTCAAATACAAAGCCCAAGCTTTTAACTCTATCAATGAAGTGCTTACGCATTTCTTTATAGTGAGGATGGTTTTTGTCGAGCTGTTCAATTAATGTATTTAGCTCAAAAACATAATTATTTTGATCGCATTCGGAAAAGAATTGATCGCGCTCTTCAATTGCCTTCATCGTTTGCAACTGGGCAGGGGTCATAGTGTTAAGATGACTTTTTGCTTGCTCGATCAAATCACCGAAAAATGTAGGGGCGTGGTAAAGATCTGGTAAAACTATATTTCCACCTGTTTCAGCACCAAGATTTCCTGAGTTTTTGGCATGATGCGAATTTGAAGCTTTGAACTTTAGAACACGGACAATTTGCCCATCTGTAGCTTTTTCATAAGTTAGATAGGCCATGATGTCTGATATGCGGTAAAGCACATCACGATTTTTACCACTCATAGAAGGACGGTGAATTAACAAATCATCATTACGCTGTTCTTCAGCATGACCAATAAAAATGATGTGTTTGCCATAACTACGAATACGATTAATTAATCCAATAAAATCATTACCAGCATAACCTTGGGCTTTTAAAGTCAGGTTTCCATCTCTCTGGGTATTTCCTTGAATGCCTTGATAATAGATTTTGACGCAATCAAGCATGGTGCCTACAGTGTCGAAAGCAACAGTTTTATAAGGTTTAAGATCCTCTTCAGTTACGTTAGATACATCAGTCCATTTTTGTACTTGTACAGCCGTTCCTCGACGTAATGCTCCTACACGGTGAACACCTTTATCAAAGTCAAACAAAATGGTGTCTTTTGCAGTAAAAGCTAAAGAAGATTTACCAATGTCCGGATCTGCATAGTAATAAGCGACAATTGTTTCTACATGGATCGGTTCATTTGCATGAACAATATTTGCAAGTGCCATATTACTTATCCTTATCTTGAGCCCGTGAAGCCGCGTGAACGCTTATAGTTTTTACGGTCATTTGATGGGATGTTTGTTTCGCGTAGCTTTATTGCGAGCTGCTTTCTACGCTGAAAATCAATTTCTCGCATTAGAGAAGCAAGAACTTTGGGGCGCTTCGCCTTAAAATCTTCCACATTTAAAGGTGTCTTTACGTCACCTTTTACGGTGTACAGCACACTGCAGTTTGCATTAGCTGCATAAACAGTCCAGCCGACACGTACAGAGTAGAGACCTGTTAAGCGGTCATGACCGATATAGGTTTTAATACCGTCTGGATGTGGTTTGAAATGAGCATTCATAATTAACTAGCTCCCTTAGGTTCTTCATAAATCCAAACTTTAGGATTGCTATCAAACTTTGCAGAAAAAACACCTGTACCTTTAGTTCGAATAATTACACCTAGATCATAGGCACATTGTTTTTCGGTAATTTGGTGACCTTTAACCACCATGCATGCAGCAACTTGCCAAGCAAAAGGCTGATGGCCTTTTTTATTAATCTCGATAACAGTTTGCAAAACTGCTTGTTGGCGTTCTGATAGATTTAGAGTTGAATTAGCCATAATTAAGCCTCCACCAACTTATTACGTTCGATGAAGCCTTTTAGAGTTGCATTGATGTTGCGAATGTCTTCGAATTCAGTGAAATCGTTGTATGACTTGCCATTAATATCAGTGATTTCATTTACTGTTAGTTGAGTAATATCAACAGCGGTAAATTCGGAACCTGGTACGCCGTAGCTGTCTGGATGAGCTTCAAAGTCGAAACTAACGTTTAAGCGAAAGCTATCTAACTTAACGACAGCAACGCCAGAACGTTTACTTGTGATTTTTGCTGTTAATACGCTGTAAGTACTTGGTTGAACTTTAGGAGTGAAAGCAGTATATGAATCATTAGCTTCAGCTGCTGGTTGAAATTGGCAAGCAACTAAAGTACCGCCTGATAATGCAAGGGCAGCCATACTACCAATTGCAAATAAGTTGAAAGAATTAGCTTTTACGTTCATAATCGATCTCGCAGTTTGCAAAGCACATTTGATTTGACGGTCGGTGTGCTTTTTTGTTGTCTACGAGACAAATATAAGTTCTCTAATATTAGTAGTCAATAAGTTTGCTAATATTTTTTTAAAAGTTTGCTAATATTTTTTATAGGCCGTAATAAAAAACCCACCAAAAGGTGGGTTTTGATAACAGGGAAGATTACTTTATTGGTTGCCCTAGTTTACCTTCTTTTACTAACTCAACGATTTGATCGTTAGAAAGTACTGGAATAAAAAAACTATCACCAATGTCTTTTGAAAGAATTTTCACTTCTTCAGCTGAGAGGATCAAACTCTCATTAGCATTAGCCGCTTCGTTTATGCGCGATATTATCTGGTTAATAGGGAGTTTGGTGTTATCCATGTATGTTCCTGGAAATCATAATTTTATCAATGTGATTTTGGATGATCATGTTTATGCTGACTTGGCGGGACAATATCAGTAATAGCCGTAATGCTTTCAACTTCATCCATATTAAACGTAAGTCTTTCTCCGCCATTTACAGCTATTAGACTTAAAACATCATTTTGAATTCCAATGAATTCTTTAATAGTACATCGACCATCTTTAAGACAAACTTGGACAAATTCCATAGGAACTAGTTCAGCATCTGGATCGCAAACTACATACCAACCATTACGAATAGCAGGGAACATTGAATCCCCAGTACCCTTTACAGCATATGCTTTTGATCCAGCAGTATGAGTTGGAATATATCCATCACCGCCATTTCCTTCAAAACCCATGTCTACGAAATAGCCATCCATGCCCATTTTAGAGTAAGCTTTTACTGGGACCCACCGCTTAGATGTTGGATTAAAAGGCTTTTCAACGATATTTGAAAATAGAACAGCCTCATCACTATCACTAATATTATATTTTTTCTTAAATTCTTCGATGTCTAATTTTTTAAAATTTGAACCATCATTTTGCTGTTGAGCGTGATCTTTATTAGGCTCACCCTCACCAGTTTGAAGCCAATAAGCATCTACACCAAGAAATTTAGCAATAGAGGCTAAATGCGATGATGAGCTTACTAAGCCTGTTTCGAGCTGACTCAATGCTGATTGAGTAATACCAACAGCTTCAACAACATCTTTCTGAGATTTTTTAGCCTTCTTACGGGCTTCTTTAAGTCTGTCCTTTAGCATATCGGATCACCTATTACAACTCGCGTTAGCATATTAGTGAACTAATAACAAATCAAATTAGAATACTTATTGACGTAGTATTAGTTTGCTAATATTATTCTAATATCACTTATATTTAAGAGATGGCTATGCAACCCATTTACCAAAAGCTTGTTGAGCATTTTGGTGGTCAAGTCGCCACTGCAAAAGCCCTGAAAGTTAGCCAAGCCAATATTAGTGGCTATGTTTCAGGACGATGGAATATGTCTGAAGTGGTAGCAATGAGAGCAGAAAAAGCTACTGAAGGCGAATTCAAAGCAGCTGAACTTTGTCCATCACTCAAAGAGTTTCAAATACAAACCGCTTAGGACACATCATGAGAAAAATATCACTACCAAAACATATAGAGGAAAAAACATGCAAAACATGAATTTAGACGATATGCACATAAGCAATAAATTACTTGTGAGTTTAAGCACTCGAGTACCTGAAGAAGTGCAAGTGCTAGTTGATGATGTAGCCAAATCAAATGGAATGGATCGGGCGAAATGGATAAGAGCAGCCATTAGATTAAAGCTCGAAATGGATTTAGAACAATCTTCATCCAATGACATAAATAATTCAATGAATACAACGTCTTCAAATGAATTCAAAAATGTATTCAAAAATATATTTAGCTTCCTTTTAGCAAATAAAAAGCCCGACGTTGCAGGTCGAGCTTTTCGTGTTCATTAATTTTAGGAATCGCAGAACATGAGTAATTTATCAAATCAACAGCAAATAATCCAGAGCTGGTTTGAGCCAGCGCTTCATACACTTAGCGCATTAATTAAAAAATGTGAAGAGAACTTAGAGCGCATTAAGGCAGACACTAAAAATGCGGCAGTTAAACGTGAAGAGTTCAAAGAGGCTTTAGCTCGTCAACATCGTATTACTTATATGCAAGCTGAAGAACTTATCAAAAGTTTGGGTCGTGCTGGTCGGATCCGTTTCTTGGGTAGTACTTACATTCAGCTTAATAAGGGCGGTGAAGCATGAATACATTTGTTGATGCTAAACGTTCTTTCAGAACACAGTTTGATTTAAATTTCTCTGAAAAAATCATTGTAGATTTTTTTGCAGGTGGTGGTGGTGCCAGCACAGGTTTAGAGATGGGATTAAACAGGCCTGTTCATGTTGCTGTAAATCATAACCCTAAAGCTATTTCTATGCATGAAGCTAATCACCCACACGCCAAGCATTATGTTCAAGATGTTTTTGCAGTTGATCCAGTTGAAATATGTGATGGCTATCAAGTCGGTTGGTTTCATGCAAGCCCAGACTGCACACATCATTCGCAAGCTGCTGGCGGTCAACCACGTAAAAAAGAAATACGTGACCTTTCATGGGTCGTTCTTAAGTTTGCTGGCAAGGTTAAACCAGACGTTATTAGTTTGGAAAATGTAGAGCAGATCCTTAATTGGGGCCCTCTTATTGCTAAGCGAGACAAAACTACAGGTCGTGTTATTACTCTCGAAAAAATTGATGTGAACGGAAAAAAGGTACACCGAGTTGCAGAACCTGGTGAACATGTTCCAAGAGATAATCAGTTCTTGGTGCCAGATCCAAAAAAGAACGGAAAAACTTGGCGACATTTTGTAAGAAGCCTTGAGCGACTTGGTTATGTTGTGGAATGGAAAAAGATTATTGCTGCAGACTATAGTGCTCCGACAATTCGTAAACGCCTGTTTATGGTTGCACGTTGTGATGGGCAAGCAATTGTTTGGCCAGAAGCTACTCATGCCAAAAAACCTAAACGTGGTCAAAAAAAATGGCGTGAAGCAGCTGAGTGCATTGATTTTAGTGATTTGGGTAATTCTATTTTTGATCGCCCAAAACCTCTTGTTGATGCGACCTTGAGACGAGTTGCACGAGGTATGAAAAAACTCGTCCTTGATGCCAAAAAACCTTACATCGTAAAAAATACAGCTCCTTTTATTGGAAGGGATTTTAATACGAGTTTTGGTCATGCAATTACCGAACCTTTAGGCACGACAACTGCTGGATATGGTGGACATAGTTCACTTGTCAGCCCAATCATAGCGCCATTTTTAACAGAGTTTGCAAATGCGTCACATCAACGTAATTGGGGAATTTTCGAGCCTTTAACAACGATATGCGCTCAAGTCAAAGGTGGTCATCATGCATTAGTAGCTCCAATGCTAGTACATATCGGTCATGGTGAGGGAACGCCTGATAGCCCTAGATGGAGTAAAGGCTTTGATTGCATAACACAACCTTTAGGAACTGTTACAGCTTCAGGAGCACAACGTAATTTAGTTACTGCATACATGATGCAGGCTAATGGTGGTTTCAATGAGACTGCGGGTCATGACTTAAGAGACCCATTAACCACCATTACAAACAAAGGAAGCCAACAGCAGCTCGTTACAGCAGAACTTAGTAAAGAAAATATGGATGGCGCATTGCGTGTAGCAGCTTTCCTAATCAATTACTACGGAAATGGGGATGCTCGAGACATTACTGCACCCATCGACACACTTACCACTAAAGACCGACTAGCTCTTGTAACTGTTTGGGTTAAAGGGGAGCCATGGGTAATTGTGGATATAAAAATGCGCATGCTTTATCCGCGGGAGTTGTACACAGCTCAAGGGTTTCCTCAGTCTTACATCATTGACCGTGGTCATGACGGCAAGCCCTTAACCAAAACAGAACAAGTCCATATGTGTGGAAATAGTGTCTCACCTGAACCTATGGCAGCAATTGCCAGAGCAAACAATCCATTTATTTCGAATCAAATGAAGGGGGCCGCATGAATACCATGAATCACCCTTTAATTCGCTATCACGGCGGTAAGTTCAGAATTGCTGATTGGGTCATTTCACATTTTCCTGACCACAAAACTTATGTTGAACCTTTTGGAGGAGGTGCTTCAGTTCTTTTGAAAAAGCAACCTAGCTCAATTGAAGTTTATAACGATATTGATAGCGAAGTTGTCAATTTGTTTAAGGTCTTAAGAAGTGAAGAACAAAGACAAATGCTTGAGGAGCAACTGTCTTTGACGCCTTTTTCACGTGATGAATTTTATCAAGCTTATGAAGATACAGACTGCCCAGTAGAGAAGGCTAGACGCATGATAATTCGTGCACAAATGGGATTTGGATCAGCAGGAGCTACTAAGGGTAGTACTGGGTTTCGGATGGCTGGTGGACGCCAGAAGAATTATGAAATTTCTTTATGGGATCGCTATCCGGAAAGGTTGGCTTTTTTTGCAAAGCGTCTTAAGCAGGTGCTTATCGAAAATCAACCTGCTACCAAAGTCATTTCTCTTTATGACCATCCAGAAACACTTTTTTTTGTTGACCCTCCATATGTGACAAGTACTAGAACTGCAAATGTAGTTGCTTATAGACATGAGTTAGCAGACCAAGATCACATTGAACTTATTGATTTGCTTTTGACCGTAGAGGGAAAAGTAGTTCTTTCAGGATATGAACATCCTATTTATGACAACCGATTAGATGGATGGAAGAAAGTAACTAAATCAGTTCAGGCCTCAGGAAATAGAGGCGGGGTAAGCCGTCAAGAATGCCTTTGGATTTCTCCAAATGCACAACACCAAGATTTATTTGGAGGCATCCATGTATAAATATTTACATCATATTAGCGACTTTATGGTTGATACAGCTCACCTAACACCAGTAGAGGAGTGCTTCTATCGCAGAGCTTTAGACTTCTACTACTTGAATGAAAAACCATTACCCAAAGAAACCCAGTCGGTTTTTCGTCGGTTACGTGCAAATACCCAAGAAGAAAGGGAAGCAGTATTAATTGTGCTGGAAGAGTTCTTTTGTGAGAAAGATGATGGTTTTCACAATAAACGTTGTGATGCCGAAATTGCTGCATATCTTAAGATTGGCGATAAAAATCGCGAAAATGGAAAGAAAGGTGGGCGTCCACGCAAGGAAAAACCAAAAGAAAACCAAAATGAAAACGGTTCGGTTAATTCTGAAAATCCAGAAAAACCCAGTGGGTTAAATTTGGGTTCCGAAAGTGAAAGCCAAAAAAACCTTAACCATAAACCGTTAACCGATAACCAATATATAGATAGTAGTAGTAATGCGCGCGGAGAAAATTCTCAAATTCCTCCAATTCAATTTGCTCAGTACCAAAGTGAAGATCACAAGCGTTACTCAATGCGTGAGTTCGTTTCTGAATACACAGAGTTTCAATACGATTTCATTTCACTTGCTCAACAGAGATTCGTTTCAGTACCTGAAATAGACTTGAGAACAATGATTCAAAACTTTGGAGATTGGTACTTTGCAAACGAAGCAAGTTCAGTGAATACACCAAGCCTTTGGTTGGTTAAGTGGTTTTCTTGGGTTCAAAACAACGAGAAACAAGTTGCTGCTAACCGCAAGAAGCAAGAAAAAATCACTACTGCAGGTCAAAAACCACAAGAGCCCGGTTACTTTGCAAATATTTTTGAAGAACAAAACCAATCTCAAATTGTGGATGTAACCCCAGCAAAAAAGTTTCCAATGATTGAGGAGATCGGTCATGCATGAGATTACTTTGAACGAAGTGCGTCAATTAATCGCATCTCTTCGTACAGTCTATGCGGCACAGTTCAATAAGCAATTCCCGGTAACAGGTGAAAGCGCAATACCTTTGTCGGTTGTAGAGCAGATCTCACTTAAAACACTTGCTGGGGTTCAGCAAAATCAATTTAACAACGCACTTGGTCGATTGCTTACAGCTGGTGGTCGTTTCATGCCTTCGTTTGCTGAATTCCGCACCTGGTGTATTGGTGAAAGTTGGATGTCTCCGGAAGAGGCTTGGTCGCGTGCTTGTAAGTTCACAGCAGATCGTTCGGTTGTGATTACCCAAATTACAAAGTACGCATTAGACGAGGTTATGTATTTGATCGAAGCGGGCCAAATGAGAGCAGCTCAAGATAATTTCTTTGGGACCTACAATGTGATGGTGGCTAAAGCGCAATTAAAAGGCCGTCAGCAAGAGTTTTACACCCCGCCGCTACAACTAGAGCATAAAGAGCCTAAACATGTTCCTGTGAGCAATGGTGAAGCACAAAAGCATCTCAATTCACTAATGCAACGCTTAAAGATTAATGGGCGTAAGCCTGCACCAGTGCAAAAACTGGAAGCCAAGGAAAAAGAACCTGAACTCACGCATGAGTTAGGTCCAGATCCTTTCGACAATCCGCACGAATACGCAGAGATGTGCCGCCGTGAAGGTATGCCTATTCCTCGCAATATTCAGCAGTTAATTGATGGGGCGAATGTATGAAGCTAACAAAGCAACAACGTGCTGAGCTCAAGCAAAAATTCGGTGGTCATTGTGCCTACTGCGGTGAGCTGCTTGGCGATAAGTGGCATGCGGATCATATCGAAGCTGTGAAACGAGATTTAATTCATATTGGTGGTGGCAAGTTGATTTCAGGAGAAATGACAAGACCACAAAACGACACCTTAGAAAACATGAATCCCGCTTGCGTCCCATGCAATACAAACAAGTCATCTATGCCTTTGGAAGGTTGGAGAAAGATGCTGGCTCATTATCGTGATGTGCAGTTATTGCGTGATAGCACACATGCACGTCATTTGCTCCGCTTTGGATTAATCGAAATCAAATCAAATCCAGTGACTTTTTTCTTTGAGAAGGGAGCCAGCCATGAGTGAGTTTGAGAGTAAGTTTGGAAAGTGGTCTTGGGAGATTCAAAAAGAACAACAAGCGACTGTGGATGAGCTTAAAAAATCAATAAGCGAAATGGCTCAGAAGTACAGAGTTGAAGCACACGAATTAAGTCGTATTAGAGATTTTGAAAAGTCTCAGATGTATAGCCATTTTGCTAATGAATTGGATCGCTTAAATAAGGGTGGTGCTTGATGTCATCCATGAGCTTAGCTGACTATCACTCAAAGTTTCCAAATGGCCACAAAGCTAAGAAGGGTCGTAATAAGTTTAATGCCTCGAAAGTTCAATTAGATGGAATGACTTTTGATAGCACCAAAGAATACAAGCGGTATATCGAACTTAAAGCATTGCAACAACGCGGTGAAATCTTTGGTTTAGAGCATCATACAAAATTTGAATTGGCACCTAGAACAAAGATAGAGGGGGAGAAACGTACAAAGCCAGCGCTTAGATATTTTGCGGATTTTACTTATTACCTCATCAATGGCGAATACATCGTTGAGGACGTTAAATCTATTGCTACTAGAAAGCTGCCAAGTTATCGCAACAAGAAACACCTGATGAAGACGGTGCACGGTATTGATGTTAGAGAGGTTTGAGGAGAGTTTATGAGTGACATTGAAACAGTAGGTTGGACTGTAGATAAGAAATTTTTCATATTGAAAATAAATATGAATGCATTTTTGAGTACAGATGAGTTTGATGCTTTGGCTGTGCTGTATGCAGGTAAATACGGTCAGGAATTTTCTGGTTGTCAGTTTAAGGGAAAGCTCGCCGTTATGTGTGGGGATACAGTTTATATAAATCCTTGGTCTCTTGATCATGAATTAAGTGTTGATGAACCAATCGAGGAACTACTTTTCAGTGAGTTCCAAAAGCATTTGAATAAATAAGGTGGTGAATATGCAGTCTCTAGTGGTAATGGATTGGTCAAGATTTCAAATTTTTGAATGGTTCGTAAGTGGCGGAAGCCTTAAATCACCATCTTATGGGGCTGCGAATGTTAGGTGTACAGATGGGAGGTCAATAGACTTTCAAGATAAATTAGGGGTGGTAGCTGCTATGGGTGATCAACTTACAAAATCGGTTGCAATGGTCATTATGACCGAAGGAAAATCACAACAGGATTATGAGTACGTTAGGAATCACCTGGCGAAAATCATGATGGATGGAGCCAAAAAGGATAAAAGAAGAGAGCCAGAAGGAATTGCGATTTATCATTTAGCCTGGTTAATTGCTCGTATTGTTATTGACTATGCTTTAGATCCTGAATTAGAAAATGGGCATAAAGATCCTGGGCGTTTAGTTTATGCTGGTATTAGAAGTTATCAGATGAATCCAGAGGTTTATCGTCAAACTTGGAAACGGTATGAAAAGTTAATGGTTGCTGCATTAGAGGAAGAAATTAAAAAAGCGACTAAAATTGCTAGACGTTACAAGGAAGAAACTTTAAATGAGGTGAGAAATTAGTTTCCACTTTTGCGCTAACTAAGGTATAGTTTTATTAAATTGGTCGTAGTATAAATTAGACCAAATTGAATTTAAAAGCTCATCTAAATAGGTGGGCTTTTTTATTGCCCAATAAAAACTCGGTTCCAAATGGAGACCGAGTTTTTTATATCGAGTAAAACTGGGGACGAAGTACTGCGGTAACAGCACTTCGACCTCCTGACAGATGTAGCCTGCCAAAAGCCAAGCCCAGCTATCGTGCACACGATTTGCGAAGGCTATCAGAATCAATTGCTTTTGCACAGGAAAATATTTATGAAATCAAAACCAATAATTCCATGGCAAGGTGGAAAAACCCGTTTAGCTAAGGATTTGTTGAGTAGATTCCCAGATCATTCTTGTTATGTGGAATTGTTTTGCGGTGGAGCTGCTTTATTTTTCTTAAAGGAAAATCAAGCTAAAACAGAAGTTATAAATGATCTAAATGGTGAACTCGTAAATCTTTATCGCGTTGTTCAAAATCATTTAGAAGAGTTTGTAAGGCAATTCAAGTGGTGTATATCAAGCCGCCAGATTTTTGAATGGGAAAAATTAAAGGTTCCAGACACTCTTACCGATATTCAGCGTGCAGCAAGATTTTATTATCTTCAGCAGCATGCATTTGGTGGGAAGGTTTCTGGCCAAACTTTCGGTTATGCCACAACAGGTCGTTCTTTAAATCTTTTGCGGATTGAGGAATATTTAAGCGCAGCACATTTGCGTTTAAATGGTGTCTATATTGAAAATCAGACCTGGGATGTTTGCTTTGATAAATATGATCGTGAGCATACTTTCTTTTACGCGGATCCGCCGTATCTTGATACTGCAGGTTACGGAATAGATTTTCCACTTGATCAATACGAATTGCTTGCTGAAAAGATGAAGAATTGCAAAGGGAAGGTAATGCTTTCAATTAATGATCATGAAAAGATTCGTGAAATCTTTAAGAGATTTAATTTTGAAGTTACTTCCATCAATTATTCGGTTGGTCGCGATTTAGCAGCCAAGAGCAAGAAAAGTAATGAACTAATAATTATGAATTATTAATTTCATAATTTGGTTTGTAAGTTTGCCGTAATTGTTTCGGCACAAATGGCCCCTCTAAAAAATGGTTATTGGAGGGGCTTTTTCTTTTTAAGAAAGAATTTCTTGATATAGTGTTTGTATCAAACTTGAGGAATTAATAATGATTCTAGATGAAATACAAGAAGCTTTTTTTAAACAAGAAGAAAAACCATACAAATTGGAAATTTCACGCAACACCTATCATGAGTTAATGAGGGATAGTCGTTGTATAGATCATTCTTTTGTGGCAGATAAAGAGGGAAAACTTGGAGCACCTCTTTTTGGTTGTGTTGTGCAAGTAGTAGATGATCTCAAAAGTCCATATAACTGGCTTTCTAGTGAAAGGCCAAGCCAAATTAAAGTAATTGTAAATTAAGCCACCCTTGAGGTGGTTTTTTTTGGGAGATATATATGCCTAATAACTGGATTAAGTTTGAGGATGAATCTCCAGTTGATAAAGGGGAAGTTATTCTTTATTTGGATAATGACTCAATGGGGTTTGGTGAGATTATTGACTGTAAGACTTATCTCAGGATGAGATTTAATGGAACTAGCCAAGCCTTAGAATATTGCAAAGCTAAGCCCACACATTGGACGTACAAACCAGAACCACCTTAATGGTGGTTTTTTTAATTGGATAATTTATGACTGACAAAGTACAAGCTCAAAAATCATTAGATTTCTGTTGTAGGGAACTCAACAAATATCAAACTTTATCTAGATCAGGTTTATCACGTGAAGAGCTTATTACTATCGATCGCATAATGATCCGTTTGAAGGGGCGCATTAAAAATTTACGGACTGCCTTATATGGAAATTAAAGATTACTTCGGACTAACAAGAAAAAAGGAATTTAAAAAAAAAACCAAAAGCCGACCATTACCTAAAGCCACCGAGAAATATTTAAAAGCAGAAGAAGAATTTACAAAGGCTTTAGATATTTTGGAAATCAAGTATGAAAAGAATTTTCAGTTTAAAACAACAAAGCACTGGCGTTTTGATTTTCATTTAATTGAATACAAAATTTTAGTGGAAATTGCTGGCGGCCCTTGGTCAGCTGGAAGAAAAAGAAAACAAATTTCTTATGATTTGGATCGTGAGGATACTGCTCATGATATGGGATATACGATTGTTCGATTGGAATCTGCAGCTAGATTCAAAATCAATGAATCTGGACCATTACAGATACAAGCTCACTTTGCCAGCCAGTGGCTCGAAAATTTAAAGAGGCAAATATTCAATGGAGATCAGACCATTCCCTCCAACGGACTTTCTTGATCAATCGGAAAATGAGAAAGCTATCCGTTTAATCCCTGCACCAGAATTAATGGAGTGGGTTAAAGCAAACTTTCTTACATTGGGTGGACCACTTCACAACCCTGACCATGACCACATTGCAGAAATACTTCATGATCAAGATGAGTTTTTAGCATTTGCCTGGGCTTCTTCAGCTTATAAAAGCAAACAGGCTATGGTGTTAGGGCAATGCGAAAAAGTTATGTTTAACGTTGGGGGGTGGCGCAAGGCTCGTCAAGAGCAACAGATGCGCGACTGGTTTGGATTTGTACCAACTTATTTAATTACGATTGATGGCGGTTTTTGCGATAAGGCAAACGATAGCGAGTTTTGTGCTTTGATTGAGCATGAACTTTACCACATCGGTGTAGAACGCGATGAAGATGGCGAAATGCTCTTCAGTAGTTCCACTGGATTACCTAAGCACTATTTAGCTGGGCATGATGTCGAAGAGTTTATTGGTGTTGTCAAACGGTGGGGACCAAGTAAGAGCGTAAAACGTCTTGTTGAGGCTGCGAAGAATCCGCCGTTTGTTTCAGATTTAGATATTTCAAGATGCTGCGGAAATTGCGTAATCAACTGAGCCTAGCGGCTCTTTTTTTTGCCTATCTTGTTGGACGTAGTTGGACGAAGGGGGGAGTATGGCGGCGCTTAAAGAGCCTGTGAAAATCTTTATAGTTCAGTCTCTTGCCTGCTTTGATACCCCTCAACAAGTAGCGGATGCTGTCAAACAAAGATTTGGTATAGAAATTGACCGAAGACAATGTGAGGCGTATGACCCCACAAAGGCAACGGGGAAGAACTTAAGTAAGAAACTTATTACTTTGTTTAATAAGACCAGGGCAGATTTCCAAAAGAATGTTTATGACATTCCCTTGGCCAATAAAGCCTATCGTTTAAGAGAGCTCCAGAATATTTATGAGGGCTGGAAAAATAACAGGCTGATGAAGCAGGGGGTAATTAAACAGGTTCGGGAAGAAATGCAAGGCCATGACCTGATGCTTTTAAATGTTGAGTTGAAACAACTTGAGATTGAGAAGATCAGAGAAGGCGAACGGGACGATGATCCAACACCAGTCAAGGTGACCATTCAAGTTGTAGATGCGAGTAAAAAAGATGCCGAACATCAATCCGACGCTGAATGTACCTCAGGCTAATTTTTTACAGATGGAAAATAAATTCCGTGCATTTGTAGCGGGATTTGGTTCTGGAAAAACTTGGGTTGGTAGTGCAAGCCTTTGTAATACTTCATGGGAGTTCCCAAAAGTACCATTAGGTTATTTTGCGCCGACTTACGCTCAGATCAGAGATATCTTTTACCCTACAATTGATGAAGTAGCATTTGACTGGGGTTTAAAAACAAAAGTTTATCAGTCAAATAAAGAAGTCGATATTTATTATGGTCGCCAGTATCGCACTACTATTATTTGTCGATCCATGGATATTCCTGACTCAATTGTCGGTTTTAAAATTGGTCGTGGCTTGATTGATGAACTTGATGTCATGGCTAAGCTTAAAGCACAACAAGCTTGGCGAAAGATCATTGCGCGTATGCGCTATAAGCAAGCTGGTTTGCTCAATGGTATTGATGTGGCCACAACACCTGAAGGGTTTAAATTCACTTATGAGCAGTTTGTAAAAGAGGCAAATAAAACACCAGCTAAGCGAAAGCTTTATGGAATGATCCAGGCTTCAACTTATGACAACGAAGCCAATTTGCCAGATGACTATATTTCATCGCTTTATGAGTCCTATCCGCCACAATTGATTTCAGCTTACTTAAAGGGGCAATTTGTCAATTTAACAAGTGGTGCTGTTTACCCAGACTTTGACCGAGTTAAAAATCACACAGATGAAGAAATCAAGCAGGGCGAGCCTTTACTTATTGGGATGGACTTTAACGTACTTAAGATGGCTGCTGTGGTTTATGTCATTAGAGAAGGTAAACCAAGGGCCTTGGATGAATTGGTCGGGGTGAGAGATACACCGACCATGTGTCAGTTGATTATAGAGCGTTTTCCTTTTCATGATATCACTGTGGTACCAGATGCTTCAGGTCAAGCGACCTCATCAAAGAACTTTAGTGAATCTGATCATGCGATCTTAAAGAAAAATGGTTTTAAGGTTGAAGTGAATGGTGTAAACCCAAGCATTAAAGATCGAATAAATGCAGTGAATGCACAGATCCTAAACGCTGACGGTGATCGACATCTAAAAGTGAACACAAATAAGTGTCCTAACTTTACGGCTACTTTAGAGCAGCAAGTCTATGACGATTTTGGAATGCCAGATAAAAGTGCTGGCTTGGATCATGTGGGTGATGCTGGTGGTTATCCGATAGCTAAGCGGTTCCCAATTATCATTCAGAAAGTATTTAAACGGCGCACGATCGCTGGTTATTCTCATTAAACAATGCACCTTTTTAGGTGCTTTTTTTTGGTGTTTTTTTATGGCAGTTACTGATAAACATCCGCAGTATATTGCTGCGCAAAAAGCCTGGTTGATTATGCACGATGCCGTTGCTGGTGAAGAGGAAATCAAACAAGCACAAACTAAGTATCTTTCTAAATCGGCAGGGATGATCGAAGCTGAAAAGCAGGGTGATACGGCTGGAGCGATTTATAAGGCTTATCTCAGTCGCGCTCAGTATCCATTATGGGTTCAGGATTCATTGCGCACGATGATCGGGCTAGTCTCAAAGCTTGAGCCCAATATTGTGATTGAAAGTTCTTTGCTTAAAGGACTGATCGATAATGCCACAAATGATGGATTTGGCTTAAAACAGCTTTTTATTCGTATTTGTCTAGAGTTACTTGAATATGGCCGTTGTGGCTTGCTTGTTGATGTAGACGCTAATGGAGTGCCTTATTTTGCACTTTATGACGCCTTATCAATTATTAACTGGAAGGAAAACAGTATTGATGGTCGAAAGGATTTGAAGCTTTTAGTGCTCGAGGAGCAGTTTGATAATAGTGAAGATGAGTTTGGCCATGATACCAGGACAGTACATCGCGTTTTATCTATGGATAATGGTGCTCTAACAGTCCGTTTGTTTGATGGATCTGCTGTAGAAGATAAAACACCAGATCTTGGTAAAAACATGCTTTCTTTTACACCTTTTGTTTTTTGTGGCACCACAGATAATTCAGCGCATGTTGGAACGGTGCCACTTCTCACTATGGCCAAAGCCGCTTTGAAGTATTACCAGCTAAGCGCTGATTATTTCCAGTCACTTCATCACACAGCTCATCCTCAGCCTTGGATTAATGGTCTTGATGATGGTGCTGATATTAGTGTTACTGGTGTTATGGCTGTTTGGGATCTTCCTGGTGAAGCGCAATGCGGTTATTTGGAAATTTCAGGTAATGGGATTGAGCTAACCAAAAAAGAAATGGATGCACAAAAGAATGCAGCTCTTGAGGCTGGTGCAAAGGTTATTGATACAAATACACAAGAATCTGGAGAAGCACGCCGCGCACGTCAGGATGACCAGCATGCAAGCTTACATAGCATTGTGATGTGTGCAGCTGCAGCAATCGAGCAAGCAATTAAATATGCAGCTCAGTGGTTAAAGCTAAATCCTTCTAAATATGCGTTTACTGTTGAGCCCGAGTTTATTGTTCAGCAATACGATATCAACCTTGCTAAGCAGCTTTATGAAGGTGCTATTTCTGGAAAAAATTCATTCCAGACATATTGGGAATATATCGCTACAGGTAAATTACCTGGTCATGATTATAAGGAAGAATTGAAGCGGATTGAAGGTGAGCGTGATAGCGCTCCGCTATGAGGTGTTAAATGGCTTCAGATACCCAAAAATCGCTTATTGAGGTACTTACACAACATCAGGCGTATTTATATCGAGCTTCTTCTCAATCAGTTAATGAGTTATTAAAAATCTTTAATGATGAGTCGGCATTGATGCTGGCAAAACTTAGAGATTTGTTAGAAGAGTTGAATGATTTTGAAAAGGCTGCCCTTGCTAGTGGCCAATATACAACTACAAACCTCAAAGAAATTCGGGACCTAATTTCTCAGTGGTTTACGGCAATTAATACTTCATTACCTGAAGCATTCGCGGTTTCTGCTACAGCATTAGCGGTATATGAGGCCAATTACACGGCAAAGCTATACGGCGGAAAGATAAAACAGCCCAGTGGGGAAAAACTTTATAAGGCGGCAAAAAAAGTTCCTTTGGTAGGCGGGGCATTGGTCGACGACCTTTTAACAAAGTTGGCTGAAAGTGCTCGTCAAAAGGTTGAATACGCGATTCGGGATGGAATTAGTTCTGGTAAAACGAATCAGCAAATTGTTCAGCGCATTGGTGGGACTAAGCGCCTTAATTATGAAGATGGCATTTTAATCAGTAGCAAGTCTGATATCGATCGGACGGTAAGAACTGTTAGGAGTCATGTTGCTAATCAAGCTTACCTGAATAGCTTTAACCAGATCGGCTTTGAATACGTAAAGCTGGTAGCAACGTTGGATGGTAGAACATCAAAACTATGCGCCTCACTGGATGGTGCCGTTTGGAAAATTGATGACCCAGCCAAAAGAGTGCCGCCGTTGCATCCAAATTGCCGAAGTATTCTGGTACCAGTGGAAAAAGACGGAAAACTAACAGGCGAGCGTCCTTTTGTAATGGATGACCGAAGAGTTAAGGACATTCCAAAGGACGAGCGAAGCCAACTCATCGGCCAACTGGATGCAAATACAACATTTAAAGAGTTTTTCGGAAAGACTGACGATTTCTTTCAAAAAGAATGGTTAGGGCCAAAGCGTTATAAGCTCTTTAAGGAAGGAAAATTTGATTTTGATAAGTTTTTCGATCCAGATGGGCGACTTTACACACTTGACCAACTTCGGAAGTTGGATGAACAAATTTTTAAGAGGTTGGGCATATGAGTGAATCAAAAGTTAAGCACCTGGTGCTTAAACGACATCCAACTTTGAAAGGTTACTTAATTATTTGTGATGAAGAATCTGGATTGCCATTAGCTGGGCAAAAAGCAGTACAGATGAACAGTAATGCTAATGATGGACCAGCCACAATAACAGTAACTTTCGAAGCTTATGGTCGTAATGGTGTTCGCTTAGTAAGCGATGAACCTAGGGCCAAAGAGGAAAAATAATGGTAAAGGTAATTAAGCCAGGTAAATTGCCTGAGGACACTATTCATGAGATTACTTGTCACAATTGCAAATCTGACTTGGAGTTTAAAGAAAGTGAAGCCCGCATTTTTAACCACCGAAATGAAATTAATTTAGTTATAACTTGTCCCGTTTGTAAGAAAGAACTCGGGAAAACAAAGTAATCAATTTATTTTAACCATAGCACCTTCGGGTGCTTTTTTTATGTGAGGTCATCATGACAAAGCAACCGCTAACACTTCAAGAGCTAGTGCAAAATTTTGAATATTTCAACGTGGACCAAGCATCACCAGAAGCACTACCTAAACGCATTATATGCATCTTAAAACTTCACTCTGGAGTGCAAGTAAACGGCGAGTATTTGATACCTGAAGGCTCACCAGTTGGTGATTACAATCCGTTTGCACTTACAGCTGCCATTGAAAATTTAAAACAGCTCGGGTTTGAAATTATTGAACCACCTTCAGAGCCACAAGTGATCGAAGGTGAGGCGGTTGAGGTTGGCCAGAATTTAGATGAGCCATCAAAGTCACCAGGTGTACAGTCGATTGAAGCGATTTCATCACCTTATATTCAGACGGTTGAAAACTCATATGATGCTCATCATGCAAATCTTCATTCTATTGAAGTATTGACCTCACTTTTGAAAGCTCCTCGGTTAAATAACAAAGTACAGGAATCAACCAATAATAAGCTTATTGAACTGATTGAGAGCCTTTAATTTTCTTTGATGTTTTGAGCGTGAAATCAATTTAACTAGCACCTAAAGGTGCTTTTTTTGTGAGTATAAAAAATGTCTAAGAAGTTATTAGCATTATCAATGGTTGCGTATATCGGCACTAAATCAGTATTAGCAGTGCCTATGTCACGTGGCGAATACAATGAGTACCAAGGTTGGCAAATTCCTGAAAATGAAGATCCAGCAGATCCAGGCTATTTGATCGAGTACAAAGATGGTGGCAAGGCTAATCATCCAGATCATGAAGGTTATATCTCTTGGTCACCAAAGGATGTTTTTGAACATTCATATCAACCAGATGGTATTCAAAATTGTGTAATGGGCCGTGAAATCCATAAAGATGATAACGAAGTAACGGTTTTCCATAACGAAACAGTTAAAACCCGAGACGGTGAGCAGTCTCTTGAACCAGGACATTTCTATGATGTTGTAGCTGGAGATTCACTTACTCCAATTCAATTCCAACTTGGTCCAGTTAAGGAAGTTGGAGTTAATGGCATCACGAATGAAGCGTTAATTGCGATTGTTCTACATCGTTTACGTGTTTTGAATGAAAAGTTTCCTTGCCGCGAAAATTCACTTGCTATTACTAATATTGAGCAAGGTCAAATGTGGCTAGAGCAACGTACCCGAAATCGTCAGAAGCGTGGTGTTGAAGGTTTTAACATCGCATAACTTTATTAATCGAAATACAGCGTCCTAATGGGCGCTTTTTTAATGCCTTGAGATAAGGCTTTACCCCAATCAAACGAGAGGTTTGAACATGTCATTGCCATTTATTGTTGATTCGCTTGATGCCATCAAAGAAGAGCACCGCGCTTTATATGTTGAGGAAAACGGGAAGTTTCGCCTTGACCTAGAAGGTTACGAAGATCCAAAAGGTTTGAAATCTGCACTTCAGAGTGAGCGTGATGCTGCTAAGAATGCAAAACGAGAACTTCAGGATTTTCAAAAACAATTTGAGGGCATTGACCCTGAAATTGTTAAGAAGGTTTTTGCTCAACTTGACCAGGATGAAGAAGCCAAATTAATCGCAGACGGCAAAGTAAACGAAGTGATCCAGAAACGTACCGAGAAGATGCGTGAAGAACATGAACGTGTACTTAAAGCCGAAAAAGACCGTGCTGACAAAGCAGAAGCTTATGCAAATAAGTTCAAAGATTCTGTAATCCAAGGGCAAATCATTCAAGCAGCTGTAGAGCTTGAAGCGTTACCTGAAGCAACAGGCGACATTGCGTTTTTAGCTAAAACAAAATTTGCATTAGATGAAAACGGCAAAGCGGTCGCTGTTGATGAAAACGGCGAAGTGATCATTGGTAAAGATGGCCAAACAGCATTATCGCCAAAAGAGTGGGTTGAATCTCTACGTGAACAAAAGCCGTACTACTGGCCTAAAGCAAGTGGTATGGGCGCACCAGGTTCAGGCGCTTCAATTAAAAAATGGTCGGACTATTCAGAAGCTGAACGAGCGAGTCTAGCTCGTGAAAATCCAGCAGCATTCCAGCAATTATTGAAAACTAAAGGTAACTAATTATGCCATCTGTTCAATTACAAGATATTTTCGTTGGTGACTACTACCAGACTTTGGACCCAGTAAATTCACCTGAAAAAACCGCCGTATTCCAATCAGGAATTGTTGTAAAAAATGAAGCTTTAACTGACATTGCTAATAATGGCCAAGGCTCATCAACGATTTCATATTGGAATGATCTTGATGCTGACGAAGAAGCGAATGCATCAACTGACAATCCTGATGATAAAGGTGCGGTCGGTAAGGCCACTCAAGGCTCAATGCAGGCCCGAACTCTTTATTTAAACAAAGGTTATGGAACAGCCGACCTTTCAACTGAATTGGCAAATAGTGAGCCAATGCAGCATATTCGTAACCGCTTTGGTAAATACTGGGAGCGCCAGTGGCAGCGCTATTTATTGGGAGCTGCACGCGGTGTTATTGCTTCCAATATTGCCAATAACAATGGCGATATGGTGATCGATGCAGGTGCAACTGTATCGGCTAATGCATTCCAAGACGCTGCATTTACAGCAGGTGATACCGCTGACCAATTTACAGCGATGGGTGTTCATTCAGTAGTAATGAACCAAATGGTAAAGCAAGACATGATCGAGTATTTACGTGACAGTAATGGTCAGATCATTCTTGCTACTTATCTCGGTAAGCCGATCTTCATGGATGATGGTTTGGTTTACGGTAATGGACGTTATATTTCTCTCATTTTTGGAAATGGTGCATTTGGTTATGGAGAGGGAACTCCAACTACTCCAGTAGAACTTGAGCGTCTACCGTCAGGCGGTAATGGTGGTGGTGCTGAAATTTTATGGGAACGTAAAACATTCATTCTTCATCCAGCTGGTTTCTCATGGAAAGGTTCTGTAGATCCAAATGCTTCGCCAAAAATTGCAGGCTATGCAACTGCTGGTAATTGGGAGCGAGTGTTTGATCGTAAAAATGTTCCATTTAGTGCCGTAATTTCAGGTACAGCAACCCCTTAATAAACATGGCGGCGTAAGCCGCCTTTGTTTTGGAGAGAAGAAATGAAAGTAATTTACACAAATAATATCCCATTGATTCGTGACCCAAGCGTTTGCTATCGAAACGACTTTATTGGGGTAATCGGGAACGCTACTGCAGTAGAAGTTGATGATGATTTTCCTGATGCTGAAATCATTAAGCAGGCTTATGGCCGTTTAGCAATACCTCTTGAAGAGGAAGCTGCTGATGTGGGCTCAAATAGCGATTTAAAATTGCAAGAACGCTTAACCGATGCTTTAAGCAAGCTTGAATCAGTTGAAGCAGAAAAGACCCGACTTGAAGCAGAAAATACTCGTTTAGAGGGTGAACTTGCAGAAGAAGTGGCGGAAAAAGCTGCATTGCTTGTCGATGAGCAAATCGCAACTGCAAAAGGTGAGTTGGCATCGTTCAAAAATGATATTCCTGCTATGAAAGCACGTATTGCTGAATTAGAAGCAGGCAAAGGTACACCTGATCCATTAGATGGCCCTACACCAGGTGATTATGAAAATTGGAAGGTCGACCAAATAAAGGCTTATTTAACTGATAAAGGTATCGAGTTTAAACAGTCTGCCTTAAAGCCAGAATTGATTGCATTGATTCCACAAGATCCAAAGGAATAATCCATGAGCTTTATCACTGAACAAGAAGCAATTGAACGTGTAGCTGGCTTTGCTGCTTTATCTGACGGTGATAAAGCTGACTATCTTGAAAAGTCAGAAGCTTATTTATTGGCGCGTAATGTTAAGCCTTATGAAGATATAACAACCGTCCCTAAAGCCCTCAAAACGGCGTCATACGAAGTCATAAAAGGCATTATGAAGGGTGAGATATATCAAGGCCAAGAACAGGCATTAAAGCGCAAAAGAGTGAAGGCTGAGGTTGAGTCTGAAAAAGAGTATCAAGACGGATCTGTAAAGCTTAATGCAACTGAGCAATACATTCTTGATTTGATCAAACCTTACTGCAAACGGCGCTCAGTGATCTATATTCGGAGAATCTAATGGGTTTAAGAGATGAACTTCAGGCTGAAATTGCCGAAGCATTTGATGAGGATCTAGCAGACGCCGTTCATGCTTTTACGTGTGAAAGGATTGTAAGCACAAGCTGGAACCCAAAAACGAATACTTCTGAAAATATTGTTGATCAATACAATGGTCGAGGTGTTTTGTTTGGCTCTTACAATCAGTATGAGATCCAGACATTAGGTGTACTAGCAACGGATAAAAAAGCCATTGTTCTTCAGAATGAAGTGACTATGGTACCGAAAATTGATGATGAGTGGATTACTGGGTTAGGAACATTCCGTGTAATACATATCCAACAAGATCCAGCCGCGACCATTTGGAAGTGTCAGTTGAGGAGAGTGTAATGTCTTGGGTTGTATATACATTTCATGAAAGTGTTCAGGTAGTACCTATAGAAGATTTAAAACCACATTCATTTTTTCATTGTGAATGCCATCCTAAAATTGTGGACGGCGTTTTTGTTCATAACTCGTTTGATGGTAGAGAGGCAACAGAAACAATCTTACCAAGTTAAAAGGATGGCCATGGTTAATACAGATTATGTGCCTGAGTGGTACACCTCACCGTTTCAGCATGTCAAATATACACTCGCAAGAAATCAGTTACACATGGACCTATTATTTGAGGATATGGGTAAAGCTGATCAATTCTTAGATATGGGTGCAGATGCTCAAGTTAGTTCCTTTTCTGATGGTGCTTATGCAATTGTCCAAATAGGTGACACGGGGGATAAGGACCAATTACAAGTTTATGGACTGCTTTTACACGAGGCAGTTCATGTCTGGCAAATAGTAAAACGAAGAATGGGTGAGCGAGAGCCAAGCTTAGAGTTTGAAGCTTATTCAATTCAAGCTATAGCTCAAGACCTATTTGAAATGTACGAAGCAAGCGAGGTTAAAAGTCATGGGGTGGACGGGGAAAAAGCCGACTAGATTTAGTTTTGAAGTAGAAAAAAAAGCTGAAGACCAAGTAAAGAAAATCGTCATGGATACAGTGCAATCACTTGTTGTTTCTAGTCCTGTTGATACTGGGGCTTACCGAGCTTCACACGTTGTTTCGATTGGATCTGCTGATTATGGTGTACGTGGACCTGAAACAGACGCCGTTCAGGATGCAGCAATTCAAGCCATTAAGTTTAAGCTTGGAAACTTAGTTTATATCCAAAACAACAAAGCCTACGCAGAACGTTTGGAAGATGGCTGGTCAGATCAAGCACCACTAGGTATTTACAGCACTACATTCACTTATATTACTCAAAAGTATGGTGGTTAAGATGGCAATGACTTTAGAACAAGCTAGGCAAGCTATCGTTGACCGTATGATGAGCTTTACAGGAATTTCTCAAGATAGAATCCAATATCCAAATGCTCCAGGCTTTACTGTTCCAACAAAAGGCTTATGGTGCCGATTAACCATAAAAGGCGGATCTAGTTTTATTGCTGGCCTTGCTGATACACCTTGCACCCGCCGTACTGGCAATATCTTAATTCAGTGTTTTGCACGGCATAATACTGGAGATCAAGAAATAACAGTTCTAACTGTCGCTTTGCTTGCTCATTTTGAATATTTCAATTTTCAGCATTTACAATGTTGGCAAGGGCAAGCGATAGATGCTGGAAAAGATAATGATTTTGTGCAGTACAATGTGACAATTGGATATACGGTGAATTGATATGTCATGCATGCTGACCCTAGAAGAAATTGAAATTAAAAGACAAGAACTCGAAAGACACTTGGAAGCTGTAATGGGTGCGGTGCTAGATAAATGGCAACTGGATAACAAGCTATGTGTTTCTGATGTAAACATCCGTTTGGCTAATGTTCATAGTATTGAAGGAACTAAACACAATATTGTCACTGGAGTAAGCGTTGAACTAGATGATTGATCTAAAACTTTAAAGAAATTACCGCCGTTTGGCGGTTTTTTACATCCCTAATTTTGTGGCCACCTTCGGGTGGCTTTTTTTATGCCTATCGTTAGGAGTATTAAGCCATGTCTAGTGGTGCACGTCAGCTAACACAAATCGCAAAGGAGTCCACGGTTGGTACCACACCATCACCTTTTGCACGTACAACTTTCGAATTTACTGAAAATGCCCTTGATGCAACGGTAACTAAGGAAGATTCAAATTCCATTACCAGTGGACGTATTGCACGTTCATCAATGATTACAGGTGCCGAGTATGCTGGTGAATTAAAGTGCGAGGCAAAATATAGCGCTTTAGTTCAAGACCTAATGGCCGCTGCTGCCTTTAATAACTGGTCATCAAATGTTTTAACTTTTGGGGGTACGCTTCGACAAACCTTTTCTGTTTTACGCGGCTTTGACGATGTAAATGACTATCATGTTTTCCGAGGGTGCCATGTAAACACTTTTGGAATTGATATTCCTGAAGCTGGTTTAATTACAATGACCTTTGGCCTAATGGCCCTCGGTCGCACAAACTTTTCTACAGCTCCTGCTGGAACAATTACAGCAGCAGATAACAGCCCAAAAATGTCAAATGTCTCAGTCGGTGATATTTTGATTGATGGTGTTTCTCAAGCAGGGATTTCATGTTTAACCGCTTTTACATTTAATTGGGATAACACTATGCAGCTGCAACGCTGCTTGGGCGGTGGGATCAATGCACGTGCAATTTTAGAAATGCTTGCCAATGGCACAGGTTCATTTACGGCGGCTTGGTCACGTAACACATCTGATATGTATGAAAAGCAATTCACCAATAAAACAATTTCTTTGAAGGTTCCAATCACTGATACAGATGGGAATAAATATGAAATCTTTATTCCTAAAGCTGAAATCACAGCACCTTTGCCAAGTGGTGGTAATGGCGACCTTTTAAATGCTTCATTTGAATATAAGGTAGTTGAAGTTGCCCCAACCATTACACGTACACCAGTAGCAGTTCCTGCGCCTTAATTAATCTGATAGCAGCCTTTATGGCTGCTTTTTTTGGAGTTAAACATGGCTTTAAAAGTAAGCATTCAGACTAGTAAAACTGTTAGTAAATGGCGTGAGTACGTTGATAAAGAAGGAAATGTATTAGCTGAATTTAAAATTCGTGGTATCTCATATAAGCCATATCAGGTGGCCCTTGAACGAGCAAATAACCAAATTACCTCTAAAGGTTATGATGTCAGTAAGGCTTCAAAAGAAGATAAGCTTTATCATGAGCTTCTTTTAGAAGCAGCTGCATGTCACCTAATTGAGGACTGGAAAGGTGTTGTTTTTGAGGAGGAGAATGCCGAAAAAGAGATTGTCGTAACAGAGCCAGAATATTCACCCGAGAATGCAACTAAGCTTTTAAATATGGGGGATATTGGTGTTTCAATATGGCTTTATATCAGACAAGAAGCCGAAACCATCCAAAAAGAGGCGGATTCTTATAAGGATGAAGTGGTGGGAAAGTCGTCCAGCTCTACAACTGGTCAAAGTTCAACACAGAACAAGAAGCGAGCGACCACAACCAAAAGCAAACGGCAATCGCCAAAGCTTTAAATCTACGACAGCCGCAAGAATTTAAGAAGCCTGAATATTCTTTTACTTCACATTCAATTTTAACGGCATACAACATCATTTCGCGCTCAAGACGTTATGAGCAAGGTATTCCTCTAGCATTAGATATTTCATCTATTTCTGCATACTGTGATTATTATGAACTGCCAGTCGATAGAGATATTTTTAACGACTGCATATTTGCTATGGATAATATTTTTCTTGATGATTCGCATAAAAAAATGAAGCGTCCTATTAAAAAATAACCCTAGAGGTATTTACTTAGAATAACTCTAGGGTTATAATTGTCTCATCAAGTTAATAAGGGGACGGTGTGAAAAGTCTGGATTTAGTCAAAATGATTGAAGCAGACGGTTGGTACTTAGTTAGGGTTAAAGGAAGTCATCATCACTTCAAACATCCAACTAAAGGGGGCTTAGTTACTATCCCTCATCCAAAAAAGGAATTACCAAGCGGAACTGTTAAAAGCATTTTGAAGCAAGCGGGTCTAAATTGACCCGCTTCAATCAGACTCATAAAGTCCTATTTCACAGTACGATTTTGTACAAGAGGTGAGTGCAATGTTGTATCCAATTGCTATAGAAAGAGGTAACGACACCGAGGCTTATGGTGTTACTGTTCCAGATATTCCTGGTTGTTTTAGTGCTGGCGACACTTTAGAGGAAGCTATCGAGAACGTAAAAGAGGCTATTTCTGGCCATTTAGAAATCCTAGCTGAAGATGGCGAGGAGATTCCATTAGCATCTGATGTAAGTAAGTTTATAGATGATGCTGACTATAAAGGAATGATCTGGGCAGTTACAGAAGTTGATGTTAGTCGTTACTTAGGTAAGCCAGAAAAAATCAATGTCACTTTACCAAGTCGTTTAATTCATATAATTGATGAAAATGTAGGTAAAGGAAAAAGATTTAAAACCCGATCTGCATTTTTGGCCGCTGGTGCTGAAAAGCTTCTACATGCTTAAAATAGAGAAGCCACTCAATCGAGTGGCTTTTTTATTTCCCACCTGTTAAATTTTATCCATTAAAAATGATGGGTAATTTCATGAAAAAGATTATTTTATTGAGCTTGATTTTTGGTCTTAGTGGCTGTGCAGCTACAACTGATATGATGAACAATCAATACATGTCTGTTATTCCGACCGAAACGGATTTAAACGGATACTGGTCGGGCAATAATGGTCCATATGCTGTGACTTATTCCTTCAAAAAAGATGGTACAGGTCTTATGTGTTCTAGTTGGAACGGGAAAGATTCAATCGAAAAATTAAAAGTAAGTGGAAATGAAATCATCGTTCAATCTGGTCTAAAACAAACAATTAAAAGTAAAACTGATTCAAAGCTTGAATTAAAAGCTAACTACTATGCTGGAGGTAGTTACCAATATAGTTCAGATCCAAACCTACAAAATGCCTCACCTTACTGTGAGAAAGCCCTCCGAAACTAATTTGAATTAAACATTAAACCCGCGAAAGCGGGTTTTTTATTGCCTAGAGGAAAGTTAAAGATGACTCAAGAATCACGTTTAGTCATTACTATTGATTCAAGAAATGCGGAACGAAACGCAAGAAATCTAGGCAATGAACTAGACAGCATAGAAAAGAAAGGTGATTTCGCAACAAAGTCAATGGATGGTTTATCTGTTGCAACAAGAGCACTGGCTGGACACATGGCAGGGCTTGTAACTATCGGTGCTGCTATCTCTAAAATGGATGAATACACAGGATTACAGAACCGACTTAAATTAGTTACCAGCAATCAAATAGAACTTAATAAGGCGACTGAAGACACCTTCAGAATTGCGCAAAAAACTTATTCTGCTTGGGATTCGGTTTTGCAGGTTTACCAACGCTTTAGCGACAATGCCAAAACACTTAATTTAAATATGGATGAAACTGCTCGCTTAACTGAGACAGTATCAAAAGCTGTGGCTATTAGCGGAGCAAGTGCAGCAGCTGCAGATGCTGCACTTGTTCAATTTGGACAAGCCCTAGCAAGCGGAACACTTCGCGGTGAAGAACTTAACTCTGTAATGGAACAAACACCTGCTTTAGCTAAAGCAATCGCTCAGGGTATGGGCATTACTGTAGGAGAGTTACGATCAGTAGCTGCTGAAGGAAAAATTACTTCTAAGGAAATTGTTAAAGCACTTAAAAATGTCCAAGATGATGTTGATGCTCTATTTGCAAAAACGGATATTACTATTGGCCAATCTCTCACCCTTTTAAATAATGAAATTACAAAGTTCGTAGGTGAATCTGGTAAAGGGAGTGGAGCAGCTCAAGTTTTAGCTGACTCAGTGCAGCTACTAGCCTCAAATTTAGAATTAATTTCAAATGGTGCAATGGTTTTAGGGATTGGTTATTTAACTAAAGCTATAGCTGCGAAGAGTGTTGCTGTTTATGCAGATGTTGCGGCTACTGCTGCAAATGTTAAAGCAAGTAAGGAAAAAGCTATAGCAGATGCTTTAGAGGCTTCGGCAGCCGTTAAAAATGCACAAGCACAAGTTGTAAGCTCTCAAGCTACCTTACAAGTATTAGCAGCTGAAAAAGCATTAGAAGTCGAGAGACTCAAAGCACAAATGAATGCAGTTGGCCGTACTCAGTCTATTACACGTATGGCTGAATTGAAAAAGGTAGAAGCTCAAGTTACACGTGAACTTGCAGCTGCAGAGACTGCGCTTGCAGCAGCACAAACAAAAGCCAATGCTACAAAGGTTACAGCATTATCAACTTTAGGAAAATTAGGTTCAGGAGCATTGGGATTAGTAGGTGGACCAATCGGTGCACTTGCTTTAGGTGTAACAGCATTATCCGCTACCTATGTTTATTTTAAAGATAAAGCAGAGGAGGCTAATAAGAAGCTCGAGGAGCAAGCGGACGTTGCCAATAGATCTGCAACAGAATTAAAAAATTTACAGGGTCAGGCCAGAACGAAAGCGATTGATGATTTAACTACTGCATTTAAAGCTCAGAATGATCAGCTTGAAAAAATGGAATTACGTGTCGGTTCAGCACTTATTGATATACAAAACTATGCACAAGGAAATGTGGAAGTAACACGTATTTCGAATGAGGCTCGCCTAGGTACAATTAGTTATAAAGAGGCATTACAACAATTATCAAAACAAAATCTACCTCCAAACTTGAGAAAAGCCCTTGAGGAACAAATTGAAAAATATAAGGAAGCGTATGATAAAGCCGATAAAACAAAAACGGCCATTAAGCTTTTCGGTAAAGAAGTTGAATTAACAGGCAACAAGGCTCAAAACGCAGCTTTAGAACAACAAAAACATGCTGATGCAATCAAAAATACCAAACAAGCAGCAGATGATGCTCAAAAGTCACTAAAGAAAATGTATGAAGATAAGTTGTTTGATACGCAATTTGTTGAAAAGGTGATGAAGCGAGGATTTACTGAAGCCCAAGCCAACGATCTTCTGAAAGTTTATAAAGATTCGATTGCCAAAGGTTTAAAAGGAGCTGATCTAGAGACTATTAATCTGCAAAAAGCGATTTGGAAATCTGAGGAATCCATTAAAGCGCAAACGGATGCAAGAACAGAGTCAATTCGTGAACAAAATAAGGAGTTAAAAAATCAGCAAAAAATTATGGCCGTGAATGAAAAAGTCCAATCATTATCTAAGAAATATAATATTTCAGAAAAGGCTGCTGCTGCTGGTATTCCACAAGGCTTGATTGAAGGCATGATTATGCAGGAAAGCAGAGGTGATACTTATCGTAAAGGCAAATTATTAACATCACCAGTTGGTGCTCAAGGTTTGGCACAATTTATGCCAGCCACAGCCAAACAGTATGGTGTAGATGTTACAAGCGAAGAATCTAGCATTAATGGAATGATCAAGTATGTTTCAGACCTTCTTAAGCAGTTTGGCGGAGATGTAAACAAGGCCATTATGGCTTACAACGCTGGTCCAGGTAATGTAAAAAGCGGTAAGGCATATGGATTTAAAGAAACTAAGCAATATCTTGCAAATGTAAAATCTTATACAGCTGGAGCAAATGGTTTTGATACGAGAGGGGTATCAGAGAAAGATTTTGATTCATATCTCAATCAGTTCCTGAAAACTCAGGAAGAAGCTGAGAACTTAAGAAATCAGTATCTTGATAAAGATACGCTTGCTGAAAAAGAGCACTTAAAAACTCTTAGTGACTTAAAACTGCATTTTAAGGGTGAAGAATTAAAAAGTTTAACTGCAAAAGAAGTTAATCGTTTTAATGCCCAGAAACAACTCAACGCTCAGCAACTAGAATATGAACTTAATGAATATAAGCTGAATGAAGTTCAAAAACTTGAGATGCAAAAGCAAACTAAATTGCTGCAAATTAAGGCATCAAAAGAATATTCTGATACTGAAAAAGAAATTCGCAGCAAGGCTGTAACAGCCATGTTTGATTATGAAATTGCGGAATATCGCAAACTTCAAAAGCAAAAGCTCGATGAATATCAAAAAGCGATGTATGAGCAGGCGTCTATCGCTCAAGCCGAGGCTTTAAACTTAAAAGCTAAGAAGACACTCACACCCGACCAACTTGATTCATGGAACTTACAAAATCAATATAGCGATGAAATGCAGAAGGCAAATGAATCTTATTCTTCTACAGCTAAATCAATCTCTGAAGATAAAACTATTGTGGATGAAGAGAAGCGTTTTCAAGCTTTATTAGATGCTGAAGAAATATTTCGCCAGCAAAAATATGCAATTAATGAAAAATATACGCTTATGGAGCAAGACCTACAGAAATCTGCAAGAGAACGAGAAATCGAAGGTTACGGGCAATTGATGTCTCAAGCTTCTACGGTTTGGGGAAATATGACCGCAATGGTCAGAGAGTCAGCTGGAGAGCAAAGTGGCGCTTATAAAGCAATGTTCTTGGTTCAGCAAGGGATTGCAATAGCGCAAGGTATTATTAGTACCGAATTAGCAGCAGCCAAAGCTTTAGAACTAGGACCAATTCTAGGTATTCCAGCTGCCGCCGTTGTGCGTGGTTTGGGCTATGCCTCTGTAGGCTTAATTGCAGCACAGACTATCGCTGGATTCTCTGATGGCGGCTATACAGGAAATGGGCTTAAACATACTCCAGCTGGAGTAGTACATAAGGGCGAAGTTGTATGGTCGCAAGAAGACATTAAAAGATGGGGTGGGGTGAGCGTTGTCGAATCTATGCGGACAAGCTCACCTGGTGGCTATGCTAACGGCGGGTACGTATCTAATAATCAATCTGATGCGATTGCTACGAGAAGGGAGTCTAGACAATTTGATGCGATTAATTCCAACCAGACGCAATCCAGTTCAAATGAAACCCCAATTACTGTCTATGTCACTGTAAGCGCTGATGGTTCTAGTAAAACTGAGACTCAGAATGATTCTAAAGAGTTAGGCCAGATGATTGGAAATGCTGTAAGAACTGTAATCCGTCAAGAACAGAGACAGGGCGGTTTATTGTCAAAGTAGGGCTCGAACTAGTTTCCACTTTTTCGTTATTTACGGTATAGTTTTATTAATCTGGTCATACTTTAGATATGGCTATTAAAAGCTCGCTTAACGCGGGCTTTTTTTGTGAGAAAAATTTATGAGTGATCTTATATTCACTTTTGAATGTGACCTAGATGGTAATAACCAAACGCAACGCTTTAATACGTTATCAACCAAATTTGGTGATGGATATGAGCAAACTGCATCAGTTGGTCTAAACAATAGATCTGGTGAATGGACTTATCAACGCACAGCTTATAAAGCTGAAATTATGCAAATTAAAGCTTTTTTTGATGCCCACAAGGGTGCTAATTCCTTTTTATGGAATTCGCCGTTGGATGGGCAAGTGCGTGTAAAAACTGTTGATTATCAACATACGTGTATGGGTGGTGATGTCTGGAGGATTTCCACAACCTTCACCCAAGTTTTCCAACCTTAATATTTTTACTCAACAGCTCCTATTAGGAGCTATTTTTTTGCTTATAGGAGCAAACCCATGGCTGTTAAAACTTTAGATCTTGCTGAAGCTTTTTTTGTTGGCGAATTGCGTGCTCAGTTGTTTGATGCTCGTAGTTTTGGTAACGATTTGCCCGCTGGTAAAATTGAAACGCTGACTATTAATTATGATAAACCTTCTAATTCAGTGGGTATCGTAGTTACACCTGGAGGCGGTACCAATGGAAGCATGACTTTACTTGATGCTGATATTACCAGATGGGTAATACAGGCAATTCAAAATGCTGGGTATTTATATGGCGTAACAGTTAATTCATTAAATATGAAATATGACTTAGCTACGAAAAAAATTAGCGTTGAATATACTCCTGTCGCGGAAGCTCCAGCTCAAGCTTAAGGAGTATCTATGACTTTACAAAGTGATTTTCAAAAACTTGAACCAGGTGGATTAGTTCACCTGTATGAATTAGATGCCAGTTCCTACGGAATTGGCATTTTGCGTTTTCATGGTCATCAACAAGAAGGAAGCATTTTTTGGCAGGGTGAAGAGTTTGAAGCAATTAGCTTAGAAGTCTCTGGCCTAGAAATGCGGTCGGACGGTAAAGCTTCTGCTCCAACTTTAACGATCGCAAATAACATCGGTGGAATACAGGGGGCAATTTCAGCTTACTGTCTTCAATGCAAAGATTTTGTTGGGGCAAAGCTTAAAGTAATAACTACCCTTGCCAAATATCTCGATGCTAAAAATTTCCCTGAAGGTAACCCTACAGCGTCGAATGAAGCTAAAGAACAGAAATGGTATATCGAGCAAAAGACATCTGAAAATGCTCAGCAAGTAACTTTTGAGCTTTCAAATCCAATTGATTTTGAAGGTTTAAAAATACCTGTTCGTCAAATCACTTCTTTATGCCATTGGTGCACCATGGGCAAATATCGGGGCGAAGAGTGCGGCTATACAGGAACTGCCATGTTTACTGATAAAGATGAGCAAACTGATGATCCAGCTTTAGATCGATGTGGTGGAAGGCTCCGATCATGCCGTGTGCGTTTCGGAGAAAACAAACCATTGCCTTTCGGCGGTTTCCCAGCATCAAGTCTTATGTGAGAACTTATGAAATTAACGGCAAAGATTAAAAAAGCAATCATGACACATGCTGATGAATGCTATCCACAAGAATGCTGCGGCGTGATCGTTGGTAAAGAGTATATCCGTTGCCGCAATATTTCTGATAATGCGGATCAATTTGAAATTCATCCCGAAGATTTAACTTTGGCAGAAGACCAGGGGGAAATCAAAGCTTATGTGCATTCGCATCCTGATGGCACTACTCGAGCAACTGATCTTGATTTAGTTCAAATCGAATTACATAAAAAACCGTGGGTAATCTGTTCTTATCCAGATCTAGATTTCGCTATTTATGAACCATGTGGATATCTAACGCCTTTAATTGGGCGAAATTATTACCATGGCTGGCAAGATTGTTATGCACTTATACGCGATTTTTATAGTCGAGAGTTGGGTATTGAGCTCATGGATTTTGAGAGAAAAGATGCCTGGTGGGAAGAAAGTGATCACCCTTCACTTTACCTAGAAAACTACGAGAAAGCAGGGTTCTATGAAGTAGATACTCCTCAATATGGCGATATGTTAATTTGCCGTGTAGGGCGTACAGAGCATCCAAATCATGCACTTGTTTGGCTAGGAGATAATGGAAAATTAAAGTCAGAAGAGGCAGAAAACTGCATAGGTTCAACTCTAATTCTTCATCATCCTTATAACCGAAAGTCAGTGCGAGAAATTTATGGTCAGCAATGGCTTGAACGTACAGTTAAAATCTTGAGGCATAGAGATGTTAAAAACAATTAAATTGTATGGCGTACTTGGACAACAGTTTGGTCGTGAATTTAAGCTCGATGTGGCAAATACACGTGAAGCTATGCGTGCCTTATCTGTACAAATTGCAGGGTTCGAGAAGTTTATGCTGCATGCCCACGAGCAAGGCTTGCGGTTTGCCGTATTTCTTAAAAGTAAAAATTCAAATAATAAACGCGGCAAGAAAAGCCCATCAATCTATGACCATGAAACTAAGCGACTCATTACTGGAGACAATATCGGTGAAGAGCAGCTTGATATGAATACCGAAGCTGATGTTATTCATGTAGTACCTCGTGTTGTAGGTGCTGGGGGTAATGGGGCATTACAAACCATTATTGGGGCTGTCATGGTTGTTGTTGGTGTGGTTGTTGGGGTGTTTGCTGGCTGGACTGGTGTTGGCGCAGTTGTAGCACAAGGTCTGATTGGAGCTGGTATCGGGATGATGTTGGGTGGTATTGCAATGATGCTGATGCCTAAAGTCGATAATACCCAAGACCAAAACCAAGATGGGAATAAAGCCAATAAAGGTTTTGGCGGCGCTGTAACAACAGTTGCCCAGGGAAATCCAGTTCCTGTTCTTTATGGCCAACGTGAGGTTGGTGGGTTCATTGTGAGTGCTGGCCAATATCCAGAAGACCAATTGTAAAAAATTAAATGTTTTCCAAGGCGCTTTTAAGCGCCTTTTTTATTGCGCGAGATTTTTGTTATGGCGATTGTAAAAGGCGCGAAAAAAGGTAAAGACGAAGCACGGCAACCAATAATTGCCTCAGATTCTGCACAATCCAAAACCTATATCAATATATTATATGGTTTAGCAGAGGGTGAGGTCGAGGGATTAGCGAATGGATATCAATCAATTTCTCTTGAAGAGACTCCGCTTCAGGATGCAAATGGAAATCTCAATTTTTCAAATGTAAAAGTAGATTTCCGAAAGGGTACTAATGACCAAGATTACATAGAAGGCTTCCCCTCAGTAGATAGTGAATCAGCTGTTGATGTTGAATTAAAGTCAGGAACTCCTTGGGTACGTGCATTTAACAATATCGATCTTGATGCTTTACGTATTCGGTTTAAGTGGGGTCCACTACGCAAACAAGATGCCACTACAGGGGATGTTAGTGGTCTAACAATTGAATACGCTATTGATCTTCAAACTGATGGCGGAACGTGGACAGAAGTTTTAAAAACAAAAATATCAGACAAAACTTCTGCAAATTATGAACGGGCTCATCGTATTGATTTACCTAAAGCTGATACTGGTTGGCTCATCCGTGTTCGCCGTCTTACGCCTAATTCAACATCTGAATATGTCAGCGACAAGATGTATATCGAGGCTATTACTGAAGTAGTCGATGTAAAACTACGCTACCCAAATACAGCTTTACTTGGCATTCGATACGATGCTGAAACTTTTGGGAATGTTGCAAAAGTTGCTGTTGATTTGAAAGGTACCTTAATTTTGGTACCCACAAATTATAACACTCAAACCCGACAATATACGGGAATGTGGGATGGTACCTTTAAGCGAGCCTATACAAATAACCCCGCATGGATTTACTACGATTTATGTACAAATGATCGGTATGGCCTTGGGAGTCGTTTAACTCCTTTTATGATTGATAAATGGTCTTTGTACCGTTTAGCTCAATATTGCGACCAGACAGTTTCTGATGGGGTTGGTGGCCAAGAACCACGTTTTACTTGTAACGTTTATCTGCAAAGTGCTGAAGAAGCTTTTAGCATTTTAATGAAGTTAGCTGGTGTATTTCGTGCGATTGCTTATTGGGATGGTAATAGCATCAATTGTGATGCAGACATTCCCCAAGATACATATTTCACCTATAGCCGAGCTAACGTAATCGGTGGAGTATTTGAATACTCTGGTACTCGTGCACGTGATCGTCACAACGTAGTTAAGGTTGCCTGGGATAACCCAGCAAATCACTACAAAACCGAGTACGAATATGTACGTGATGAGAAGGCAATTGCTGAGGCTGGCCAAGTACGCATTCTTGAATTAGATGCGTGGGGATGTACTTCTCGTGGCCAGGCTCAACGTGCAGGCCACTGGGCTTTAAAATCCGAGCAAAAGGAGACTCGTACAGTTTCGTTTAAAGTCGGTTTAGATGGGCATATTCCACTGCCAGGAAGAGTAATTGAAATTGCGGATGAACTGTTTGCAGGACGTGCTAATGGCGGACGTGTATCTAAAATTTCTGCTGATCTCAAAAGCATAACCATTGATCGAGATGACGTTATTGCTAAAGCTGGTGATCGTCTGGTTATCAATGGCGAAAATGGCAAAGCACAAACGCGAATTGTTCAGTCGATCTCTGGTCGGGTTATCACAGTAACACTTCCGTTCGATGAGAATTCAATTGCTGTACAAAACGTATGGGTTCTTGATGCTCAAGATTTAGCGACAATGAAGTTCCGTGTTATTTCAATCTCACAAGATGAAAAACACCAGTTCAGTATTACAGCACTCCAATATAACCCTCAAAAATTTGATGAAATTGATAACGGTGCATTCTTTGAAGAAGCACCTATATCAATAGTCAATCCTTCAACTCAAGAACCAGTCAAAGATGTTTTGATTACGACCGAAAGTCGTGTTGATCAAGGTATTAATGTCACCACAATGATTGTGTCATGGACACAAGCAAAAGGTGCTGTTAAGTATCTTGTTGAGTGGCGAAAAGATGATGGTTCGTGGATTCGTTTACCATTAACTGGTAATAATTCAGTCGAGGTACCTGGTGTTTATTCAGGTCAATATCAAGCTCGTGTTACAGCAATTTCTGCTTTTGAAATCGCATCTTTACCGGTTACATCTTCCTTAACTGAAATTACTGGAAAGCAGGGATTACCGCCGAAAATAGCTTTTATACGTGCCACAGGTATTTTGTTTGGAATGAAGCTTGATTGGGGATTCCCTCCAACAGGTGCAAAAGATACAGCTTATACCGAAATTGAAGTTTCACCTGATGGCATCAACAATATTGCTCAATTAGGATTGTTTGCATATCCGACTACCACTACCACAATCCAAGGTTTACAACCTAATCTTAGACAGTTTTATCGCGGTCGATTAATTGACCGGATTGGCAATGTTGGTCCTTGGTCTGAATGGGTCAATGGTACGACCACAGCAGATCCGGAAGCGGTTCTTGATCTTATTTCTGGTCATATTAATGAGAGTGATCTTGCCCAAGAGCTTCAAGGTAAAATTGAAAATTCAGTCGATGTATCTGAAGCAGCCCAAGCTGCAGCAAATAATGCCCAAGCTGTTGCTAGTAGCGCCCAAACTGCAGCTAACAATGCCCAGGCTGTGGCCTCTGAAGCTAAGACGGCGGCCTCGAGTGCTCAATCGGCAGCAACCTCTGCTCAAACACAAGCTTCTTCAGCCCAAAAAATAGCAAATGATGCGAGTGTTATAGCGACCAATGCTAAAAATACAGCGAATAATGCATCAACAGCAGCATCTAAAGTAGCAAGTGATTTAATCACTTCTACAAATCTGTTAAATCAAAAGATTGCAGATGAGAGTTCTACTCGTATCGCTGCAATTTCTAATTTGAATGATGGATTAACAACTGAAACTACTCAGCGCAAGTCTGAAGATGCGGCCCTGTTAAGCAACATTGAAACTTATAAATCAAGCACCAATGGCACTTTATCAAGTTTGCAGACTCAGATTACGACAAATGCTACAAATACAAGTGCCAATGCTACGCAAATTAACGCGCTAGATTCACGTTTAACTACGAATGAATCAAAGACGAATACAGCTATTTCATCTGCGGCCACAGCTCAAACAACTGCAAACACAGCAGTAAGCAAGGCTGATGCAGCTTCGATGTCAATCAATACGCTAAAAAGCACTTTAAGAGTACAAGCAGACGCGCTCAATATTGATCCTCATTTTGTATCTGGTTTGGAATATTACACAATTGCTGAAACACCGGCAGGTAACTCTGTTACGCACGGCGCTTACGGTGAGAATGGGTCACTTGGTATTCGTGTAATTAAGTCAAATACAGATACATCTGCTGGAACAAATACAAACGTCAATACAAACCGGACAGATGGTTTTTTCTTAAAAGCTAATAATACGTATCGGGCAATTGTTAGATGTAAGTTGATATCAGGCACGGGAAGTATTCTTGGTCGTTTTCACAGAAAATCTGATAATGCTGTTCTTGCGTCTGCGACACTATCTGTGACATCAACATCGGCTTATGTCGATTTAATTTATACATATAAACCGACATCAGATGTTCTTGTGTATTTCGGAACATGGGTCATGGCATCTGGTACGATTGATTATGATTCGATTAGTATCATTAATGCTACGGATGCGGTTGCTTCTGACGCCAATGCATCGGCTATCACAAATCTAGCCAGTCGTGTGACAAATGCCGAAGGGACTCTAACAAGTCAAGGCAGCTCAATTACGCAACTGAATAATAATATTGTAAGTATCAACGGAACGCTTGCAAGTAAAGCGGATGCATCTACTTTAAGTTCTTTGGCTAACCGTGTGACTACAACTGAGGGCAATATATCATCTCAGGGAGGTGCTATTACATCCCTTCAAAATAACGTTTCTACAATTAATAATGCGCTTGCATCAAAAGCAGATTCAATCGCCTTATCCGCCCTAGATAGCCGAGTAACTACTACCGAGGGGACTATTACAAGTCAAGGCGCGTCTATCGCATCTTTACAGAATTCATTGAGCAGTGTGGGTGTAAACTTAGTTGCTTTGGCAGATCAGTTAAAAACTGTATCAATGGCCGCAACTACGGGTGAAAGCTATATCACATGGTCTTTAACTGATCCTGCACTTAAGCCAGACACTTATTACACTTTGTCTTTTTGGGCAGTGCGAACCGCAAATGTTAAGAGCGTTGAATCATTCTTAATTGCTAGTAATGGTGCACATCACAAATCAACTTATGTGACAGTTGGAACAACGAATCTTGTTCGATATTCAGTAACATTTAAAACTAGTGCGGATGCAGTAGGCGTTACCTATTCCCTACGTTTTGATCTTAACGGTTCTAGTGATGGCAATAATGCGACATTAACAATTCAAAAGCCTCAATTAGAAGAAGGCCAAGTTGCAACTTACTGGAAACCATCTACTTATGATAAAGCAGATGCTAGTGCGTTAAGCACGCTTCAGAACACAGTTACACAACAAGGAAATACCCTAACATCAAACAGTAGTGCTATCACTTCGCTGCAAAACAGTGTTACTAACATTAATAACGCTTTAACGTCAAAAGCGGATGCAAGTGCGGTTAGTAGTATTGATTCAAAAGTGACAACTATTGACGGTAAAGTAACGTCAAATACTGCAAATATTACTTCGCTGAATAACTCGATCACGAATGGGAGTCTTAACTTAGTCTATAACACCCTTTACAACGACTTAAGTAATATCACAGCGAATGGTAATCATAGTATTGCAGTGGATAGCGCAACTTATGCCCGATCTAGAGTTTTAAAAGTAACAGCTAGTGGTGCTGGGCAAGATGGTGTGCATCAAATCTTAATGACCACATCAGTTGTTCCAGTGGCGAGTTCTAATGAACCACTTGTCTTATCGTTTTTTGCAAAAGCTGATGCTGCATTATCTGTAAAAATTCAATTATTCGGTGGTATCGGTTCCCAAAATATTGCACTAACAACTACATGGACAAAGTACACAATTACAACTTTAAGAAAGTCAGCATCACATGTTGATACTACTAATTTGTATATGTTATTGCTTGCCGCAGGCGTTGCATATTTTACAAATGTTCAATTAGAAAGAGGGACAATCGCAACCGCATATTCAGCAGCTTCTACTGAAACAGGTAATTTAATTGCTGCAAATGCTTCTGCACTTTCATCTTTAAGTTCCACAGTTACTCAGCAGGGAAATACGTTAACAAGTCAAGGTAACTCCCTTACTTCACTCAATAACAGTGTAGCAACAGCGCAAAAAACAGCTAATGATGCAGTATCCGCAGCAGATGCAGCACAGAAGACAGCGAATACAAAAGCCGATGCTTCGGCATTGGAGGCATTGTCTAACACTGTGACATCACAAGGTAATACTATATCTTCTCAAGGAAGTGCAATTACCTCTCTGAACAATAGTGTTAATACAATTAATAACGCTCTGGCATCAAAAGCAGATTCAAGTGCTATTACAGCTTTAGATAGTCGTGTAACAGCTACAGAAAATGGTCTAACTACAACCAACAGCAACATCACAAGTTTGCAGTCTGCTATTCAGTCAAAAGGTGATGCGCTAAATTTAGACCCAAATTTTAGAGAGGGCTTGAAGTTCATTGCCGTAAGTGAGCTTGCAACAGGTAACTCAATTGTTGCTGGTAATTACGGTGAAGGTGGGGGTACTGGCTTACGAGTAACTAAATCAAATGATGCCGGTACCTCTGGTACCAACCCAACGGTAAGAACACCGACCTCGGGGATGTGGTTAAAAGCAGGGCGAACTTACCAAGCAACTGTAAGGGCACGTAAGGTATCTGGAACCGCAGGTTTATTGCTGCGCTGGATTAGAACAGGTGATAACGCCACATTAGCAGTAAAACAAGTAACAGCAACAGATACAACCAATTTTGTTGATTTCTCTTTAGATTATGCACCAACCTCAGATGTATTCGCATGGTTTGGTGTATGGATGTATCCAAACGCTGGGGTTGTTGATTATTCTTCTATTCGCTTGGTAGATAAAACGGCATCTTTAGAAAATGCTGCAACAGCATCAGCCGTTTCTTCACTAACCTCCCGTGTCGCAAGTGCAGAAGGTACGATTACAAGCCAAGGGAACAGCATTGTTTCTTTAAATAATAGTGTTTCAAATATTAATGGCGCTTTAGCTACGAAAGCAGATAACGCTGCATTATCAAGTTTGGATTCCAGAGTCACCGCGACGGAGAACTCTATTACAAGCCAAGGTAACCAGATCACCAGTTTGCAGGCAGGTTTAAGCGCCGCGGCAGTAATTGGTGCAAACTTATTAAGTAATACGGCTGCTCCGAACTCTGCGAATCAACCAAAAACAAGCGATGGTACAGCTTCTGCCCAAGGATTTTCGACAAATTTCAATATTGATTCTTACTTTACTGTTAACGATGCGAGTGTAGAACGCTACTACCGTATGACCTCACCAGTCAACGCTACCAGTGTTTTACGCGCAAGCACTACTTACACAATTAGTGCAGATGTGCGTGGTGCTGCATTGCCAGTGCGCTGGCGGATTATTGCCCAAGTTGGCGGCGCTTGGAGTGATATTGCTGTTAAATCAATGAGCGGTATCAGCAATAATCAATACACTCGACAAAGTTGCACATTCACAGTTCCAGCAAATGCAACAAGCCTCATTATGTCTTTTCAGTCTGATTCAACTACAGTTGGAAACGCATTGGCTATAAGACGCATGAAGTTGGAACAAGGGAATGTTGCAACACTGTGGGAGCAACCAATTGGCGAAATTGCAACTTCAAAAGCTTTATCTTCACTTGATACTCGAGTTACGAATGCTGAAGGGACCATTTCTAGCCAAAGCAATTCAATTACACAATTGAATAACAGTGTATCGAATATTAATGGTGTCCTTGCAAGTAAAGCCGATGCTTCTGCGCTCAGTTCATTGGATTCTAAAGTTTCTGTTATTGATGGCAAAGTTTCAACTCAAGCATCGAGTATTACTACTTTGCAAACTACTGTTGGTGGAAATACAGCTGCAATTCAACAGGTAACTGAAAGCGTTGATGGTGTTAAAGCTCAGCAATATTTAAAAATGGATGTGAATGGGCATTTAGCAGGTCATGGTTCAATGAATGATGGTACCACGTCAACATTCATTTTCAATTACGATACTATCCAGTTCGGCGCGCCAGTTGGAGTCGATGGTGTAACTCCTAAGCCTATAATGTCGCTATTAAATACGCCACTAACTCTACCGAATGGAACAGTAATTCCAAGAGGTTTATATGTAGATTCTGGTAGCTTTGGCTATATTAATGCAAATAGAATCTGGGCAGAAAATCTAAGCACCATTAGCGCTGATTTAGGTGATATTGAAGTTGATAATGCTCACATTAAAAACGGAGCAATAGACACTTTAAAAATCCAAGATGAAGCCGTTACTGTCCCTTCCGGGGTAATTAATCAAACAGAGCGTAAATTTTATTTCGCTGTTTCTAATTCAATGGCAGGTTCAGTTGGTTATACACAAGATTTAGTTACTCTTAATGTGCAAACGCAAGGAGGTAAACTAAGGATTGATGGATCGTTTGTGTTTGACTGTAAGGTCAGGATCACACAATATCCATCCTCCTACGACATTTTGAAATGTGTGACGCTAGCTTGTCGGGTATTAGTAAATGGTACTGTTGCGTACACTCAGGAAATATACCCAACATTTTATGATGGGAGCAGTACAATCCGGTTTATTGGAGTTACTGCGACACCCGTTTATATCCTACCTGCTTCCACTGGTACAAAAACAATAGTGCTTCAGTTGGCCTATATCACTAAATATTCCAATATTTATTATGGTTCATTTGAAGCTCAAGGTGGCTTTGCCGAAACTCCTACAATAGTCACCATGTCATCTTTATCAACATTGGAGCTTAAAAAGTGACGGTATTAGTTTCAAAGAATGGTGAAGTTATTGGACATATTTTTGGTAATGAAGAGATGATCAAGCTGAATACTCCTGAGGGATGTATCGCTTTAGATGATCCTCCTTGTCCAAATATGTTTTTTCAAGAAGGAAAGTGGATAAATATTCCCACTCAGCCCTCGCCATATCATATCTTCGATTATGAAACTAAGAAGTGGGTCGATAATCGAACTTTAGAAGATGCAAAAAGGCATAAATGGGAGCAAATCAAGCAGATTCGGGATCAGTATGAGTTTGGCGGATTTGAGTTTGAAAATAAGCTTTATGATTCAGACTCTAATTCTCAACTAAGAATCGCTACTGCAGCTTTGCTCGGTGTACCAGTTGAGTGGACTTTAAAAGACAATTCAGTTGTTAATCTTAGTCCTGATCAATTGATTGACTTAAAAACCGCGCTTGCAGTGCACATTAATAACATTCATGAGAGAGGGCGTATTGCACGACAGAAAATTGAAACTGCTTTGACATATGAAGAAATTGAAGCAGTAAATTTCTAATTTAAAAATTTCAATGAGAGCACCCAATCGGGTGTTTTTTTTATTTCTGGAGTAATGGCTATGGAGCCACTTTCAACAAGCAGTATTACTGCATTTTTAAAGTTTTATGGTGCGGCAATTGCTGTCACCTTAGCAATTTCATTAGTTGCTGCCGTCGTTTTAATGACACGAATGCCAAGGTCTCCTCAAGAATGGGCCGTGGGTTTGATTTGCACCGTTGTTTCCAGTTTATGTGGCGGTTCATTCATTATCGTGAAATGGGGCTTGCATGAGTGGGTCACTGATATCTGGGGAATGATTGCTATAGGTGGTTTTTTCTTCATTTGTGGTTTGCCCGGTTGGGCCATTGTGCGATGGACCTTTAATTTCATCGACAAGCAAGAAGGGAAAACGATTGTTGAAGTGATTAAAGAGTTTAAGAAAGCCAAAAACGATATTTCAAACAGTTAATGCCGCCTTCGGGCGGTTTTTTTACATCTGAAGGAAACCGAAATGAATATTGAACAATATCTTGATGAGTTAATTAAACGCGAAGGCGGGTATGTAAATAATCCCGCAGATCGGGGTGGTGCAACCAAATACGGTATTACTCAATCTGTAGCTCGTGAAAACGGCTATAGAGGCAATATGAAAGATTTACCTCTTGATGTGGCCAAAGTAATTTATCGGAAACAGTACTGGATAGAACCACGTTTTGATCAGGTGAATACTCTTAGCTCTGCTGTAGCTGAAGAACTTTTAGATACTGGTGTGAACTGTGGTATCAACTTTGCAAAACCACTTTTACAGCGTGCTTTGAACTTGCTTAACAACCAAGGTAAAGCTGGGTACGCCGATTTGAAGGTTGATGGTGTTTATGGTTCTAACACTTTAGGAGCTTTAAAAACCTATCTAGCCAAACGTGGGAAAGAAGGTGAGAAGGTTCTAGTGCGAGTGCTCAACATTATGCAAGGCCAGCGTTACATTGAAATCTGTGAGCGTAATAAAAGCCAAGAGCAGTTTTTCTATGGCTGGATCGCTAATCGGGTTGTTATATGAAAGTCTTTCATTGCAGACGTTCAAAGATAGCTTTGACAATCACAGTGCTGTGCATTCTATTATCAGGATGCACAGCTCATACGATCAATAGCAATGTGAGTGTAGGTATTTGTGTGAAAGCTCTCTGAGGAGGGCTTTATTTGTAATAATCCACATAAAAAATACTTTGAATTTTAGGCTTAAATGGATCTAGTCCACCCCAGTTTTGAAAATCAATAATTTCACTTATATCCAGTGAAAATACTTTACTTAAAGGGTATTTACTTTTCTCTATGAGCAAGAAGGGTGAAATGATTTCATCAAATTGATGGGCTGTAAGATCAATAACATACTCATCATTTTCTAACCAAAAATGATGTTCATTTTCAATATTTGTCCCTTTCATGAGTTTAAAATCATTTATGCCTTCTTGTTGAAGAATTATTAATAGTAAGCTACTTGCTTCCTCACAAAAGTTTCTGGGAAAAACTTGCCATATCATTGGAGATTTTAGATGGTCTTCAAAAAACTTAAGAGCAGAGCTCGTTATCTGGTGCACCTTTTCGTATTGCATTTAATTTTTAATCCTTTTAAACAACAGTTCCTAGGATTGGAATCATCTGAGGCCCAGTCATCCGAGCCTTACTAATAATCTCGACGAGTTCATCATAAGTTAAATTTAAAAAATCTTCTTTTTAATTAGTTTATTAATGTATTCCAGTGATTGGTATTTTGGTAGGAAGATAAAACTATTCTAAATCTTCATCCGTTACGTAAATATAAGGTACAAAATAAGGAACCTCTCAACAGACCCTAATCATTTACTCGATTTTTGACATATTTTGTAGTGAATTACGCAAGTACTATATAAGTTTATTTTTTAAACACTCGGCTTCCTTATTTCATACATTAATTTACAGCTCTAGGTCAGGTTATAAGGCTCTAATAAAAAGGCTTTTTAATAATCAGCAGCCTTATTTGAGACTATTTATGTTGAACTAGAGAGGAAATCCGCATGCGTGCTCTTACCTATCATGGTGCTCGGGATGTACGAGTTGAATCTGTTCCAGATCCAGTGATTCAGGAACCAGATGACGTTATTTTAAGGGTGACAGCCACTGCCATCTGTGGCTCAGACCTACATCTATACCGGGGTAAAATCCCCGCCACTGAAGACGGTGATATTTTCGGCCATGAATTTATGGGAGTTGTAGAAGAAGTCGGCCCTGCAGTGACAGAAGTCAAAAAAGGTGACCGGGTGATCATTCCCTTTGTCATTGCATGCGGTCACTGTTTTTTCTGTGAACATGAACTGATGGCTGCCTGTGAAAATACCAATACGGGTCGTGGTGCAATTCTCAATAAAAAACAGATTCCACCAGGAGCGGCCTTGTTTGGCTTTAGCCACCTGTATGGTGGTGTTCCGGGTGGTCAGGCTGAATATGTGCGGATTCCCAAAGGCAATGTCGGACCGTTTAAGGTTCCTGGCTCCTTGCCTGATGAAAAAGTATTATTCCTGACCGATATTCTGCCAACAGCCTGGCAGGCAGTAACCAATGCTCAAGTCACCCGTGGTTCTACAGTGGCAATTTATGGTGCTGGTCCAGTCGGTCTGTTATCTGCAGCTTGTGCACGGATGCTCGGTGCCGAACAGATCTTCATGGTCGACCATCACCCTTATCGCTTGCGATTTGCTCATCAAACCTATGGGGTCATTCCGGTCAACTTTGATGAAGTCGATGCAGCTGAATTTATTATTCAAAATACAGCAGGTTATCGTGGTGTTGATGCAGTTATTGATGCCGTTGGTTTCGAAGCCAAAGGGAGTGTTCTGGAAACAGTAATGACCAACCTGAAATTAGAAGGTTCGAGTGGTTCAGCACTAAGACAATGTATTGCAGCAGTCCGACGCGGCGGTGTGGTGAGTGTACCTGGGGTTTATGCAGGTCCAATTCATGGCTTCCTGTTTGGTGATGCCTTTGACAAAGGTTTAACTTTTAAAATGGGACAAACCCATGTGCATAAATACTTGCCGCAGTTACTCGAACATATCGAAAATGGAGATCTGTCTCCGGATGTGATTATTACCCATCGCATGAAACTGGAAGATGCTGCGGAAGGTTACCGTATTTTTGATAAAAAGGAAGAAGACTGTCGTAAAGTCATTCTAACGCCGTAAATTTACTTAAAGAATAAAAAGTGCCTTCTAGGCGCTTTTTATTCTTTAAACAAGACAGATCAAATCACCTGTTTTTATTTTTCAATTTTCTTCATCAAAAACTAGGGTCTGTTAATACTTACTGTTCATAATTAACCCTATAAAGGTAGCCATAAAAATATACAGGCTAAAGCAACAGAACTTTGATAATTTCTTTTGAGCTTGTCATATCGAGTAGCTATTCCTCTAAATTGCTTTAATCTACAAAACATATTTTCAACTAAATGCCTGATTTTATATAAATACCAGTCCATATGGTCATTGTTCGATTGGCTATTCGTTTTCTTTGGTATATTCGCTTTAGTCCCTGTTTTCCTGATCTGTTCACGCAGTGGTTCTAAATCATAGCCTTTATCTGCGCATACCACTTTTGTCTCTTTTAAATCTAATGTTGATATTAAATCAGGCGCAACTTTAACATCATGTGTGGTTCCATCGGTAATCATGAAATCAATAGGATTGCCATGTGCATCAACAATCAAATGTATTTTTGAGGAGTTTCCTCCTACACTTTTAGAAATAGATTGATTCGCTATGCCGGCAGAATGTTGATGAGCACGTACATGAGAGCTATCAATAAAAATCCACTCCATATCGGGGCATGAGGCTATTAATTTGAATAATCTAAGTAACTTACCGCTGCTTGACCAACGATTAAAACGTTTGAAAATAGAGTTTGAATGACCAAAACAAGAAGGAATATCTCGCCACGAACAGCCTGTTCTAATTCTATAGAGAATAGCTTCAATAAAATTGCGTAAATTTGAGTTGTGGTGAATGGATAAATTACGCAGAATAACTTTCAACTTTTGCCAGTGTTGATCTGTCAGCATGGTACGAGGCATAGCGAATAGTAAAATTGGGTTTGGTGATTTGATTTTACTACTTCGCTATTTTTTTAAGCGAAAAGTGTCAACACACCCTAGTTATTAATAGTCAACAGTTCGTCCCACAAAAAAGGATTTCTGCTTAATTTATCCCGTGACATAGACCAGTTGCGACCTGGCACATAACACGTACTTATACCGAGTTTTTTCTTTCCAAATTTTGTATGTACGTTATCTAGTGTTTTCATCAATTGTTCTTTCTTATCTATAATCTCAAAGTCGGTTAAAAGATCATATGTATGTCCAGACTTGGGCTCTAAACCTGTTAGTATGACGCCGCATTTTTTATACTTAATACCTTCCTTAAATATATCTGCGACCATCTTAACTGCTGCTTTTACGAAATCTAATGCACAATCTGTTGGCTGTGAAAATGAGCCAGTTATTGACTTATTATAGAACGGCGCACTTTCATCAAAGGGACTTGATTGAACAAATACAAGTAGACAACCGCAAAGGGACTCCTCATCACGCAGCCGTTTGCAAGCTTCTTGTGCGTGCATGGCTATTGCTTCTTTCAAATCAGAGAGTTCAGTAACTTTTGTGCCAAATGAACAAGACTTTATTATTTGTTTTTTTGAGGGTGGGGTATCTTCAATTTCAATGCATGAGATGCCCTGCAATTCATTAATCGTTCTAGACATTACAATAGAAAACTGTCGTTGCATTTCGCGTGCTTCCGTACAAGCTAGGTCTAATACTGTTTTAACCCCCATTGTGTGTAATTTCTTTGCATGCTTACGACCGACACCCCACACTTCACTTACATCGATCTGGTCAAAATAATATTCTTTATTGCAAGGATCCATATTGACGAGGTCGCAAACACCTTTAAAACCTTGATTTTTCTTAGCTATATGATTTGATATCTTTGCTTCCGTCTTGCTGCGACCAATCCCTACGCACACGGGCAAACCAATCCATTTCCATATCTTTGCCCGCATATCGTGAGCAACTTTTTCTAAATCAAAATTTTTTTCATAAGCAGAGAAATCAACGAAGCATTCATCTATTGAATACGGTTCAATTTCATCTTCAGTAACGTATGAGCCTAATATTTTGTGAAAGCGCCGTGACATCTCCGCATAAAGAGCATAGTTGCTTGAAAGTACGATTACATTATGCTGCTGAACAATGTCTTTTATTTGAAAAAGAGGCACACCCATCCGGATTCCAAGTGCTTTAGCTTCATTTGAGCGTGCAACAGCACAGCCATCGTTATTTGAGAGCACGATGGTACTTTTACCATTCAAACTTGGATTAAAGACTCTCTCACATGACACATACATGTTATTTACATCAATGAGAAAGAAGACTTTATTCTCATGTCTCATGATTTTTTTCTTGTATTTTTTAAAATATAAGTAACAACACCCCAAATTAATAATTCTTGCCCATCCTTGAGATGTATATCTTCATAATCTGGATTTTCAGCCTTAAGCCAGTACTCATCTCCATCTATTATTAAACGTTTAACAGTGAAATCATTATCTATAAGAGCAACAACAATATCGTTGTGTTTAGCATCAAGGCTACGGTCGACAATTAGTTCGTCATCAATATCAATGCCTGCATTTAGCATTGATAAAGAGGCCACTCTGACAATAAATGTTGCGGTCTCATTCTTAATTAAGTGCTCATTCATATCGAGTGATCGATCAATGTAATCTTGAGCAGGTGAGGGAAAGCCGGCAGATACCTTTTCAATAGCTAATGGTATTGATAAATGCGTTGATGGAGTAACTAATTTTATTGAGGCGACATCAGTCAAAGCATTGCCAAGATTGAGATGTGGCTTTATTTCAATAATAAAAGGTTCGATAGTGCTCATAGTTACTCCTTGATTTTGTTACATAATCAAGATGATATGCTAGAGCTTGCTTAAAATTCAAATTTAAAAAGTTGTGGATAAATAATAACTAGTCGTAACTTGTCGCGTTGTACGATGCATTTGGTCGGAAAATCAACGGTGCTAATTTGCACTTTTTTTGGGTTTTGGGAAGTAGTCTGCAGTAAATTCGCCGCTCGGCATTTCAAAGAAAAATTGATCAGCATCTTCTTTTTTACAGTTCAGCCAATCTTCTCGATATTCTTCAGGGATTACAATAATCGATCGTTTCTCATCTTCTGGTTTATGAAACTGGTTCATAAAGGGATGTTTGTCTGCATTAATAGTCAGCATCGACATAGATCTAATTTGTTGTCCGTCAATTATTGTAGATTCATAAATGGCAGCCACAGTGAATGGCATGCCATCCTCACGATAAATTCCCCAACGTTCTGCTTTCCCATCGACATATTTTGGTTCATAAATCTTATCTACAGGTATTAACGCAAATTGGCTTTTAGCCCATGCATGTCTAAAACTATGTCGTGTAGAAACTGTTTCAGTTCTAGCATTATATGTATAGCGAGAATATTTAAGGTCATGCTTCCATTTTGGGATTAAGCCGAACTTAACAGATCTCCATTCTATATTTCCATTGTTACTAAAAATAAGAGGGCAGTCATATCCGGGATAAATATCATTTTTATATTCAAATGTCGGTTCGAGTAAATCTAGTAGATGTACTCGGTCTTTTGATATTGGTTCATAGTTTGCGCACATATTTTTTTAACCTTTATTATTATTCCATTTAAATCTATTTTACTAATTTTTGTCTGGCTAAAAAATTTAAATTCTTTGATGTTTTGTTGTCGATTAGAAGTAGATAAAGTGGGGTGAGATAAGTTAACTTTTTTGTCTGAAAATTGCACTTCTCGAAAGAAATTAAGAAATTAAAAAGATGCTTACATATTGCTTACATGGGAGTAGGTATTAAAAAACCACTTAGGGTAAATACACCTAAGTGGTTGTTTTATATGGTGGGCCCACACAGACTTGAACTGTGGACCAACGGATTATGAGTCCGCTGCTCTAACCAACTGAGCTATAGGCCCTATAAGTCAGAAAAGCTTTTAATCTCAATGCTTTTCAGTGCGTGCAATACTAATCAATTTTTTAATTAAACACAAGTCATTTTCTGAAGTAGACGCAAACTAAACCCAAAAATATTGTGTCTTATTGGTTAATATTTCAAGCGATAGTGATTCTAGCTTATGTGTACTTCAAGAGTAAAGTGGGAGAAGTTATTTATCGATCAATTAGAATTTATTCCAACAATCTATTGTGACGATGACTTAATTGTATTTGTAGTTTGAGACATTAATTTATATAAAATAAATTTTGTTTAAAATATAAGCATGAATTGTAGATATGCTGTTTGTGTTGTGAAATTATAGAATTAGAAAAAACTTATTTAAGATAAATATAAATGGTGATTAAAAATATTATATATTTTAATTAAGCTTTAGATATATGGTAGATTACCTTTTTAATTATATATTTCGAAAATAATAGTTACAATAATTCTCTTAATAATATTCTAGCCTATGTGTAGTAAAAAATATAGACTATTAGGCCAAATTACTGAAGAAAATAGTATTATTAATTTTTAGATTAGCTTGAAATTTAAACTCAACTTAAAAAAGTAAACATTAACATATAAAGTTAGCAACTTTAATAATGAAATATAAAAGTAACGAAAAACAGATTCAATTTTTTTGATGCAAATAAATTTAATTAAAATATAATACTTTTTCCTAAGGTGTTCGTTGTATTTTTCTAAAAAAGCTCTAAAGGACGGTAATAGAAATTTTTATCATTAAAATACCTTTCCGTCTTTAAAGTATTTTCTATATGAAACCTAAATTGTGATTGTCTTCACAACAATACAAATGTTTGTATCTTATAAACTTTATTCTTGACTAAAACACTTGGTTTTAATAAAGTATAAGTGTATTTTTTACAGAACAAAATATTATTGCTTAATCCTGGAATACAACAAGAGGCCTACTTTCTAAGTAGGCTTTTTGTTTTTAGTATTATTTAGAGATATGGTACAGAGTAATAAGCTTAAGCTTTAAATAAACTAGATGTAACAAGAATCAAAATTATAAAAAATCCTTAGACTTTCAGAACTAACCTATAAAGTTTTATAAATTTTCTTGAATAATTTGAATTAACTCTCTAGCTGCTTTAGGTAAAGGGCGGTCTTGGAGCCAAATTAAATAAATAGATAAGGGGAGATGATTTTTCGTATTTTTAAAATCTAAAAGGACTAAGTGACCTTGATCAATTTTATCTTGTACTAGTGATAACGGAAAATTTCCCCAACCAAGTCCAGCTTCAACCATATTAATTGCTGTTTGTAGACTATTAGTTTTCCAGTACATTGCACCAATAATTGAACGGGGATCTTTCATTTCATGTTCACTACTCGCCACAACAATTTGTCTAATATTGATTAATTCCTCTATAGAAAACCGTTTTGTTCTATCTTGTAGAAGAGCGTGGTTAGAAGAAATCGTAGCCGCTACTGTTTCAGTCATTACCAATTGTAGATTCTCGCGCATTTTTATATTGAGGTCTGAACCCGCTAAGCAAAGACTGATTTGCTCCGTATAAAGTAAATTAACAATGTCGTCTTGGGGAGCAGTAATCACTTCTATGTTCAGTAAAGGGAATTTATCGGCTAGTTTCTTTATTGAATGGAATAATAATTTTGTATTTACATCGGAAACAACGCCAATACGCAATTTACTTTCAAGTCCTAAGGAAAGTTCATGTGCATGATTGCTAAATAGCCTAAGTTGTTCAGAAATAATTCGTGCTTGAGGTTCCAAGGCTAATGCTGTAGCGGTAGGAATGACCTTTCGAGGTGTCCTTTCAAATAATATATAACCCAATTCTGCTTCTAAATTAGCAACGGCCATACTTACTGCTGATGGGACTCGATTTAGTTTACGAGCAGCCGCAGAGAAAGAACCCGTATCGAGTACAGTTATGAAAAGTTCAATATTTTCACTGTTAAAATTCATTTTGATATCAGTTGAACTGAAAGCTATTAACTTTATATATGATTTTGACTGAAATTAAAATATAAGGAATTAAGCAGAGTTTAGTGATTATGCAAGGTATAAAGCGTCGAATTGTATATGTATCTTCTTACGAAGTAATCGGAATGATTATTTCATCAGTAGGGTTAGCGATTTTGGCAGGTGATAGTGTTGAACATACAGGACCACTCTCTGTCATGATTACGACCATCGCCGTAACTTGGAATTTTATCTACAATATTTTATATGAGAAATGGGAAGCCAGACAAACCAGTAACGTCCGTACAGTTAAGCGTAGAGTGGAGCATGCTATTGGGTTCCAACTTACCTTAGTCTTGTTTTTGATTCCTCTTATTTCGTGGTGGATGGATATTTCTCTGGTTGCTGCTTTTTGGTTAGATGTGGCCTTTATTATCATTATTCCTATCTATACTTTTATATTTAATTGGAGTTTTGATAAGTTATTTGGATTGCCTATCTCGGCACAGGCTAAAGCACTATCAGAATAACCGTAAAATTATTTTATAAGCTATCAAGGTGATCGACTTTGATAGCTTATCTAGTTTCATTATTTGATTTGATCAATCACTAATTGTTTTGAAAACTTGAGTTGAGCTTTCTTGGCGAAAATGTAGTAAATCAATGCAGTAGAGATAAGTCCTACAAGCCATGATAAATCGATTCCTCCTAACATTGCCGCAATTTGACCCGTATAGAATTTACTATCAATAAATGGTAGTTGAATCAAAATACCTAGAAAGTAGCAGGTAATTCCAATCCGATTCCAACGGCCATACTTGCCATTTGGATCATAGAGTGCATCTACATCACATTCTTCTTTAGAGATAAAGTAGTAATCAACAAGATTAATAGCACTCCACGGAATAAAAAAGGTAAGCAAAAACAAAATAAATGCTTTAAAGGCGCTTAAAAAAGTATGTTCACCTATAATTGCAATAAAGGTTGAGACTACAACCATAGCAAGAACAATGAGTAATCTTGTTATTTTTGAGATTTGATTTGTCGATTTGAAACTATTCCAAATCGTAGCAATACACATAAAACTGCCATAGGCATTTAAGGTCGTTAGAGTAACTTTCCCAAAAGCGATACTAAAATATAGAAAGGTTACGACAAGGGCAATTGGGTTCATACCCACAACATATTGAACTTCATTTCCGACAAAATTGCCGTTTGCAACCTGAGCGATTAAAACGCCTAAGCTCATAGAAATTTGTGAGCCAATTAAAGAACCTAAGCCGACAGCCCAAAAAACACGAGATGAAGATGTTTTAGTTGGAAGATATCGAGAATAATCTGCAACATAGGGACCAAAAGAGATTTGCCAAGAAGCAGAAAGGGAAACTGCTAACAAGAATGAAGACCAGCTGAAATGACGTACTGCTAAGAGTTCAGAAAAATCAGAAAGTGCGAAGATCTGAGTCAAAATAATCACAAAAGCAATCAAACCAATAATACTGGCTACTTTGCCTACCAAATGGATTAAACGGTATCCAATCGTTGCGAATAAAATGATTAAACTTGCATAAATTAAGATACCAGTTGTATTGCTGACATGTGCCAAATGTGCAATTGCTTTACCCGCTAATACCTCTCCAGTTGCGGTAAAACCAATATACATAAGGCAAACGAGTATGATTGGAATACAAGCGCCATAAACCCCAAATTGCACACGGCTTGAAATCATTTGAGGGAGACCAAGTTTAGGACCTTGGGCAGCATGCAGTGCCATGACGGCAGCACCAAAACATTGTCCTACTAATAAGCCGATAATAGACCAAAAAACATCTCCGCCTAACACAACGGCTAGCGCGCCTGTCACAATGGCTGTGATTTGTAAGTTAGCACCAAACCATAGGGTGAATTGAGCAAATACTCCGCCATGTCTTTCATTTTCAGGAATAAAATCAATACTTCGGTTTTCTATAAAACTACTATTAGGTTTCCCAGCCGATGAGTCCATTTCACTCTCCTTATCCTTTAAGAGCCATCCTATTCTTATTTATTCATATTTGTATAAGCAAATATAAACATGTATATACAAGTAATTTTAAGAAGAATCAAATATTTTTGAAGTATTGGACGTTAAAATTGAGTTAAATAATTCATAGATAAGTAGAAAAAGTATTTGACTGATTTTATTTTTTAAAAGTTAAATGATAAAAAAATAATATATGAAAAAGCCCTCTGCAGAGGGCTCTATTTTATGCGTTTGCGTCTAAAACAAGTTGGAAATAAGTGGGAAGTTCAGAAAATTGTACCAGTTGGGTCTTATCTTCTTGCTTAAAATAATACTGATAATTTGGAGTGTCTAAATGGTTATCTAGATATTGGGTTGCATCTGTAAACTGTGCTTTTGCAATCGGCTTATCTTTCTTGCATTTAATAATAACAGGATTTACGGAGTTTAATTTTACAGGAACGCCATTTTCAAATTTAGCAGTTTCAATCAATAAGGAAATTTTGAAATCTCCGAAGGTTACACAGAAGTGGCCTCCATTTTCAGTCTTAATTTCTCTGTCAGAGAAAAGATCTTTAAATAAATTCTTAAGGGATTCTCTATGTTTATCTAAGGCAACTTGAAATTCATGATCTCGTTGCTCGATCTTTTCTTGCTCTTCTTGTAGCAATTTGGCTTGCTTTTCAATTGTTGTAAAATCCAGCTTCATTTTAATATCTCCTTTGGTTGTTTTAAAACTATATATGGCAATCTTTTATTAAGTTTTAAAGAAACATACAGTATTTGTTACAACGGAATAATTAAGATGAGCTTTTGTATAAACTATCACAAATGTAAAAAAAAATTGAAAATATAAGAATTTAAAGAAATTATTGAGGAATAATTTTTATATTTGAAAATGCTGCTACATATTAAGGATAAATTTTTAATGTAGCAGCACATTTCTTATTTTGTACAAGGTTTTGCTATAAGTGCAGTGCTTTTAATTTTAAAAAATCCTCCGCTACTCATTACACCAAGCATCACTAAAACTGTTCCTACTAACTGCCAGATATTGAGGGCTTGTCCAGTAAGTAGAGCAATTATCATACTGAACACTGGCACAAAGTTAAAAAAGACAGAAGCACGACCAGCACCTAACTTTTGTATACCATTAAACCAGAATAGATAAGCAATCATGGTAGAGCAGATAACAACATATCCCATGGCTAAGTGCGCATTTATAGGGGCAGATGCAATTGCTGTAAGAGGATCTTCAAATATCACGCTCAACAAACCAAGTGTTATTGCCCCGAACAGCATAGAAAAAGTTGTTGTTTCTAGCGGAGTCGCATTTTTTACATAACGGCGAGACAGTACATTTGCAAGACAAAATCCAAATGCGCCTAATAATATAAATAGATCTCCAATGTCTATTTTGAGGTGCAGCAAAGTCGTTATATGTCCCTGACTAATCACCAGTAACACACCACTTAAGCCAAATAAAACGCCTAAGAACTTATTAGTGGTAAGTTTTTCTCCATCTAAAAGGATTGTCATTAATAGAGTCATTAATGGCGTGGTTGCCATAATCAAAGCACCGTTAACAGCTGATGTGGTTTGAAGTCCATAAAAACAGCCGATGTTGAAACCCGCAATTCCGATAATACCAATAATCAAATAGATTACTAGATTCTGTCTTAAGGCTGCCCATCTAAGCTGGCCTGTTATTGAAAAGATTAAGAGTAAGCCTAGACTTGCAATAAAAAAACGTTCAGACGCAGCAGATAACGGGGGCATATGTTGAATAATATAAGACATTGCATTAAATGCTGATCCCCAAAAAAACATCGTTAAGACAACACCAGCATAGGCATAAGCCACCGTTCTGTTCATGGACAGGCTCCCATTATGAAAGGTTTTATTCTCGACAAATCTATAAAGGTGTACAATTCCATATTAATACACTTCTAATGTGAAAATTTGCACAATGATTGATTGGGAAAATTTGCATTACTTTTCAGTTTTTACAGAAGAAAAGTCACTTTCTGCTGCTGCCAGAAAATTGGGAGTAGATCACGCAACTGTATCTAGAAGAATTGCCCAGCTAGAACAAAATTTAAAACTTAAATTAGTTGATCGTAGGCCACGGACATACATTTTAACTCCTGACGGAGAACGTCTTGCACAAGTAGTTGCTCGTATGATGGAAGAAACTTTTTCTATTGAACGTTTAACACAAGCAGGTCAGCAAGAAGTAATGGGAAGTGTTTCTATTAGTATGCCTCCCTTAACTGCTGCACATCTCATCATGCCCCATTTGGGTAAATTTTATCGCCATTATCCGCAATTAAAATTACGGGTGCTCGGTGATGTTCATTATGTTTCTTTACAGCATAGTGAGGCTGATATTGCGGTACGATTTGGACGTCCCAAAGATGAAAATTTAGTTGCTCGCAAAGTAGGTGAAATACCTTTTGGAATATATGCAGGTCCAAATTATTTAGCTTCAACAGATCCTGAAAATTATGAATGGATTAGTGTAGAAGTGGGGGGAGTGCATGGTCAAAAACAGCAAAAATTAAAAGAAAGGTTAAGTCATAAAGAACCTATAATGGTTACCAATAATCCCGAGTTACAGTGGAGAGCTGCATGTGGAGAAATTGGTTTAGCGGTCTTACCTGATTTTTTAGGAGCTCTGAGTAATTTGATCAGATTACAAGATGATTATCCGATGAGTGCTGAAATATGGTTAGTCACACACGAAGATTTGCGACATAGCCCTGCAATACGTGTAGTAATGGATTTTCTTATATCTTGTTTTGAAGCTTTTAAGGTCTAATCTGTTAATTGCGATCCATTTGTATATCTAATCTGTTAATTGCGATCCATTTGTATATCTAATCTGTTAATTGCGATCCATTTGTATAAAAGCTACTGGAGTCCGCAGCTTTTATATTGAGATAAATTTTAAGCCAGACTGATTTCTATTCCTCTACGTAAATTAGATTGGTCCTGTTCGGAGTTTAAATCAATTTTGGCATACGATGTGGCAAGTATGCGTCGAGCAGCAAAATTAATTGGTTTTTCTAGCAACTTAGGTAATTTGATACCTAAGGGGTTACTTTCGGTTTGAGATACCTCGGTTTTGACCCTAGTTCCCATAATATAGTCAAACCATGGTTTGGTAACGCACCAATTAGCATTTTGATTGCTTGTCATATGATGATCATAGTGCCAAGGGATACGTTTCTTAGCATATTCAGGGTCTAAATGGGCTTTTGAATGTACACGCCAATAATTCCATAAGCCATAATAAAGCCCAGCTGTAAAAAAGGGCGCTACTGGTAAGAATACTGTTGCAGCACCAGCTAAACTAATTAATGCTGTTTTTTCATTATAAATTTCTGCATTTTTGAACATTGATTCTGCATAACCTTCATCATGAAAATTATTTAAGCGAGCACGTTTATGATGAGCAATATGAGTAAAAAAAGGGCTATTACGATACTTAGTTGGATATTCGTGTAACCAAACTTTATGGAAGTACCATTCAAGGCCATTTGCAACAAAAATACCGACAGGAAACCCGAGCATACTAATTACTTCTCATGAATCATAATTTAAATGCATTGTAAAATAAGAAAGTTTTATCGTTTTGACTTTATAGGCAGTCCAAGAACTGCCTATAAAATCAATTTTATTGCTTTTGTTTGCGTTGGCGATATGCGCTTGGAGTTTCACCAGTCCAACGTTTAAAAGCTCGTGTAAATGCAGAGGGTTCAGAAAAGCCAGTTAAATAAACAATTTGATCAAGGGTTTCTTTGGTGTTTGCAAGTAAACGTCTTGCAAGCTTCTCTCGATGCTGGTTTAAAATTTTCTCGTAATTAGTATTAATTGCTTGTAAATCAGCTCGAAGGGTACGTGGGTTACGATTTAATTGTTCAGCAATAAATTTTTGATCGAATTGACCAGATTCAAGTAAACCATTGCTGAGCAAGCGCTCAATCGCATAAACAAGTTGATGCTTTTCTAAGTTTGATAGTTGCTGTTCAGCAATTGTTTCATGAATTTTTAATAATTCAGGTTCAGCCGCTGGTGATGCTTTATTCAATAATGTACTAGGAAAAATTATAGCACCTTGTTTTTGGTTTAAAATTACCGGGCATTTCCAAGCTTCTTGATAATTATTAGCTGAAGCACCTTGTTGATAAGGTAATGTAATTTGGCTAGGTCTAAACTCGTTATTTGTAATATATTTAAAAAAATTAAGAAAAATACCGATACCACATTCAAGATAATGTCTTACAGGGTGTTCAAAACCTACTAATAACGCGATATCTTTTTCAACAATTAAAGAAAGATTAAATACATCGGTTAACAGGTCCTGATATCTTAAAGCACGTTGTAAACCTTCACCGAAAGTAGAACTACTTAAAAATAAATATTCAATAACTAAACCTCTGAAAGCAGGCATTTGACTACCTACATGCAAACCAATATCAGGATCTTCACTTATTTCTTCTGCCGCTGTCCAAAATCGCTGTTGAGTAGAATTGTCTCTACGAATATTTTTATCGGGCGGTTGATTGGGTAAATTTACACTTGCAAAAATAGATGCTGCATCTAATCCCATTTGCTGCATAGTTTGATAAGTCATCCATAAAAAAATTCCGGCATCGGAAGAATTTTTTGACATGTTTTTTATAAATATCCAGAAAGTTGTACAATGCATTCAATCATGAATTTATTGTTAATACGATATTCTTACCTATAAATTTCATTGATCAGAAAAAAAGCCTGCATCTTCACGTGCCTGTTTTAAAGCTAAAATAAAAGATATTAGTAAAAGTAGCCCTATGAGGAAAAGAAAAAGATCAATTTTACTGATCGCGTAACCTATACTTGTAGCTCCTAGACTTAGTAAAACAATACATAATATTTTCCAAAAAATGAGCATGTTACGTTCTGATAAAAGCCTAAGAATATTGTTTGTAATTGAAGGGGATTTCTAAATTTATTTATGTTTTTTTTATTATAGATTATGTAATTCTTTATAATTTTATAAAATTCGTTTTTTATTAAGCTTTTGAAAAATAAATAAATTATTTTTAGGCCATATAAATCAATTTCTTTCATTATTTCTTAAAATTAAGTTTTTATTAATTAATAGAATGATAATTCTTTAGAAACACTATAAAATAGGAATGTAAAAAATAAATTTAATTTTTTAATTAATATAAAACAATAGTTTACTGTGCTTATTTAAATTTTTGTTAAAAAAAAGACTTGATTTTTAAGCTAAATTTTGGAATTATAGTTATGCAAATTGTGATCTATTTCCCACAATTTGTATTTCAGGTTAAGTGGTTATCACTAATGCTCATTTGCTATTTTTGCTTATGAGCATTTTTTTATGTGACTTTTTAATATAACTACAAAATTTTTGAACCGTTAAATTTTAAGATTATTTAGCTGAGCTAAGCTTAATTATTTTTAATAAATTTTTAGAGATAAATTAATCATATTGAATAGTTACAGTTGCTGTTGCCGTAACCTCACCCGCGCTTACATTAGCCGCTGTTTGATAGTAACGAGCAGTTAAGGGGATATCGTACTCTATAGTCTGATTAGAGCTGACTGTGCCTATATTTTGTTTTATTGTTTTTTGAATTGGGGTAGTGGCACCATTCATATTCCATAATAGTTCTACACCCACACCATTGGCTTTGGTTGAGTTTGCTGCACTATTATTAATGACCTGATTATTTTTGGGATCAGAATTATAGTCAAAACTTAAGCTGATGGTGTTACTTGTTGCTATACCCGAGTTGTTTTCGCCGCCGTTACATAAAATCGATAGATTAAAGCTCTGCTCGCCTTGTGTTGAACCAATCGCTTTAAAACCTGACTTTGTAACAGTCGGGAGTTGAATAGGTATATCTACACCATTTTGAATTTCACATGATGAAGACGCGATCAGAATAGGAGCATTACTTAATACTGTAGTAGTTAAAAATGGTCGGTTTTGTTGACCTGATACATAATAGGTGCTGTAACGTCCTGCTACTAATGCTCCTGAACCTGTGGTCATGGATGTTTTAATAACTTCCATAACAAAATATCCCGGTGAAAGGGTATATGCAGTATTTGGGGTTAAAGTACGTCTATATGGATAATACCCAGAAAAATCTGAAGCATCTGCTGCTTCACGATAAAGACGAATACCAATACCGGGAATATTGGTTGCATATACATTATTACCTATTGGGCTAATTGGATAATTTAAGGGGAGAGCTGCAATAATTTGATCACTAGCACGACTACATGTTGCAGTAGAATTATTGGGAGAAATTGTAAAAGTATTCCTTTGTAAGATAGTCCCTATAGGGTCAGTCGGTTTTACGACGATTTTACCAATGTTCATCGGAATATCGACGGTGGTAAATCCCTTACTTAAATTACAATTTGCATTTGTATGGCTATAAGCAAATAGACTCACTGCCAAAAATCCAATTTTTTTTAAAATCTTATTCATTTACAGACTGCCTTTGTCATAATAATTGATTGATTGTTATGCTTTATTTGATCCGTGATATCGTATTCAAGTTCGCATTTTTCAGTACTCCTTTCTCCCCATTTCACATATAAAAGGTCATGGGTTAAGGGGGTTCGTAAATAAATACGGCTGCCTTGCGCAACAATACCTATCACTTCGTTATTTTGGTTATATACCTGTGCGGCAAAAGGTAAATGTGAGCCATCTAAAGTGGTTGGGCTGATAAAAAGTGCGTAACCTTTTTTTGTTGTGAATTGAACTTTAGTGATTGAGCCTGCATAGGGAGCAATACGTAAGCTACTTTCAGCTAGCTCAACCTGTGTGGACATGTTTTGCGGATCAAGGCTAATGTCATTCATATGGTAAGGCGTAACATAGGGGATAACCGCATATCCCTTTTTGTTTATGCTGAGGCCTGGTGTATTACCGACTTGTGCTCCTGTTGCATCTGGGGCATAAACTAAAACCATTGTTTGAGCTTGATCTGGACCAAACAGAATTCCTCCGGAGTGGGTAACGATATTGCCACTCAAGTTAAGCATTTCTTGTTGATATGAGTCAGCGTAACTGAATGAAGCACCTAATGTTGTGTAGTTTGTCTTATAGTTGCCATTGATATTGAGATTCGTTTGACCATGGTTTTGACTGGAAATTGATGCGCCGTAATTCAAACGGTTTCCTGTATAACCGCTAAAACTCAAAATTTGGCTATCTTCACTTAGAAGACTATTAAAATTTAAAGAGCTTTTCTTAAAATCTAAGGGAAAGGATAGAGAAATGAGGTATTGAGTATCTTGGTTAGCTCGCCCACCAGCTTCAATAGTTTCACTATTAATTGCAGAGAAACTATAAGTTAAATCTTTAAATTGGTTGCTATAACCTAATTGGAATTGCTTATTAGTAGTAGGCTGGTTCCAATAGTTTGTCCACGAACCTACTAAATAGAAATTTCCCCTTTGGTTTGGAAGAGCTTGATTTAAATTAATCTGAAATTCACTTTTTTGCTTACCTACCGAAAAACTATCAATGTTTTGCTCTTGTAAGTCCCGAATCAAAATTGCATCACGTAGTTTGAGATAGTTTTGTGTTGAATAACGATAAGTTGCTAGTGTTAAGTTAGTATGCGTTGGAGAAAATAACTTATTGTAACTTAGACGATAACTTTGCCCTGTCATTTTAGGTTGATAAGAAAAATTGGCATTTGAATGTGTTGCATCAAAAGAAATAGCGCCAATAGGCGTTGAAAAAGCTGTACCTAACAATACAGAGAAATACTGCTGCGTTCCTTGAATTGCGCTATAAGTTGTAAGGTAATTATTGATTCCACGTTGATATTTACCCTGTATTAGCCATGGGGTTAAATTAATGTTTGGGTCTCGAAATTGTCCTAAGGTGAATGAATATCGGCTCATTTGAGGACGTAGCATTTCAATGACAGAAGTATATGGAATAGAATATCTTTGAACTTCTCCATTAGATTCAAGTACCGAAACTTGTAACTCACCTCCAAATCCTGTGGGATAGAGATCATTAATTTCAAAGTTTCCTGGTGGGACTGTGGTTTGGTAAATTAAATTACCTTGTTGTCTAACTTCGACTTTTGCATTGGTTTTGGTATAACCTCGAACTCTTGGAGCATAACCGAGCCTACTATTTGGAAGCATTCTGTCATCACTTGAAATATTCATTCCACGATAGGGTAGAGAGTCAATAAAATCGCTATTAGTAAAATAATCTCCTAAAGTCACAACACCGTGAATATCGGGAAACGCTTTTTGTATATATGTATTTGTCGAGGTATAAGAAGAATTATTAGATTGAGAATTAGATTGGCTTTGCCATTTCCATTGTCCATTATGGCGAAACTGCCAACTTGCTAAATTTGCTCCAAGATTGGTTCCCATAAAAGCATAACTATTTTCATGTTGTTCATTGACTATTCGATATGCTGTGGCGTTATAGCTTAAAAAAGCTGCATTAATACCGCGATCCCACAAATGCGGATCGATGTAACCTTGCGCATTTTTTTCTAAGACGACTTGCGGGAGCGAAATATCAATTCTTAAACGGGAACTATCAAATACATAAAAAGCACTATCTATCCATGAAGCGAGAGCTTTACATGAAAGAGACGAAGTAGAGTCATGTTGACTTAGAACATTAGCTTTTACGCCATATTCAAGTAACGTGGCTTCTGTAAAACATGTTTCAGCATTTGCGTTAGGAGCTGAGGCAGTAAATCGCATACGCCGTTTACCCAGCCATTGACCATTAATATAAACATCTAAGCTATATTCACCAGGCAAGATCGGGTTTCCGTATTTGAAGCGAGCTATATCAATTTTTTGTGCATTACCTACTAAGAAATTGCTATCAAATTCAGCCTTTGTAAAATGTGGAACATCAGTAGTATTTTCAGCATATATAGCCATAGGCATGAATAGCGTAATACTTGAGACGACATACCAAGTAAAGGGGCTTTTTAAACATATATAAGGTATAAACCATTTAGACATAGTTCTAGAGCCTACTCATGATAGGTTTTAAATTTTCTTAAGAAATACAATGAGGTTAGAATTTTATTGGGTGCTCAACTCGTCCACCGTAATCATTGATATACACAAAGCTCATATCTGCTAAGTTTTTATTTTTTAGTTTAATTTTATCCTCTGAATAAGGGGCAATCATTAAGCCTTGTTGCAATAAGTCTGTTTTATGGCTTTTACTTCCTTGAAAAATGGAGGTAATAGTAAGAAAAAAAGGTGTCGGATTTTTTATCATTAGATATTGATCATTTATTTTCCACTCGACTTTGTCACTTAGTTGATCAATATTTTCTTTTAGATCTATAGGGCGGTAAAAAAATTTAATTCGCGAACGAACAGCGAGTTGCAAAAAATTGTTAGAGGTTGTTGTGGTTTGACCTTGTTGAGTTCTCCCTTCAGGTTTAGGAGGAATATCTAAAACATTAAGCCAAAAAATAGATTCTTGTTGTTGGCTTAGTTGAGATGTAGTAGGCAACGCTGTAATTCTTAAAGTTTGCCCCTTAGTTGCTTCTACTCTTGAAATTGGTGGAGTAATAATGAAAGGTACATTTGTTTCATCTGGTGTTGACTTTGCATTTCCATCATCGATCCATGCTTGAACAAGAGACGGGGCCGTGCCGTTGTTACTCAGTTGTAATGTGATCTCACGGGCATTTGAAGGATAAATGACACGAGTACCATGTAAAACAATCTCAGCATGACCTGTAGTAGTGAGCGCTACTTGCAGACAAACTAATCCCCAAAAAAATTTACGACCACGAAAAAGCATCAGTCATATTCTCAATAACAAATAATAGGAAGGAGATAGCTTCTATTCATGAATAGAAGCTTCAATTTTAAGTTTATTGATAAATGATCGTGTATTTTACTTGCGATGTTACCGTACCAGCAGTAGAAGCACCTGTAGCATAATATTCAGCATAATAGTTAAGATCAGCACTACCGCCTGCTGAAACATTTACCCATTGTGAATTCGTTTGAGTTTCATTTGTGCTTGTAGCAAGTACAGGAATTACAGCGTTATTACTGCCAAGTAATTGAATATTTACATTTGTTGCTGCACCAGAAGTTGCTTGGTTTAATAAACGACCCGTATTAAAGTCAACGGTTGCGCCTGGTTCAAAATAAGTTGCGACTTTACCTGCAGCGGTACAGTTCGTTAAATTAATTTGAAAAGGTGTACGACCAGCTACATCACCAGCATTTTTTAAGGTTTGAGATGAAACAGTAGGCAAATTGATTGTTAAATTTTTATCTCCAGTATCAATAGTACAAGTATTATCCGTGACAAGACCATTAATAGTAATTGTGCCATCTGCTGCTTGTGCATTTGCTATATTTAAGAAAGAAACTGCCGCCACAAAAATAAATTTTTTCATAAAATCCCCAGAATAGCTTTTTAAAATAAAATCCATTACTTTTCAGTAAGTTTATTCTGATTAAGTAAGGCGAAGGAAATATATCACTTTTCAATCAAAAAACAAGAAAAACATTATATTTATATATATTTTGATCAATTGTTTTTATTAATAAAAATTAAAAAAAATTATTTTTTATCATTTGGTAAAATAATTAATTAGTTTTTATTTAAAATAGAATTTAAAAATTAGTAATATCTAAGTAATTGTATTCTATTGAATTAATGAAATTTTAAAATATTTAGATAATATATATCTAATATTTTTTACTAAGCAATTGTTTTTAAATGATAAAATTGTTTTGTGTGTATCTTATAAATATATTTAATTTTTTAAGAATTTTTTAAGGTTCAATTCCTACTGTTTTAGTTGTAATTCAATAAAAGATAATCTGGAGTTCAGTTCCATGAATACTATGAAGTATAGCTATAAACCTAATTACTTTTTCTTTGCTCATAAATTAGTTTTATTTTTAAAGGATTATCTCATCAAGCATCCGACGGAGCAGCAAACAACGTTTAACTTGCAAACGATTTATGACATCTTTAGCCATGATCTTGCTTCAAGTACGACAAACCTTGAAGGCATCTTAAATATTGCAGATGAATATGTCTTTGAAACAGAAGATGGCTTACTTCCATTAATTAGTAAGCATTCAGTCAATCTCAAAAATCATGTGCTTTCTTTAGAATTTACACCTCAAGCCTTGGCAAGTCTGTTATCAGGTCATTCGTTAGTAAATCCTAAAGCAGCTTAGATTTTCTTTTAAGGTAGAGTGAACTCATATAAAATTCATAAAATTTATTTTTAAGAGTTATTTATGAGTAAAGACTTCAAGGCCTTAACTTATATTGCGGATGAAAATGTAGCAGATACAGTGACTTGGCTTTTACACCATCAAGATGTTTTTGATTCTTTTAATTTTGATGTGTTGAGCCAAGAATTCACAGTAACGCATGCGGCAGGAAAGGATATTATTCGAGTCGGAACCTTTCTAAATGCTACTTACGGAATATTAGTAACTTCTATATAAATGAAAAAAGCCCTGAATAATCAGGGCTTTTAAATTTTCTAATTTGAGTTAAGCACTCATTGCATCTACTGATAAATCAGCAACTGTTGGCTTTGGTTTTTCAGCCGTTAAACCTAGTTTATTAAATAAAGCTTGGTCTTTACCTTCACCGGCATTTGGTGTGGTTAGTAGTTTATCACCAGAGAATAATGAGTTTGCACCAGCCATAAATGCTAATGCTTGGTCTGAATCACTTAATGATTCGCGGCCTGCAGAGAGACGGATATAACTATGCGGCATGATAATACGCGCCACAGCAATAGTACGAATCCACTCAATTACATCAAGCTTTTCAACGTCAGCTAAAGGTGTTCCTTCAATAGGAACAAGCATATTGATTGGCACAGATTCAGGGTGAATTGGTAGGGTAGCTAGTTCATGTAATAAACCAATTCGGTCTTCACGACTTTCGCCTAAACCCACAATACCGCCACTACAAACTTTCATACCAGCTTGACGAACATAATCAAGGGTATTTAAACGGTCATCAAAAGTACGAGTACTAATGATGTGAGAATAATACTCACGAGATGTATCTAAATTATGGTTATAGTAATCTAAACCAGCAACTTTTAGGCGTTCTGCTTGAGATTGGTTAAGCATCCCTAAAGTCATACAGGTTTCCATACCTAATGCTTTAACTTCACGTACCATTTCTAAAACATAAGGCATATCGCGCTCATGTGGGTTACGCCAAGCAGCACCCATACAAAAACGCGAAGAACCTGAATCTTTTGCAGCTTTCGCTTCACTAATCACTTTTTCAACAGCAATACGTTTTTCTGCTTCTAGTTTTGATTCGTAATGTGCCGATTGTGAGCAGTATTTGCAATCTTCAGGACATTTACCCGTTTTAATAGATAAAAGGGTACTGACCTGAATTGAATTGGCAGTGAAGTGCTCACGATGTACTTGTTGAGCCTTGAAAACTAAATCCAAAAAAGGTTGTTCATATAAAGCTTGGATTTCTTCACGATTCCAATCATTACGTAGAGTCATTGTCATATCCATGATGATGGCATTAATTCACTATACATAATCATACAGAATTCGTATTAAAGCTATAGGGCAAAAAACATCATTTTTTTAATTTGATAGCTGAAGTTGATTAAGTTGCTGTTCAATTGCCCAATCAATATGCACATTGACGATTTCGTCATGTAAATTTTTGCCATTTTGTAGTTGATCTACAATTTCTTTTGAATAAGGAGCATTTCCTAATCCGATTGCAATATTACGTTTAAATGATTGATAACCTGTCCGGCGGATAGGGCTACCTTCCGTATTGGCTAAAAAAGTGGCTTCATCCCACTGCCAGATATCAAGCAGACTAATATTATCTAACCCATGTCTAGGATTAAAATCAGAAATAGATGCTGTTTTGGCAAAGCTATTCCAAGGACAAATTAACTGGCAGTCATCACAACCAAATATTCGGTTTCCAATACCTGCACGTAATTCTTCAGCAATAATTCCTTTATATTCGATAGTTAAATAGGCAATACAACGTCTTGCATCTAACATATAAGGCTCGACAATTGCTTGCGTCGGGCAAATATCAATACAAGCGCTACAAGAACCACAATGTGCTGTTGCAGGCTCGTCGAAAGGTAGCTCGAGTGATGTAAATAGCTCACCTAATACGAAAAAAGAACCTGACTTTTTATGAATGAGCAAAGTATGTTTACCTGTCCAACCCATTCCAGCACTTTCAGCTAATGATTTTTCAAAAATAGGTGCCGAATCTGCAAAAGGACGAGATTCAAAGTCACCAACTTTTTCACGAATTCGTGTTGCTAGGGTTTTCAATCTACCACGCATGACTTTATGGTAATCACGGCCACGTGCATAGCGGGCGATAATGGCAGAATTAGGCTCTAAAGGTACATATCGTGGTTTTGGCGATTCCACAAGATAATTCATGCGGACACAAATAATACTTTTTGTGCCAGGCACTAATAGTGTTGGATCAGCTCGTTTTTCTAGATTTTCTTCTAAATAAGTCATATCTGCATGATAACCACGTTCAAGATACTCTAAAAAACGTGGCATTTGCTCTTGAGCATCTGGTTTTGCGATGACACAATCAGCAAAACCCAAGTCTAATGCTTGAGCTTTGATCCATGCTTTTAATTCATGTGGATCAATTTGTTGCACTGCAATGCGTGATGTGTCGGAAGATGTCATAAACCAAAATGCAAGAGGATAATAATATGCAGGCGGTAGTTTACCATAGCGATGATATTCGAGCATGGGAGCGGCGCTGGTTTGCTGCGCAAAACTCCTCATTAGGTTTAATGCAGCAAGCGGCTTGGTCAATTGCACAGCAACTTATTGAGCTTTTTAAAGATCGGGCTATTAAGAATATTGCTATTTGGTGCGGACAAGGCAATAACGCAGGTGATGGTTACTTTATAGCAACTTATCTGAAACAAGCTGGATTTCATGTTGAAATCTTTGCAGCTCAATTGGGTGAGTCAACCGATTTACATTGTGCAGCGCAATTTGCTAGAGAAATGAAAGCCCAAATTCATCCAGATTTTGATATTAAAAGAACATTTGATTGTCATATTGATGCTTTATTTGGCATAGGCCTAAATCGTGAATTAAATACTAATTGGCAACAGGCTATTCAACAATTTAATGAACAATCTGGTCTAAAAATTTCAGTTGATATACCTAGCGGATTACAAGCAAATACAGGGCAAGTCTTACCTTGTGCAGTGAGAGCTGATCATACCTTTACTGTTTTAGGTCTTAAAGCAGGATTGTTTACAGGACAAGGAAAAGAATATGCGGGGGAAATTCATTTAATTAATTTAATTCCTATAGACCACGAGTTGAAACCCTTAGCTTATTTGTCACCCACAAACATTAAACTTCCTCAGCGTATGGCATTTGGCCATAAGGGAAGTTATGGGCATGTTTTAGTGGTGGGTGGACATGAGCAAATGGGCGGTGCAGTTATTATGGCTGCTGAAGCTGCCTTTCATGCGGGTGCAGGCAAAGTGACAGTGGTTTGTCATCGCAACCACCATCAGGCCATTTTGTCGCGGGCACCTAATATTATGCTTCGTGATATTAATGCTTTAGATGAAAACAATATTAAAGAGATTCTATCTCAGGTCGATGCAGTCTGCTTTGGAATGGGATTAGGCCGTGACGATTGGGCAAAGCAGATTTACCAACAATGGTTTAATTTGTTAAATCAGAGTATACGCCTAGAAGTTGTTTTAGATGCAGATGCTTTATGGTTTCTGGCTAAACAGCCTGAAAAGTTAAATACACATATTTATGCCACACCTCATCCTGGAGAAGCTGCTACTTTAGTTGGTTGCTCTACAGCGCAAATTGAAAATGACCGAATTGCTGCAATTTATGCCTTACAACAAAAATATGCAGGCCAGTGGGTACTTAAAGGAGCGGGTAGCTTAATTTTAGAAGATAATTTGTATATCTGTACGCAAGGTAATGCTGGTATGGGAACAGGTGGAATGGGAGATGTGTTAGCAGGAATGCTTGCAAGCTTGAAAGCCCAATTCCACCAAGATATTGCGTTACATGAGATTGTTACCCTTCATGCACAAGCAGGAGACCTTTTAGCTAAAAATGGTATGCGTGGCTTGCAGGCTTTTGAGATGAATCAGGCAATTATTCAAGTCGTAAATCAATAAATTTTTAACGTCTGCGACTGCTAGAACGACTTCGCCCACGTGCCATACCACCTAAAGCATTTAAAACAGACAGTTTTCTCATACTTCCCGATGCATGAGCATGGCAAATGGCAGCAGCAAGGGCATCAGCTGCGTCGGATTGAGGTTTAATGGTCAAATTAAGTAAACGCATGACCATCATTTGTACTTGTTCTTTATCGGCAGCGCCATAACCAACCACAGACTGTTTAATTTGACGGGCAGTATATTCTGCAACTTGTAAATCTAAATTAACTAATGCGGCTATGGCAGCACCACGAGCTTGTCCCAGTTTTAAGGCAGAGTCTGGGTTTTGAGCCATAAAGACTTGCTCAACTGCAGCTTCAGTTGGACCATGGAATTTCACAATTCGCTCAACGCCAGCAAAAATACGTTTTAAGCGTTCTGGCATTTCTTGAGTTTCTGTTCGGATTGTACCGGCATCAACAAAACGTAGTTTACTACCATCTTTTTCAATGATTCCATAACCTGTTAAGCGTGAACCCGGATCAATACCAATAATCAATGCCATGTGAATACTTATATAAATAGTTTAGAGAGTATTGTTACATAGCCAAAAAGGTTCTGCATGCGTAATTTAAAGAATGCTGCGATGAATGGTTATTTTTCGGTTTTTATCGAACCAATTTATATCTTTAAAATCATTTGATGTAATTCTATTTTAGTGGAATACTTATCTATAATTTTGGAATTAAAGTTTATCGGTAGATGGAAGATATTAATATCCGCATTGCGCAGAAAGTGCGTGAAATACGTCTAGCGCGTGGATATACCCTAGATATTCTTGCTAGTCGATGTCAGGTAAGCCGTTCTGCAATTTCACTCATTGAAAGAGGAGAAGCGAGCCCTACAGCTGTTGTTCTTGAAAAGCTAGCAAATGGTTTAGGGGTGCCTTTGACTCAGCTATTTGATTCGCCCCAGAATACTCAATCGCCTCAACCTATGGTACGGCGTACTCAACAAGCAGAATGGAAAGATCCAGAAACGGGATATATTCGCCGTCAAGTTTCGCCTCCAAATTGGAAATCTCCATTTCAGATCGTTGAAATTGAATTTCCAGCTCAATCTCGAGTTACTTATGAAACAAGTACGAATTCTAAAGTTGTATTACAGCAAATTTGGGTAATAGAGGGGCAAATTGATATTCAATTGGGTGAAAACTTTTATGCTTTACAAGAGGGGGATTGTTTGGCGATGCAATTAGATCAACCGATCATATATAGCAATCCTTCTTCTAAAGCTGCTCGATATATTTTAGTTGTATGTAATGAGCTCGTCTCTATTCTTAAGGAATCTTCATGATTAAAAATCTTAATCCAAATTTACGTTTAATCGATTGTCATGAAGCTACACATGCAAAGGCTATATTAGATATTTTGAATGAAGCAATTATCAATTCTACTGCTTTGTATGACTATTTGCCGCGCTCTGAAGAGTCGATGAAAAACTGGTTTGCAGTTAAAAGAGAAAATGGTTTTCCTGTCATTGGTATTGTAGATGAGACAAACAAGTTATTAGGTTTTGCAAGTTGGGGAACTTTTAGAGCTTTTCCTGCCTATAAATATACGGTCGAACATAGTATTTATATTCATCATGAACATCGTGGCGGCGGATTAAGCAAAATTTTAATGCAAGAATTGATTAAGCGTGCTCAAGAGGCAGACTTACATGTATTGATAGGCTGTATTGATGCAACCAACCAAGCAAGTATCGGTTTACATGAAAAAATGGGCTTTATTCATGCAGGTACTTTTAAGCAAGTCGGTTTTAAGTTTGGTCAATGGTTAGATGCTGCTTTCTATCAGTTAAATTTAAATACACCACATACCCCAGTTGACGGATAAATAATAAGGTTTTCAAATTTCAAGTTTTAAAATAACCCAGTTTATAAGGATGAATATAAGCTGGGCTATAAAGTTCAAATTATAAAATACCTAGCTGCTCTAATCCCTTATAAGCAATTTCTTTTCGAATAGAACTAGGTATGCCTTTTTTCATTTCTAAATTGAGTGAGAACGCTACAATTTCTCCTTGAGGTTGAACGACCCAGCCTGTTAACCAGCCCACTTGAGGCTCAACATCCCATCCCCAACCACTTTTGGCATAAATTTTCCGTCCATTTTTTTCTTCTATGAACAGCATAGATTGAACTTCTTCTTGCACATTCTTGCTAAAAGGAAGAGTTTTATGGGCTAGTTCATAAGCAAACTGGGCTTCTTGTTGAGGTGTAATTTTAAGTGGACCAACAAGCCAAAAATCATCTACTTTTGAACCAATATCAGCATTACCGAAACCAATGCGTTTTACCTCTTTAGACATAAGATCAAGGCCAATTCGTCGAGCTAGTTCCTGATAAACTGGAATAGCAGAAGCTTTCATCGCATCGCCTAGAGTCATGTCCTTTTCCCAATCAGGAAACAAACGCTTTTGCCCATCCCATTTAAACACTTCAGTTGGTGTTGCTTTATGATGCTCAAGTCCAATCAATGCATTTAACATTTTAAAGGTAGAGGCGGGAACATATTCGGTTGATGATCTTTTAAGATCATTGCCATAGATTTCCTCTGTTTGCCCACGTTTTATAACTAAAACACCTTCAGTTTGTGCTTGATCAAACAATGATTTAATTTTCTCTGAGTTTTTATTGGTAGAAATTGACTGTATTTGATGTTGTTGTACGGTATTAAAAGAACATGCCGACAAAAACATCGTACTAATGGCAAAGAAAAGAGCTTTTTTAGTCATGAGTTTATGTGGGTTTAAAAGAATTATTCTTTAATTTAACTTGAATAGAGGTACTTTTAGATAGAGAAAATGTAAGTTATTTAGGAAATTCTATATCTATGCACTACTTTTTTAAATTTTATAAAACAACTATATAAATAAAGGAATATATCCAATTTTTCTAAGAACCTAAGTTTTCAACTAGACTAAAAAACTGCTTTCTTGAAGGACTTTTCGTTTAACTAGAGTAAAAAAATTAAAATCTAATTGAAGTCGCACTTGATAAACTTGATACAGCACTCATTAATAATAAAGCATGTTTGTTTTTATCGAGTTAAAATCAAATGTACTCTAGTATTGCAGACTCTGGCTGTTTCGATAGGGTTGGGGCAAATAAACTGCAATGAATTTTCTTTTTGAGATAGATAAAGTTTTACATGAATTTACTTCTTATTGTAGTTCTGGGCGCGATTGTTGAAATTGCCGTATGGATTGGCGTAGCACAGTTCATCAGTGGATGGTATGTGTTCTTTTGGTTCATTCTTGCTTTCTTTATTGGTTTGGGGCTTATTCGCAGAAGTACTGCTGGTATTATGCCTCAATTACAGCAAATGCAGATGACTGGCCAACTCGGTAATGACCCAACAGTAACTAAAAAACTTGCTTATGCTTTTGCAGGTTTCTTATTAATGTTGCCAGGCCTTGTTTCTGATGTGTTAGCGGTTTTAATTTTGATCCCTGGTGTTCAAACTGCTTTCCGTAATATAGCCATGAGAACTCTTGCAAAACGCCAACAAGCTATGATGGATAAAATGATGGGTGGTATGGGCGGTAATATGGGTGGGCAAAATCCATTTGCTGATCTAATGCGCCAAATGCAAGATATGCAGAATCAACAAGGTGGGGGCAGTCAAGGTCAATACCGTGATTCAAGCATTATTGACGGAGAAGCGCGAGAAGTCACTCCAGATCATAAGAAAATTGAACATAAAAATAGGGATTAATAAATACCTTATCTAAAGGCCTAAACCTCTAAAGTTTAGGCCTTTTTTATTTTAAGAAGATATAAATTATTTAGTTAGATGTTCAGTCACAACAGAATCTGTTTGAGCCACTTCAGTTGGGCTTTCTTGTGGTTTTGTTTGAGGTTGGTATTTGTTTGAAGCTAAGGCTGTTTGCTTATTTTCAGATTGTTGATAACCTCGGCTTCGGTTGGCTCGTTCGCGAAAGCCACCTTTATTAATGAGCTTTGTATGTGACATGCATTTGCCTAAAATGTGAGATTATTCGCTTATTTTAACAAATTTGGCAAAATATCAAAATAAGAAAAATAGTCCTATAAAAATAATATTTAACTTATATATATGTTTTTAATTAATATTTTTTAATTGACTCAATTGTTCATCCAGATTGAATTATCTATTCATTTCACATAGGATAAATATAAAGGATGTATAAATTAAAAAATGTAGCAAACCTATTAAAACAACAACGGTTGAAATGAGGGAAGGAGGGTTACCTATGCTATATCAATACCATTGTGCGTGTTGCGACAAAGTTGTGGCATCGACTGATAAATCATGTCCATATTGTGGTTCACAACATATTCGAAGCCCGTATGGCTTATGGATGTTTTGTGTGATGGCTTGTCTAGCTGTTGTCGTTGTATTTAAAGTTGTCCATATTTATATCCAGAATCATCAAGATACTCCAACGCAGTCAACTTTACTGGATGTATTAAATCAGGATGATAAAACGACAAGACAATAGATTTTGATTACAGCTACAAATGATATAGCGTCAAGGATGATTGCTAGAAGATTAAACCCTACATACCATAAAATTTGAACTATAAATAAAAAAGCCCGCTCAATGGCGGGCTTTTTTATGATTTTATTTTAGAGGCCAGCAGCATCTTTAAGGGCATCAACTTTATCAGTTTTTTCCCAAGTAAATGCAGAATCTGAACCTTCGCGACCAAAATGACCATAAGCCGCGGTTTGTTTGTACATTGGTTGAAGAAGATCCAACATACGAGTAATACCAAACGGTCTTAAATCGAAATGATCACGTACAAGTTGAATAATCAACTCATCAGAAACTTTTGCTGTACCAAAGGTATTAATTGAAATCGAAGTAGGTTCTGCTACACCAATTGCGTAACTCACTTGAATTTCACATTTGTCAGCAAGACCAGCAGCTACGATATTTTTTGCAACATAACGACCAGCATAAGCAGCAGAACGGTCAACTTTAGATGGATCTTTACCAGAGAAAGCACCACCGCCGTGACGAGCCATACCGCCGTATGTATCAACAATAATTTTACGACCCGTTAAACCACAGTCACCTACAGGGCCGCCAATAACGAACATACCTGTTGGGTTAATGTGGAACTTAGTAGCTGCATGGAACATTTCAGCAGGGATGATCGGTTTGATAATTTCTTCAATAACTGCTTCTTTAAGCTGGCTTTGAGAAATTTCAGGATCGTGCTGAGTAGATAAAACAACAGCATCTAGACGTACAGGCTTGCCATTTTCATAGGCAAAAGTAACTTGGCTTTTTGCATCTGGGCGTAACCATGGAAGGGCACCTGAACGACGAAGTTCAGCTTGACGCTCCATTAAGCGGTGAGCATAAGAAATCGGCGCAGGCATAAGCACGTCTGTTTCACGGCTTGCATAACCGAACATTAGGCCTTGGTCACCAGCACCTTGATCTTCTGGTTTTTGACGGTCTACACCTTGAGCAATTTCAGGAGATTGTTTACCAATCATATTGATTACAGCACACGTTGATCCATCAAAGCCAAGATCAGAGTGGTGATAACCAATACCGTTAACAGTATTACGAACAACAGCTTCAACATCAATATTAGCAGTCGTTGTTACTTCACCAGCAAGTACAACAGCGCCTGTTTTTACCAGTGTTTCACAAGCAACACGTGCGTATGGGTCTTCTTTTAAGATTGCATCCAAAATAGCGTCGCTAATTTGGTCGGCCATTTTATCGGGATGACCTTCGCTTACAGATTCCGAGGTAAAAACAGCGTACTCGCGCATGAAAGTCCTATCTTGGTTATTTCAAAAGACATAATATGTTACATCGACTTGAGCTTGAGGACCAGTTCATACTGACTAAAAAGCATGAATTTATTTCATTTATAGTGTGTTTTAATTGATAAGTGTATTAGCAAAATTGATATAGAAAGCTTTAATTTAAAGTATTTATATTTTAACAACTTGTTGCTAGTGTGTTTTTTAAACATATAACTTAATAAAAATCTTAAATATCAGAATTTGAATTTTAAAGTAAAGAAACATGATTAACGCATAGAAGATTGGGTAAATATTTTATCTATATATCAAAAGCTAACCAGATAAATGCTTTTACATTCAGTCGTTGTGCAGAAAAATGAACACTGTTTTGTATAACTTAAAGATTCAAATGTTTTTTGTGTAACCAAGAAATGGTTAAAAATAAAGAAATATACCGTGTTGGGGTTTACCCTAAGCCTTTTTTTTAAGACAATATAGCGGCATTGAATGGTTATTCATCTTCTTCTTTTCATCAATCTATTAAAATTGGATTCTGATCTATGACGACCCCTTTAAACGAACGTCGTATTGCAAATGCAATTCGTGTATTGGCAATGGATGCTGTGCAACAAGCAAACTCAGGGCATCCAGGTGCTCCAATGGGGATGGCAGATATTGCTGACGTCGTCTGGCGTGAGTTTTTAAATCACAACCCAACAAATCCACAATGGGCAAATCGTGACCGTTTCGTTTTATCAAATGGCCATGGCTCAATGTTGCAATACGCCTTGCTTCATTTAACAGGTTATGATCTTTCAATTGAAGATTTAAAACAGTTCCGTCAATTGCATTCTAGAACTCCTGGTCATCCTGAATATGGCTATGCACCGGGTGTAGAGACGACAACTGGTCCTTTAGGTCAAGGTATTGCTAATGCTGTTGGTTTTGCTTTAGCAGAAAAAACATTGGCTGCTCAATTTAATAAAGATGATTTAAAAGTTGTTGACCATTTCACTTACTGTTTCTTAGGTGATGGCTGTTTAATGGAAGGTATTTCTCACGAAGTATGTTCTTTAGCTGGCACATTACAACTTGGTAAATTGATTGCTTATTATGATGATAATGGCATTTCAATTGATGGTGAAGTAGAAGGCTGGTTCAGCGACGATACAGAAGAGCGTTTCAAAGCCTACGGTTGGCAAGTTCTTCGTGTAGATGGTCATGATGCTGATGCGATTCGTCAAGCGACAATCGAAGCAAAAGCTGAAACTCAGAAACCAACAATCATTATGTGTAAAACGATTATTGGTTTAGGTTCACCGAATAAGCAGGGTAAAGAAGACTGTCATGGTGCGCCATTAGGTAAAGATGAAATTACTTTAACTCGTGAAGCATTAGGCTGGAACGAAGAAGCATTTGTTATTCCTGCTGATGTCTATGCTGCATGGGATGCAAAAGCAAAAGGTAGTGAATCTGAAGCAGCTTGGAATACGGTATTTGCACAATATCAAGCAAAATATCCAACTGAAGCGGCTGAGTTACTTCGTCGTATCAGTGGTGACTTACCAGCAGAATTTGCAGCGCAAGCAGATGCTTTTATTCGTGAAACAAATGCGAAAGGCGAGACAATTGCAACTCGTAAAGCAAGCCAAAATACCTTACAAGCATTTGGTCCTTTATTACCTGAATTGTTAGGTGGTTCTGCTGATTTAGCAGGTTCTAACTTAACACTTTGGAAAGGTTGCCAAGGTGTTCAAGAAAACCCAGCTGGTAACTATGTCTACTATGGCGTACGTGAATTTGGTATGACTGCGATCGCTAATGGCGTTGCATTGCATGGTGGTTTCGTTCCTTACGTTGCAACATTCTTAATGTTTATGGAATATGCACGTAATGCAGTACGTATGTCTGCATTAATGAAACAACGTGTAATTCATGTTTATACACATGACTCAATCGGTCTGGGTGAAGATGGTCCAACTCACCAACCGATTGAACAAATTGCTTCATTACGTGGTACACCTAACTTAAATACATGGCGCCCTGCGGATACTGTAGAAACTGCAATTGCTTGGAAATCTGCTTTAGAACGCAAAGATGGCCCTACAGCACTTATTTTCTCTCGTCAAAACTTACCATTCCAAACACGTTCTGAAGAGCAAATTCAAAACGCTGCAAAAGGCGGTTATGTACTTGCTCAAGAAAAAGGCGAATTAAAAGCGATTGTTATTGCAACTGGTTCAGAAATTTCTTTAGCAATGGAAGCTTACGCACAACTTGAGGGTGTGCGTGTAGTTTCTATGCCATGTGCAGAAGAATTTATGAAGCAAGATGCCGCATACCGTGAAGCAGTATTGCCAGCTCATATCCGTGCGCGTGTTGCTGTTGAAGCGGCTCATGTTGACTATTGGTGGAAGTTCGTTGGTCTTGATGGCAAAGTAATTGGTATGACAACTTATGGTGAGTCAGCACCAGCAAAAGATTTGTTCCAATTCTTTGGTATTACGACTGAAGCTGTTGTTGCAGCCGTAAAAGAATTAACTGCTTAAATATTAAAGTAGTGTAAAAAAGCGCTCTAGATAGAGCGCTTTTTTTATTTGAGAAGTTAAATAGTGAGTTCTGTTTGGATATTAATCTGAGAGGTTAATAACTTATGAATGGGGCAATTCTCTGCAACTTTTAGTAATCGCTTATGCTGGTCTTCAGTAAACTCGCCTTTGAGTGTGATTTCCCGTTCAATATTATTTTGGCCTTTCTCAGGTTCGCCATTTGGGTTTAATGCTAAATCCACTTGAACATGATCTAGCTTAATTCCTTTAAGATTCGCATACATTTCTAAAGTAATGGTAGTACAAGCTCCTAAAGCGGATAATAAAATCTGAACCGGGTTCGGAGCTGTATCTTGTCCACCTTTATCAGTTGGTTCATCTGCAAACCATTGATGACCTGAAGGATCGGTGAGAGTTACTCGATATGGAGTGGAAGTACTTTGTGCTTGGGCTGTATTAACCATGTTTTACCTTGTTATTCATCAATAAAATCGTAATAAAAATTAATAAATCTGAAGCTTCGAATAGAAGAATATCTAAACTTTATAATATTGTTTTTGAATAACAACTGTAACGCTTTTATTGTTGCATGGATGAAACATATCGTTTTATAAAGAATAGTGAATTAAATTACTTGATGTATACACTAACGACTATATCAATAAAGGATACGAAAAATGCATCTTAAAACATTAAGCTTCGGTTTGGCAGTAGCATTGGCTAGTTCAGTTACTTTAGCTGCACCAGTAGACTACAAAATTGACCCAACACATACAGCTACTGTTTTCTCATGGAATCACTTTGGTTTCTCTACTCCAAGCGCTAACTTCTCGGATATCCAAGGTGTAATTAAAGTTGATAATGCTAAACCAGCAAACTCATCTGTAAATGTGACTATTCCTTTAAGCAGTGTAAATACAAACGTACCTGCTTTAGATAAAGAGTTCCAAGAAGAAGCTTGGTTTAATGCTGCTAAATATCCAAATATTACGTTTAAAAGTACTAAAGTTGAAACCAAAGACAAAAAGCACTTTAAAATTACTGGTGACTTAACTGTTAAAGGCGTAACTAAGCCAGTTGTACTTGACGCTGTTTTAAACAAGCAAGGCGAGCATCCAATGGCTAAAGTTCCAGCAATTGGTTTTAATGCGACAACTTCATTCAAGCGTTCTGACTTTGGTTTAGGAAGTTATGTACCTAATGTTGGCGATAAGATCACTGTAAACATTACCACTGAAGCAACTGCTGCTAATGCAGCTAAAAAATAAGCTATAAGTTTTCTAAAAAGCCCTCAAATATGAGGGCTTTTTTATTTAGACTGGCTCTTTTTTATCTGGGTCTATAAATACTAAAGGCGTTGAAGGATCGATATTTCTTTTCTGAGATTTTTCTCTTAAGAACTGGTAAGTAGGGACTTTTCTTTTTGCCTGATCGCGCAGTTTCTTTTTAATATAAAGAACCAGAGCAAAACATGTAGTTGCAACGGTGAGCATCATACCATTCATATAGCTCATGATTGAGCTTACATAGCCAATAGTTGTTAAACGATGCATCATACGTTCAACTTGAGTGCTACTTTCAATGCCCGTAATTGCCCAACTACATAGATGTTCACAGTTATTAATAATCAAATGATAGTGGTTTTCATGCATACGTGAACGCATTCGGCGAACCACAATCTTTCCTTTATAACGAGGTTTGTCATAAGAACGGACGTGTATTTTTTTGCCATGCGAGAAAGCATCTATTGACGTGATTTCAATCGGGCGTTTTTTGATGAAATGAGCTAAGCCGGAATAATGGATAACTCGACCTCTCCCTGCATATATACCATGATGGCTATAGCCGAGATGCTTTACGATGAGGTGAGCCCCTAAAGGGTAGCGTTTATTCGGTTGTTGCATGCTTACGCTGATCCAATAAAGTGTAAATGGCTTTTATTGAAAAGCTGCTAAACATTATAACCAATATCAGCAATTTGGAGTGTATTGATTACGTCGAATGAAGGAATTTGATGCATATCCAATCTATTCATATTTCTTGTATATAATTTAAGAACTTAATATGAAGGGAAAATGTCATGTCAGGTGATGTTAAATGAAATGGGTCTTCGGATGCTTCGCTTTGTATGGGCTTTTGTTTCAGACTGCATATGCTATAGCGCATCAGCAGATTAAAACGGTGGAAGGTGACCAATACGATGTGATCTCGATCAGCGATTTTAAAGCATTACGCTTGTTTTTAAAGAATCCTAATAATCAGCAATACTATAAAAGCTTTAACAATATTAATGAACAATTAAAGCAGTGTGAGCAGCTTAGCTTTGCAATGAATGCGGGGATGTTTCATTTAGGATTTTCTCCAGTAGGGTTGTATATTGAACGAGCTAAGGTAGTTCAGCCCTTAAATGAGCATAAAGGATTGGGAAATTTCTTTTTACAGCCGAATGGGGTAGTAGCTTGGAATAAAAAACAGGCCTTTGTTTTAACTATGCAACAATATAGCCTACAAAATTTGAAAGTTGATTATGCAACCCAATCTGGGCCAATGTTAGTTATTGAAGGAAAGATAAATTCCCTTTTTTTACCAGACTCTCAATCAAAGAAAATTCGTAATGGAGTTGGTATTCGAGATAATAAACTCTACTTTGTAATATCTAAGAATCGTGTGAGTTTTTACAATTTTGCCAAGTTTTTTCAAAGAAATCTTAAAGTAGAGCAGGCCTTATATCTCGATGGCTCTATTTCTAGTTTATATATGCAAAAGAACAATCGGAATGATCAGCAATTTCAAATGGGACCAATGGTCGGTTGGGTGGATGAGTCCAATTGTGCAGTAAAGTGAAATATAAAAAAGCCAGTACAAGACTGGCTTTTTAATTAATGAATAGACGGTTTTTGAGTGAGTTCATTTAACTCTTTTCGGCTATAACCACGGGAAATAAGAACTTTTTTAATTCCCTTAATGACATCTTCATCTGTTGCTTGTGCAAGTGCACTTAGAAGTTGTTCATTAGTTTTACATGAGCAGTCATTTTCAACACAAGCAGTTTGGTTTTTATGCTCGTTATGCTGTTGATCTGCCAAGAACAGCTTTTGCCAAAAACTCATAGAGCCTTCATATACAACCTAACATAGCTCGAAATATAGCCAATTTAAAATAAAATACAAGACTCTATAAGTGATAAATCCACCACTTGAACTCGAGAATTTTCGATGGGAATGCTTGAGTTAAACGAAATTATGACACACAGATGACTTGATATTTTTTGAAAATTTAAATACTTAAATAATAAAACTTTAAAAAATAAGGAGGTATATAACCTCCTTATTTTAAAATTTACAATGAAAGATTTTGTTTAAATCTTCTCAAGTAAAACACCAGACTCTACATGATGTGTATAAGGGAACTGATCAAATAAGGCGAATTTAGTCACTCGATGAGTTTGACTGAGCGTTTTTAAATTTTCATATAACGTGTCAGGGTTACATGAAATGTAGATGATACGTTCAAAACCTTGTAGAAGTTTTAAAGTCTCATCATCAATTCCTGCACGTGGTGGATCTACAAATACGGTGTCAAAGTCATAGCTCTGAATATCAATATTCACTTCTTGTAGACGGCGGAATTCGCGCTCACCTTGATAAGCTTGAGTAAACTCTTCAGCCGATAGGCGTGCTACTTGAATATTATCAATTTGATTTTGTTCAATATTCCATTGAGCAGCATAAACAGAGGATTTTGCAAGTTCGGTAGCCAATACTCGTTCGAACTTTAAAGAGAGCGGAAGTGTAAAATTACCATTACCACAATAGAGTTCTAACAAGTGTTTCTTTGATCCCTCAGCTGCATCACATGCCCATTGAAGCATTTTTTTGCAAACTTGTGCATTAGGCTGGGTAAAGCTACTTTCGATTTGCTTGTATTTAAATGAACGATTTAAAAGTTCGAATTCTTCAACGACGAAATCATCGCCAATAACAATTTTCTGGCCACGACTACGGCCCATAATCTTAATATCTAATTTATCGGCAAGCGCTTTAGCGGCTTGTTCCCATTCTTGATCCAGTTTACGGTGATAAATGAGGGTAACCAACATTTCTCCGCTAAGTGTTGCGAGGAAATCAGCTTCAAATAAACGATTAGAAAGCTTAGGCTCAGCCTTAAGTTCTTCCAAGAGTTTTGGCATTAAATCATTGATGCTTTGATCTGCAATTGGAAACTCATCAATGCGTACAACGGTTTTTTGCTTATCGTCATCGTTACGCTCAAACATGGCATAGAACATATCATTTTCTGTATGCCAGATACGAAATTCAGCACGCATACGGAAATGTTGTTCAGGTGATTCAAACACTTCTAATGTAGGTGGTGTAAATTCAGAAAATTGAGTAGTAATGCGTTCAATTTTAGCTTGAAGTTGTTGACGATAAGAAGAGGTCATAGACAAAGAAAATTTAGACAGAATCAAATAGTGAATGGTATCAAAAAAATTGAACTTACAGGAGCCAATTTTAACCAGATATGCATAAGAGAAAAGAGGTACCTAAACTAGAGATGATTTAAAACGCGATTAATAAAATCTGCTTTTATTGCTCTATATTGATCGGGATCTAAATGGCTACACTGTAATTTTAATTGATTATATTCATTGACCAATGTGGGTGACTCTATAAGCTTGTTTTTAAAGGCTAAGAAAAAAGTGAATATTGAACCTGATACTACAATTTGAAAAGCAACGTCATCGTCGTTGAGTGACTCGAGCATACAAAGCTCCTGTGTTCTTAATGTATTTTGTTTTTCGATAAAATTAAGTGTTTTTAATTGTTCTATTGCGAATTCAAATTGCTCAGACATAACTTCAATATAAATATCTAAATCACCTTTTGAAATTGCATTCGGTATTGCAGATGAACCAATATGCTCAATTTTGGCAAATGGTAGAAGTGTGGAAATATCTTTTTGATATGAATTAAAAAGCTGAGCGCATCTTTGTTGATATTGTTCTGTTTCTAAAAAGACCATTATTCGAATCTCGAATTGATAAAGTTTATATATTTAAGAATAGATTACTCGATTAAATAAAAAAGCCCAAATACTGAGATTTGGGCTTTTTAGAAACTTAGGTATTAATCAGTCATTGTCATTAAGCTTGCGTTACCACCAGCCGCAGCTGTATTCACACTAATTGCACGTTCAATCACTAAACGCTCAAGTGGAATAGTTTCATTCGGCTCAACATGGGTAATACCAACAATTGCACCAGAACGAGTAGCAATCTCTTGCTGTAATGAGAAGATCTCTTCACGGTTACCATGATGTAAAACTGCATCAAAATCATCTGATGCGATATTTTTAACCGTAGTAATTGCTGCAAGTACATCTTTTGGCAAAGTTTGTTTGTATTTTGCCAATAATGGGCTATTTGGCATTACTGCTGCTTGGCTACCTACTGCAAAAATTGCGAGCAATTGATGCAACTGATTCTGTTCTGTGTCAGCGATAGAAAGAACACGATGACGTGGCAAAATAATATATTGGTTACTTTCCCCAGTAGGGCCTTGTAACTCATAGAATTTACCAACACCAAATGGTTCGATATCAAGATTTGCTTGCGGTAAATGCTGTTTCGCCCAATTTTGTAAGCTCTGATAAACCTCACGGTTAAAGCCTTCAAAAGCAGTTTGCTCATTCTTCATAGCAAATGGTGTTGCCAATACTTTGTTTGAACACTGCTGCATCAAGCGATACATGTAAAGCGGACCACCAGCTTTCGGGCCTGTACCAGATAAACCTTCACCACCGAATGGTTGTACACCAACGACAGCACCAACAATATTGCGGTTGATATAAAGGTTACCCACTTCTGCATGTTGAATGACTGTTTGGATGGTTTCATCAATACGGGTATGTAGACCCATTGTTAAACCATAACCTTTGGCATTAATGCGTGAGATCAACTGCTCAAGCTCACCATACTTATAGGTAATGATGTGTAAAACTGGACCAAAGACTTCGCGTTGCAAGTCATCAAGGTTAGGGAGTTCAATTGCTGTTGGTACAACAAAGGTTCCTTTATCCAGTTCATTCTGGCTTTTTGAACCAAACATCAACTGATGTACTGGATAGCCTTTCGACTTCATTTTTTGGATGTGTTGATCAATCGTCTGTTTTGCTTCGTCATCAATAACAGGACCAATGTCAGTTTTTAAAATCGCAGGGTTACCTACAATCAACTGCTGCATTGCACCTTTAAGCATTTTAATAACGGTTGCAGCACTGTCTTCTTGTACACATAAAATACGTAAAGCAGAGCAACGCTGACCCGCGCTATCAAAAGCAGAACTTACAACATCAAGTACGACTTGTTCAGTTAATGCTGATGAGTCCACAATCATTGCGTTTTGACCGCCAGTCTCTGCAATCAGAGGAATAGATTGACCATTTTCGGATAAACGTTTCGCAACGGTTTTCTGTAAAATTTTTGCAACTTCAGTCGAACCAGTAAACATGATGCCATCAATACGACTATCTTGGCTAAGCTGAGCACCTACTGTTTCACCGCGGCCAGGAAGTAGCTGTACAGCACCATGTGGAATACCAGCTTCCCATAAAATCTGAACTGCTTGAGCTGCGATTAATGGGGTTTGTTCAGCAGGTTTAGCAATAACGCAGTTACCACTGACTAATGCTGCAGCAATTTGACCAGAGAAAATTGCAAGAGGGAAGTTCCACGGGCTAATACAAAGTACAGTACCTAAAGGTTGAATAGCTGTATTTGCAGGAAGATTCTCAACTTGAGTTGCGTAGTAACGTAGGAAATCTACAGCTTCACGAACTTCTGCAATGGCATTGGCATAAGTTTTCCCGCTTTCACGGCAAAGTAAAACCATCAATTCTTGAATGCGACTTTCCATTAGGTCAGCTGCACATTTTAAGTATTGAGCACGCTGTTGTTTAGGCGTATTTGACCATTCTGATTGAGCTTGTTCAGCTGCATTAAGCGCAATTTCAACATGCTTAAGATCAGCTTCTTGCACATAACCAACAATTTCATCATTTTGTGCTGGGTTTGTAATTGCAACAGAATGCCCTTGCTCTAACGACTCGTTATTTGCCAATAATGGATGACTTTGCCAAATACGATTATGTAATTCTTGAGCTGTGCTATCTAAAGCTGCAAGTGGGGTGTCATTTGCTAAGTCATAACCTTTAGAGTTTTTACGAAGTGTTCCGTACATATCTAAAGGTAGAGGAATTGATGGATGTTTTAAACCAACTGAACCTTCAAGCTTAGCTGCATGACGAATATCATAAATTGGAGACTGGATAAGATCTTCAACTTTAAGTGTCTTATCGGCAATACGGTTAACGAATGAAGTATTCGCACCATTTTCGAGTAAACGACGTACTAAATAAGCTAACAACGTTTCATGGTTACCAACGGGTGCATAAATACGGCATGGTACACCTAATTTATTTTGCTCACGTGGACCAACAACTTGTTCATAAAGCGGTTCGCCCATGCCATGTAAGCATTGGAATTCATATTGACCAGCATAATATTTGCTCGGATCCGCTAAATGATAGATCGTTGCCAATGTTTGAGCATTATGAGTTGCAAATTGCGGATAGATGAAATCAGGTGCTGCAAGTAGTTTTTTAGCACACGCGATATAAGATAAATCGGTATGTACTTTACGGGTAAAGACAGGGTAGTCATCCATACCTTCGATTTGCGCTTTCTTAATTTCGCTATCCCAATATGCACCTTTCACAAGACGAATCATGAGACGCTTTTGGCTGCGTTTAGCAAGGTCAATAATATAATCAACTACGAAGAAACAGCGTTTTTGGTAAGCTTGAATAACGAAGCCAATACCTTTCCAGTTTGCAAGTTCTGGCTCGAAGCAAAGACGTTCTAGTAACTCAAGAGAAATTTCTAAACGTTCTGATTCTTCAGCATCGATATTTAAGCCAATATTGTACTTTTTAGCCAAACGAGCGAGTTCAAATACTTTGCCGTAAAGTTCTTGATGAACACGTTCAATTTGCGCGCGTTGATAGCGAGGGTGTAAAGCAGAAAGCTTAATTGAAATACCCGGACCATCATAAACACCTTTACCATTAGATGCTTTACCAATTGCATGAATGGCTTGCGTATAATCGTTAAAGTAGCGTTCAGCATCATGTTCGGTTAAGGCTGCTTCACCTAACATATCGTAAGAATAGCGGAAACCTTTGTCTTCGAGTACTTTCGCATGATCTACAGCTTCTTCAATGGTTTCACCAGTTACAAACTGTTCACCCATCATACGCATTGCAACGTCAACAGCTTTACGAATGATGCCACGTCCACTGCGTGCTAAAAGGCCAGTAAGTACACTTGAAAGACTAGTTTGCTTAGGGGTTTCCATCAGCTTACCAGTTAACATGAGACCCCATGCTGCAGCATTTACAAACATTAAGCTGCTTTGGCCAACGTGTTCTTTCCAGTTACCTTGATTGATTTTATCTCGAATAAGCAAATCACGTGTTGCTGAGTCTGGAATACGAAGCAAAGCTTCGGCTAGACACATGAGCGCCACGCCTTCTTGTGAAGAAAGAGAGAATTCTTGTAATAACCCTTGAACAATACCTGCTTTGCCCGAAGAGGTCTTACGTTCACGTAAATTATTGGCAAGATTAAAAGCAAGGTCATAAATTTTATGATCTAAATCATCAGATACCGCAGCAGCTTGTAATAGCTCTTCTACAGCTTCTGGTTCAGCACGTCGCCAAGCTGTATTAATGCGTTGTTCAAACTCACTTTTATCGTTAAATTCGGTGATATAGCCTTGGTGAGATTTATCCATTTGATGAAAAGTATCCATTGTGTTCATATCAGTTTCCGCCAAGCAACTCTCATACTCCCTTCTTGAGTAGAGAGGTTTAGATAATTTATCATTACAGAAGAAACACCGAATAACTCACTATATTTAGCCCATTTTTTAGAGGAAAATTCAGATGAATAGCCCGATATTAAGTCTTGACCGTACTGATTTAAAAATTTTGGATATTCTTCAAACAGATGGGCGAATTTCTAATAGTAAATTAGCCGAACTTGTTAACTTGTCGCCAACTGCTGTTATGGCTCGAGTGCAGAAGTTGACAAAGGATGATTTTATTTTGGGATATGAAGCAAAATTGAATCCAATCAAGTTAAACGCAAATTTTTTGGTGTTCGTAGAGGTGCTATTAGATAAGACTACACCCAATGTTTTAGATGAGTTTATTGATGCTGTTGTTCACTATCCTGAAATTGTTGAATGCCATATGGTGAGTGGTGGGTTTGATTTTTTAATTAAATTACGAAGTGGCAGCATGGAAGAGTTTAGACGAATTGCAGGGCAGGTACTGTGGCAATTACCAGGGGTCAAAGAGACTCGTAGTTATCCTGTCATGCAAGTTGTAAAAGATACTTCAAAAATTAAAATCAAAACTAAAAATAAATAAAGGGGCCGAAGCCCCTTTGATTTATTTCAATAACTTATACACTTTCTTTGTAGAGTTCATCTGCTTTTTCAAAGCGGCCAGTTACTGTCGTATTTGGCGCTTTAGTTAAGAGACTCACTACAATGATGCTGATAAATGCAAGGATAAAGCCTGGGATAATTTCGTAAACACCAGTGTCTGCGAAAAGATTTTTCCAGCCAATCACTACAACTGCACCAACGATCATACCTGCTAAAGCACCTTGTAAATTCATACGTTTCCAGAATAGTGACAAGATGATAAGCGGACCAAATGCAGCACCGAAACCAGCCCATGCATAAGCAACAAGGCCAAGAACCTTGCTATCAGGGTTGCCTGCAAGAAAAATTGCGAGAAGAGCAATGGCAAGAACCATAACACGCCCAACCCATACAAGTTCTTTCTGAGAAGCGTTCTTACGAATGAAACCTTTGTATAAATCTTCTGTTAATGCACTCGAACATACCAAAAGCTGGCAACTCAATGTACTCATCACAGCAGCTAAAATCGCAGCCAGAATGATACCTACAATCCATGGATTGAATAAAATTTTAGTCAATTCCATGAATACTGTTTCAGGGTTTTTGCTCACAACTGCTGCTAATTCAGGGTGTTGTTCAAAATAAGCAATACCGAAGAAACCGGCACCTACAGCACCGATTAAGCATAAAATCATCCACGTCATGCCAATACGACGAGCAGCAGGGATTGATTTTACAGAGTCAGCAGCCATGAAGCGCACAAGAATATGTGGCTGGCCAAAGTAACCTAAGCCCCATGCCATGGAGGAGAGAACCGCCACAACACTCAAATCTGAGATGATGTTAAACGCATGCGGGCGAGCAGTTTCAATGAGCGTAACGAAATGAGTCGTATCGCCAATTGCAAGGTAAGTCACAATTGGTGTTAACAACAGAGCAAAAATCATTAAGCCAGCTTGGAACGTATCGGTCCAGCTAATTGCTAAGAATCCACCAATACAAACATAACTGATGGTCGCGATAGCACTGAGCCAAATAGCCGTGTTGTAAGACATTCCGAATAAATTTTCAAATAGACGGGCACCTGCTACCATGCCTGAAGCACAGTAAATTGCAAAGAAAACCAAGATGATAACGGCAGAGAAAATACGAAGTACTTTTTTCTGATCATCAAAACGGCTTGTAAAATAATCTGGCAAAGTCAGTGCATTATTTTGGATTTCAGTATGAACGCGTAATCGACCAGCAACCAGTAGCCAGTTAAGCCAAGCACCGATAATGAGACCAATTGCAATCCACGCTTCAGATAAACCAGAAAGATAAATTGCGCCCGGTAAACCCATGAGCAGCCAACCACTCATGTCTGATGCGCCTGCGGATAATGCAGTTACGAAACTGCCTAAACTACGACCACCGAGAATATAATCTGAGAAGTCGCTTGTAGCACGGTAGGCAAATAAGCCAATAAGAACCATTGCTACGATGTACACCATAAACATGATGAGGGTGGGATCAAAATAACTCATAATGGATGTGTGTCCTTATATCCATAATCCGTGATTGTAACCTAATCCAGGTCGCTGTTTTCTTGTACGGCATCCAAGAGGTTGAGATTCAACCACAAAAGATTTTTTTTGCACTGTTATTTTTATATTGTACTTTTGTATCATTGTGTAACTTTAAATAAATTGATTTTAGAGATATAAAATTATAATATTAATCATTAACTTATAATTTTTTAATATTTATTTTTTTAAATTTTTTCAGTAAAAAAATGCCCTTATGAAAAAAACTAAATCAATATAGAGTTACAAATAGGCTATTGGCCAAAAAAAATTTATAGAAATTTAGAATAAAGTTAAAAAAATCGACAATTTTTTGTTCAATTAATAATTTTTTTTTTCAAGTTAGGCTTATTTAGTGTCTAAAAATAGCAATTAGCTGATTAAATTTTCAAAAAGTCTATGCATTCCTTGAGACGCTGACATTTTTAATAATTCATATTGATGAGGAACACGCAGATGATCTGCATTTGGATCTATATAGTAGGCTTTACATTGATTTGAAGTTTCATGAACTAAAGCCGCAACAGGATATACGCTTAATGTCGAGCCGATCACAATAAAAATATCTGCACTTTGTACTAATTGAATTGCTTCTTCATAAGCGGGTACAGCTTCACCGAACCAGACTACATGTGGACGCAGGGGATAGCCATCTGGGCAAAAGTCTTGTTCTAAATCTAGCTTCCAGCCATTAATATCGTAAAACTGTGTTGTAAATTGTGCATTCGGCCCAGAGCTTTTCGCTAAACGAATGTTTCCATGCAAATGTAAAACGTTAGAACTCCCAGCCCGTTCATGTAAATCATCAATATTTTGAGTAATCACTTGTACGTCAAAGTAGTCTTGTAGTTTGGCAATATATTGATGAGCTTCGTTAGGTTGAGCCTCTAAAATATTTTTACGTCGCTCATTATAAAAGCGTTGAACTAGAGCAGGGTTCTTTTGCCATGCTTCAGGTGTGGCAACTTGTTGGACGTCGTAATTTTCCCATAAACCATTGCTGTCACGAAAAGTGCTAATTCCACTTTCGGCACTCATGCCAGCGCCAGAAAATACAACAAGTTTTGTCATAGAAGTCACCGATTCGTAAAACTGAATTTGAATAGATTTTGAATAGATAAAGAAAAAACCAGTTTAAGACTAAACTGGTTTTTATTAAATATGAAAAGCTATAGCTATCTTTTATAAGCCAGCTTCATATTCTGCATTTGTTAAAAGTTTTTCAACATCTGCAATGTTGTCTGGTTTGATTTTATAAATCCAGCCTTTTCCATATGGATCGTCATTTACAAAATCAGGATCATCTTCAAGGTCAGTATTTACTTCTACTACAGTGCCTGAAACAGGAGCATGGATGTCAGAAGCAGTTTTTACTGATTCAACCACACCAGCTTGTTCGCCAGCAGTAACTTTACTCCCAACTTCTGGAGTTTCAACGTAAACCAAATCGCCAAGTTCATCTTGTGCATGATCGGTAATCCCTGTAATAACAAGATCACCCTCAATCTTTACCCACTCATGTGTATGTGCATACTTCAGTTCAGAAGGATGATTCATGGTAACTCCTTAAGCTTGTGTCCAATAGTTTTAAAGATTATAAGTATGGGTCTTTACGCCAGTTGCTCGGACTGCGGCCGCTCCAGCGTTTAAAAGCACGGCTAAAGTTTGCAACGTCCGAATAGCCAAGTTCATCAGCAATTTGTTCAAGACTATAATCTGTACGTGAAAGTAAAGATGTTGCGTGGCGATAGCGTACTTCATCAACTAAAGTTGAAAATGATGTTCCTTCCGCTGCTAATTGACGTTTGAGCGTTCGATCAGACATATGTAGACATTCAGCTACATTTTCGATGCTTAAATAATGTTGTTCAGAATTACTTAAAATATCACGAACTCGCATTGCTAAACGACGGCGTTCACCTAAAGCGGATAGTTCAGCTTCGCACTGATTAATAGCAACTTGACTTGCGATAGGGTCAGCATTAACCAATTTAATTCCTAAATATTTTTTATCAAAACTTGAAATTAAATGGGGTTGGTTAAAGCGAATTGTGCTGCTTAGTTTATTTCTATATTTGTCAAAGCCTTCTGGTTCAGGAAAGTCCAAATCTACATCACCAGCTAAATCTTCGATACCCGTAATCGCTTTAGCCATACTCATGATACCAATGGTCAAACCTAAAACGATTTCTGTCCGTAGAGGTTCAAGTTCGATGTCACACTGTAATTGTAGGGTAGCTTTTGGCCCAAACGTTGAAAAATAGAGTTGTAAAAAAGGTAGACGTAGTTGAATAAAGCGTGCTGCAAGGGCAATTGCTTCTGTAATATCTTTGGCTGTCATAATCGCATAGCCAATGAAGCCATGAATCGAAATACGCATTTGAGTACCAAGATGGTACCCCAACGTGGTTTCACCAGTTAAATTAAGCGCGTGTTTAACTAGTTCATTTGCTACAGGTGTAGAAATACGATAATCAGGATCGGCGAGTTGCTCACTAGTAAGATGAAATGGAGCAAATAATGTTTCATCGTTATATCCCCAACGCGAAACAACATCTAATAGCAATAAGCCATAGACACCCGGAATACCTTGATCTTGACGAGCTGAGGTAATTTTCATATGCGTTCCATTGCTCTCATCAATTTGTCACATGCATTTCTTACACATCTTGTCATGAAATATAATCTGAGTTTATAAAAACTGTTAGACAATCATATCAACCATGTTTTAAACATTCTTTTTAAAGACAACAATTTTTGTTGTTGAAATAAGTAATACGTCGCCATTTTGATTTAAGGCTTGCGTAACGTAACTTACAATACCACGATCTAATTTTGTTTTGGATGGTGTGATCGCTGAAATTTCTGCTTCCACATGAATTTTATCGCCTGGCCGAGTGGGGCGTGGCCACCGTAAGCTAGATTCTGAACCAATCAGGCCGCCATGAATCGGCATACATTCTGTCCATAACCGCATAGTAATTGCAGAAGTATGCCAACCGCTAGCAGCAATTCCTTGAAAAATTGGATCGTGCTTAGCTTGTTCTTCATCTATATGGAAGGGTTGAGGGTCATAGGAGCTTGCGAATTTTTTGATTTCATCTAAGGTAATTTCATATTCACGGCTAATGAAACGATCACCAATTTTCAAATCTTCTAAATAAAGCATTAATCTTGACCCTGTAATACTTTTTGTTCAATTAGGAAACCGCCTGTTTGACGTTTCCATAACTGTGCGTATATACCATTTTGCGCAATTAACTCTTCATGAGTTCCTTGCTCAGCAATTCGACCTTCATCAAGAACGATTAAACGGTCCATTTGTGCAATAGTAGATAAACGGTGTGCAATTGCAATAACGGTTTTATCAACCATCAGGTCATTTAAACTTGACTGGATTGCTGCTTCAACTTCTGAGTCTAATGCACTAGTTGCTTCATCTAAAATAAGAATAGGAGCATCTTTTAAGAATACACGTGCAATGGCAATACGCTGTCTTTGACCACCAGAAAGTTTAACACCACGTTCACCTACTTGAGCGTTATAACCAATACATCCTTTTAAATCAACCAATTGCGGAATAAATTCAGCAGCTTTGGCTTTATTTACAGCATTCTCCATGTCTGTATCAGATGCATCAGGGCGACCATATTTAATATTTTCTGCAACTGAGCGATGTAATAAAGACGTATCTTGAGTAACTAATGCAATATTAGCTCTTAAACTATCTTGAGTTACATCTTCGATGTTTTGGCCATCAATTAAAATAGCACCTTGCTTAAGATGGTAAAAATGTAAAAGCAACTGAATCAGCGTCGACTTTCCTGCGCCAGAACGCCCCACAATACCTATTTTTTCGCCTGCTTTAATATGCAAGTTGAAGTGATCAATCACATTTTTATTGTTATAAGCAAAGCTTACATCTTTAAATACAATCTCACCTTTGGTCACTGCAAGTGGTTTTGCATCTGGTTTGTCTTGAATATTGATTTTTTTACCTAATGTTTGCATACCATCTTGAATGGTTCCAACATTTTCAAATAAGGCTGACATATGCCACATCATAAATTCAGCCATACTATTAAGTTTTAAAATCATTGCAGTAGTTGCTGCGATTACACCTAATGCTGCTAAACCTTGGGTCCATAGCCAAACAGAAGTACCAATTACACCTACAAACAAAACAGCAGACAACATATTGATGCTGACTTCAAAGAGGGTACCTAAACGCATTTGAGCATAGACTGTAGTCATGAACTCTTTCATAGATGCTTTTGCGTATTGGCTTTCACGACCAGCATGTGCAAATAGTTTTACCGTTTGGATGTTGGTGTATGCATCTGTTACACGGCCAGTCATGATCGCTCTAGCATCGGCTTGTTGCTGGGAAACTTTACTTAAGCGGGGGATGAAGAACCATGCGCTTAATAAAAAAAGACTTAACCAAACTAAAAGTGGAATAAGTAAAATTGGTGAAATTGCGCCAAGAACAATGCTGACCGTAATAAAGTAAATGCTGACGTAGGCCAACATGTCACCCAAAATAATCCAGAACTCACGGATTGCTAATGCTGTTTGCATAACTTTGGCAGAAAGTCGTCCAGCAAAGTCATTATGGAAAAAGTCCAAGCTTTGTTTCAATAAAAGATTATGGAAACGCCAGCGCAAACGCATTGGGAAGGTGCTATATAAAATCTGATGTTTGATAATAGATTGAATATTTACAAAAAAGATGTTGGTAAATAAGACCGCAATCAAAATGAGTAAATCAGTAGCATGCTGACTTAAAAAGCTTTCCGGATGACTTTTACTTAACCAGTCTACGAGTTGTCCAATCTTTGAAAAAAGTAAGGCTTCAAAGCTTGCAGCACCTGCTGTAAAAAGAATGAGTAAGAATAAATAAGGGCGTAGGCCTTCCGTAGCTTGCCACACAAATGGGAAAAAACGAGTCGGTAAAGGTTCATCTAAACCTTTAGTTGGGTAGGGATCTACAAGTTTTTCAAACCACTTCAGCATGAATTACTACCTTTGAGACAAAAGCCACTTAATTAAATCTTTGCAATTTAATTTGCAAAAAGTCAGTTAGATCAATATCACTTAGGGTTTCGATCTTGTGAATATATGCAAATACACATGAACTGATAATGTTGTACGTCTTAAATTAATACATGACGCAAAAATGGAGACTCGAAGAAATCTTCAAGAACGTCGCGAGGACTAAAAGTATTATTCATTATATCGAGATTAATAGATAAAGGGTGAAGGAATTTATTCTTTAAGTATTTTTTCTTAGTATTTTGAACATGTGTTAAATTATTACAGCTACACATATTAGAAAAGGCCTTTAGATTTTGGTCGTAAAGGCCTAAGTATTGTATTACCACATTAGGTCGTCTGGAATAACATATGCTGCATATGGATCTTCCTCATCAGTGGCTTGTTCGTTTTTCTCAGCATTATTAATTAAAATGAAGCCTTGCATTTTTTGATCAATTTTTTCACCTAAAGCTTTTGGAAGATAGGCGTATTGATCTTGATCTTTAGCAATAACTAGGCTACCTGCAACAAGTGCATTATAAACTTGCTGAGATAGATACACTTTTTTGATTTTATTTTCATCAATAAATTGATAAGCCACATCCCCAGCAAAATCAGTAATCTTGTGCTGCTTAATCATCTGAATGATTGATGCTTTAAGTGCTTTTTCTTCAAGCTGTTTCTGTTTTTCTAAATTTAAAGCCTGATCTTTCGCTAACTTTTCTTGTTGAGCTTTTTCAATATTTGCTTTGATTTCAGCTTCATTACTTAGTCCAAGACGTTGTTCGTGATGAGCTTGCTTTGTTAATTTTTTTGCTTTTTTATTATCAACTAAACCAGCTTTTAATAGCTGTGCTTGTAAGGCATTTTTAACCATGTCTTAGTCCTTTTGTGAAGTTGAAGTACTATAGAGATAAACTATCCAGTAAGAAATACTTAAGGCTAAGCTTAAAATTGCTGGCAATAAAAATGATTGTAGTTTCAAATATGGATGTACTGAAGCGGCAAGAATTCCACCCAGCAGGAAGCCAGCAAGAATAAGTAAATGTAAAACAATACGTCGATTTTCTACAATTAAGCCTCTGGCTTTATATCCAAGTGCTAAACCAATATCAGTCAGCACACCAGATAGATGAGTAGTGCGAATAATCGTTCCTTTGTAGTGGCTTACCATCGCATTTTGTAACCCCATTGCCGTACAAGCCCATAATAATCCATAGCGTGGAAAATAAGGAAGCAATAGCCAGCAAAGGAAAATGAATAAGGCAACAAGGCTCAAAGGTAAGCCATAACGACGACCTAGTCGAAAATGACTGCTACCTAAAATAAAACCACTATAAAATGAACCGCAAACATAACAAATAATCACCAGAAGTAAAAAAATGATATGTTCTGGTTGCCACTCTACCAAACTCATAGCCAGCATACTAACGTTGCCAGTCATATGTGAAATAGATTGATGCAAAAGAGTAATTAACCCTAATACATTTATCATTCCGGCATTAAATGCCAGCAAAAAGGCTCCAAGTTGGAACCAGTTTGGTAGACGTTGAAATGGCATTTTGTTTAAGACGCTTGCTTAGAGCGAATATCTACAGCTGCGGTAAATAATACATCTGTAGATGAGTTAAGGGCTGTTTCTGTAGAGTCTTGCAATACACTGATAATCATACCAACGGCCACAACTTGCATTGCTACTTCTGATGAAATACCAAATAAACTACAAGCTACTGGAATCAGAAGTAAAGAACCGCCAGCAACACCAGAAGCACCACAAGCTGATACAGTCGCAACAACTGATAAAATAACCATTGTAGCTAAATCAACATGAATGCCAAGCGTATGGACGGTTGCTAATGTAAGTACAGTAATCGTTACTGCCGCACCTGCCATATTTACTGTTGCGCCTAAAGGAATAGACACACTAGCTGTAGACGGGTTAACACCTAAACGCTCTGCTAAATCCAAGTTAACTGGAATGTTTGCTGCTGAGCTTCGTGTGAAGAATGCAGTGATCCCACTTTCTTTTAAACATTTAAAAACTAATGGATATGGATTACCACGGATAGTTAAACCTACTAAAATAGGGTTCACTACGAGGGCAACAAATAACATTGTTCCTAATAACACCACTAATAAGTGTGCATAGCTCTCAAGCGTCGCAAGACCAGCATCAGCAAAGGTCACTGCAACCAATCCAAAAATACCGACTGGTGCAAAAGCAATTACTTTATGAATAATAGCACTTACAGCATGTGAAACATCTTGCATCACTTGTTTTGTGGTATCTGAACTATGGCGCATAGCTAAACCTAGGCCAATTGCCCAAGCTAAAATACCAATAAAGTTAGCTTCACTAATTGCTTGAACAGGGTTCGCAATAAAGCTTAAAAGCAAGTTTTTTAATATATCTGCGAGACTACCAGGCGCTTGTAAATTATTATGAGAAACCGTGTTGAGGTAAAGTGTGCTTGGAAAAGATAAACTTGCAATAACAGCACTAAAAGCGGCTAACAACATACCTATAACGTACAGTAGTAAAACTGGGCGTAAATTGGCGCTATGACCCACTTGGAAGTTGGCAATAGAAGAAAGCACCAATACAAAAACTAAAATAGGGGCAACCGACTTTAAGGCTTTAATGAAAAGCGCACCAAATAAACTTAAGTAAGGCGTAACGTTCGGAAATAGTAATGCAACGCCTATCCCTAGAATAATGGCGATAATAATCTTAGTGACTAAGCTTAATCGAGAAAAGAATGCAAGCATATAAAGGCCTTATTAACCTAATCATGGCTAAAGGTTGAACAAGCGGAGTATTTTATACTTAAGTGATGTGAATCTTAAGCTTTTTTATAGCACCTATAAGTATTTATACTTAATGGTAATATTAAATAATTGTTTTTATTGGTCTTAATTTAATATTTTTAATTTTATAGTTGGTGGTTTTGCTTGTTAATTGCTCATTAAAAAACTAGGTATATCAAAAAGCTGTGAAAGCATGGAATAGGCTAAAGAAAATAGGGTGGCAAAAAGTTAAATATGGTTGAGCTTTTTAGAAAAGCTACGCGAATTTTCAAAACTTTGTGCTTGGATTGGACTCTAAGCTTTCAAGCTGAAAAATCGCATATTTCAGGAAGTTACTACTATTATTATAAATTTATAATTTAAAAAATATTATTTACTTGCACAGTACAGCTGATGAAGCGTATTTAAAATTGAATGCATATTGTCATCCTTAATTGAATAAAAAATTTGCTTGCCATCACGACGGGTTGATACAACATCACTTTTGCGTAGCATCATAAGTTGTTGTGAAAGAGTGGGCTGGGTAATTTGGGTTTTCTCTTCAATTTGAGAAACATTTAACTCCTCATAAGCTAAGTGACATAAAATTAATAAACGATCTGTATTAGCCAAAGATTTAAGAATTCCAACGACTGAATCAGCCGCATTTTTCATTTCTTCAATTTGGAGTCCATCTTTCATACTTTATACCTATATCAATATAGCGGGCATAGTATAGATTGATCTTAGGAAAATGAATGTAGCAAAACTAATCAATCCAATTGTTTTTGTTGAAAAGCAATATAAGGGGAATTGATAAATAAGTAGTCTTTCTAATTAAAAACAACTATTTGTATTTCTTTTGTGTCTAAAATGTTGCTTTGTGTTATAAGTGTAATTGTTAAGTATAAGTGAAACGAAGTCAACCTAAAATAATTCCAATTTGCATCCAATAAATAGTTAAATCTAATTTATCTTGAGACAAATCATAAAAAAGGATTGAGTTTTTATTTTTTAAATATATAATCTGTTTTGTACAGACAGGTCTGTATATTTTGGTTCAGTAAGGTCGAAAAAAACGTCTAATTGTGAACCAAAATGACTTTCAGACGCAGCGTGATACATAAGAAGAATCATTAAATATAAGAAGAAGAATATCACGCTTTATTTTTATGCTGCTCTTTCGAAATCGATTAATTTTTCTACTCGAGTCCAGTAATCATTAATTTTTATTGAACCATGCTCGACTTGAGCCTGTATGGTCATACCTTCCAAAATATTAACGAGTAGTAAAGATAGGGGAACTGGCTCTTTTACATCATACTGGTTAAGAAGATTTTGCATGAGTTGGGTCAACCAAGCTTTATACAAAGTGGCAGGTTGATGTGTTGAAGGATATTGTTTTAAAACCTCTTCCAAGGCTTTTTGAAACATACAGCCATTAAAATCTTCGCTATTAAACCAGTCGGAATACCATAAAAATACTGCTTTAATTCTCGCAAGAGGGTCTAACTCATCATGTTTTGATAAGGCAGAAGTAAGAGAGTTTTGTAGAAGCGTATTTCGAAGAAGTAGACACTCTTCAATTAATTTTTCTTTTGATGGAAAATGCTTATAGAAAGTCATTTTTGCAACGCCAGATTCATTAATGATGCGATCTACACCTATAGAATTATAGCTATACGAGTTAAAAAGTCTTAATGCGGTATTAATAATGTCATCTTTTTTCGACATATTTTAGCCTCTCACAAATGAATTGCTATTAGCTTGAACGGTGATCTTTATCAATGAGAATCTAGATAATTTAATTTTACAAGGTATTGTTTGTTATTGATAGAAAAAAGATATTATTTTTTTAAACGCTGAAGTTTTACTTTTAAGTGAATGGTAAAGAGTTTTAGGCTATATATTTAAATAATTATACTTCCTTTTCCAAAATCTTTTAACTCCAATATTTTTGCGATAAGTCGATTTTAAAATTTAAAAAGGAAAATTAGTAAACAAAAAACAAATTTATTTTTGAGTTTGTCGGCCAATTTAAAAGTGGACTTCCCGTTGCTTTGAAAAGTCCACTTTTATTAAGTTTCTTACTCTGAAGGTGGCAAAAGCATCAAAATAGATTCATTGAGTAAGTAAGCAACATTTTCAAGGATTTCAAGCTCATTAAATTCGCTATCGAAAGCTAAGCTTTCTCCATCAGCAATAGCTTTTAATTTTGGTGCGAAAGTTTCAGCTATACATAGCGCTTCGCCATTTCCCCAGAAGTTTAGAATTCCGTTATTTTCTGTATAAAGTAGGCGAGAGGCAGGTTCTAATAGAACTTCATAACCTTCATGTAAGATCTCTTGAAGATCATCGGCTTCGATCTCATCAGGTTCTGGAATATTATCTGGATATTTAGGTTCGCTCATATAAGACATGATTGCTGCATCAAGTGCTGCAGAGTCTTGCAACTGAGCTAAAACTAAGTCTTTTAGATAGCTTAGTTCAGTTGAGTTAATTTCACCAATTTGACTCATTTGTTTGCGTGCGATGTCTATAACAGGATTTTGAAGTAAAGTATTGGCTGAAAATTGATCGCTAATGCGTTCCATCATTCCTGCAATGTTTGGCATGCGAAAGCCAAATGAGAAAGTTAAGCAGCCATCTTCGGCAACCCCATAATGTGCCATTCCAGGTGGAACATAGAGTAAATCACCTGGTGCTAAAACTTCATCAAATTGCACATCTATTTCTGGCAAAAGTTTTAATGGTTGATTGGGTACAAATGTAGTATTTACATCGCACATTTGACCTAGCTGCCAGCGACGATGACCATGACCCTGAACTAAAAACACATCATAAAAATCGAAATGTTTCCCAACTGAACCACCCTTAGGTGCATAAGACACCATAATATCGTCGCGGCGCCATTGAGGAATAAAAGGAAATTTTTTCCAAAGTTCAGAAAGATCAAAAGAGTAGTGATCTACTGCCTGTACTAAAATTGACCATAATTTTGGTAGCTTTTGAAAATCCCCTTTGGTTAAAGGTGAAGACTTTACGTGCCATTCATTTGGATTTTTATCTTTTTGGCGAATCAGTCTGGCACTTGCATGTTCTTCCAAGGCAAGTTCTTGAACATCCTGAGGTTGTAAAAGACCTATAATTTCTGGTAATCCGTTACGCACCAGTAAAGGTTTTTTCTGCCAATACTCTGCTAAAAATTGCTCGGCAGTAATACCGCCTAAAACTGTTAAAGGTTCTGTCATGGAAATAACCTATTTATAAAATATCTAGAATTAAGGAATTTGTAGATCAAGTTGCCTTAAAATATGGCAAAGTTGAATCATAGGAAGACCCATAAGTGTAGTCTGGTCTTGGCCTATCATTTTTTCAAACAAGCTAATTCCTAAACTTTCGCACTTAAAGCTGCCAGCGCAATGTAGTGGCTGATCTAATAAAACGTATCGTTCAATTTCAGCTTGATTCAGGTTTCGAAATTTAACTTGATAATGTTCAACAAGCGTTTGTTCAAAGTTTCTATCGAGCCATTGCACGCTAAGCGCTGTACTAAAAAAAACAGTTCGACCAGAATTATCTGCTAGTTGTGCTTTAGCATTTTCACTAGTCATCGGTTTGCCAATAAAGTCATGCGGAGCATGTTCTCGCCAAGCAACTTGATCTGAACCAATAACGATGGCTGATGGGTTCTGTTCAGCAATCACCTGAGCTTTTGTGAAAGCGAGCCTTTTTGCAAGTTCATCGGCATGGGTTTCATCGCGAGGACTTTCATCAATATCGGGACTAATACAAATATAATTAATTCCAAGACGGTCCATTAAGTCTTTGCGAGTTTGACTACTCGAAGCCAAAATAATTTGTGGCTGAACCATTACACTGCAAATTCCATTAATACATCTAAAGGTACATAGCTTAATACAGCTTGATGACATGCATGTATTTTAATAGGAGGGGCTTCACCCGCTTGATAAGCCTCTACCCAGCGAGTTACGCAGATACACCAGAAATCACCCGGTTTCAGACCAGGGAAACCTACTTCTGGCAAAGGGGTAATAAGATCATTACCAATTTTCTGAGAGAAATTTAAGAAATCAGCGGTCATTTGTGCACATACGGTGTGCTGACCAAGGTCTGTTACTGCTGTGTGGCAGAAACCATTTCTAAAATAGCCTGTAATAGGGTCAAAGCAACAACTTGCTAAAGGTTCCCCTAAAACATTTAAGCGATTGATTTGTGGATCTGGATGAATAGACATAATGGGTGAAATATCAAATAACTACCTCTATCATAATCAAAACTGGGGCTTTCTACAGCTTTTATGCAAAAAAACTAACCTTTTTTGATGTAATCATTTAAAATTGGCGCGTTTTTAAAATCATAAAGAGAGCTTTACATGAATTTTCAGCGTATGACTGACCTTAACTTAACAGGCAAACGTGTCCTTATTCGTGAAGATTTAAACGTTCCTGTCAAAAATGGTGTGATTACTAGCGATGCTCGCTTACGTGCAGCATTACCAACTATTAAAGCTGCTTTAGATAAAGGCGCAGCAGTGATGGTATGTTCACATCTAGGTCGTCCTGTTGAAGGTGAACCAAAGCCAGAACAATCACTTGCACCAGTCGCTGCTTATTTAACAGAAGTATTGGGTCAAGAAGTTAAATTATTAACAGATTATTTAGAAGGCGTTGAGGTTGAAGCTGGTCAAGTAGTATTGCTTGAAAATGTACGCTTTAACCATGGCGAAAAGAAAAATAATCCAGAGCTCGCTCAAAAATATGCTGCTTTATGTGACGTGTTTGTTATGGATGCATTTGGTACTGCTCATCGTGCAGAAGCATCTACTGAAGGTGTAGCTCGTTTCGCTCCAGTTGCTGCTGGTCCTTTGTTGGCTGCTGAGTTAGATGCACTAGGCCGTGCAATGCAAACTCCAGAAAAACCAATGGTTGCAATTGTTGCTGGTTCTAAAGTTTCAACTAAACTTGATGTTTTAAACTCACTTTCTAGTATCTGTGATCAACTGATCGTTGGTGGCGGTATTGCAAATACATTCTTAGCAGCTGCTGGTTTTAACGTTGGTAAATCATTATATGAAGCTGACTTGGTTGAAACTGCTAAACAAATTGCTGCTAAAGTAAGTGTTCCACTTCCTACAGATGTTGTAGTTGCTGATGCATCGCAAATTAATTTTGAAGATTTCTTAGGTTCTTTAGCAGCAGCTCAAGCTGTTGTGAAGAAAGTAGAAGATGTGACTGCAAATGATATGATTTTAGACGTTGGTCCAGAAACAGCTAAAGCATTTGCTGATATTTTAACAACATCAAAAACGATCCTTTGGAATGGTCCAGTAGGCGTATTTGAGGTAGATCAATTTGGTGAAGGTACGAAAGCGCTTTCTCTTGCGGTTGCTCAATCGGAAGGATTCTCGATCGCTGGTGGTGGAGATACATTAGCTGCGATTGATAAATATAACGTAGCTGACCAAATTGGTTATATTTCTACAGGTGGTGGTGCATTCCTTGAGTTTGTTGAAGGAAAAACATTGCCAGCAGTTGCTGTTTTGCTTGAACGTGCTTAATACTGTTATATAGAAATAAGAAGGGATTGGGTAACCAATCCCTTTTTCATTGATAAGTCATTAAACTGTCATATATTTGCAATAAAATGTCGAGTATTAAATCACCAACTGTGGAAAATAGTGATGAATTTAAAGCTTACATTTGCTGCTATGTTAATTGTACCGATGATGTTGACTGCTTGTGCTAAGAAAGATGAAGCATCTCAAGCGGGGCAAGAATCAGCTGCATCTACTGCTGTTTCTGAAAAAGTAACGCCTGAGCAACAAGCAGCAATTGATGCGATTGATAAGCCAGTTCTAGATGAAAAGAATACAGATGTGGTTGAAGGTAGTGCGCAAAGTGAGGCTGCTGCTTCAGAAACACATTAATTTGTTGTTTTTTGTTAAAAAATCCCTGCAAATGCAGGGATTTTTTTTGAAATACTGTGATTTGTTGCTGAATTGAAATAAATGACAGGGTAGAATAAGCCGCACTACCTGGGAGGATATTATGGCACTCATTTCAATGCGCCAGCTCTTGGATCACGCTGCTGAACATAACTACGGCGTACCAGCATTTAACGTAAATAACTTAGAACAAATGCGTGCAATTATGCTTGCCGCGGATGCAACCAATTCACCTGTAATTGTTCAAGCATCAGCTGGAGCTCGCAAATATGCAGGCGCTCCATTCTTACGCCATCTTATTTTGGCTGCAATTGAAGAATGGCCACATATTCCAGTGGTAATGCATCAAGACCATGGAACAAGCCCTGATATCTGTCAGCGTTCAATTCAGCTTGGCTTTAGCTCAGTGATGATGGACGGTTCATTAGGTACAGATGGTAAAACACCTACTTCTTACGAATACAACGTTGATGTAACTCGTAATGTTGTTGCTTTAGCACATGCATGTGGTGTTTCTGTCGAAGGTGAGATTGGCTGTTTAGGTAGCCTTGAAACTGGTATGGCTGGCGAAGAAGACGGTGTTGGTGCAGAAGGTGTACTTGATCACTCACAACTTCTTACTTCTGTTGAAGAAGCGACTCAGTTTGTTGCCGATACTAATGTAGATGCATTGGCGATTGCTGTAGGTACTTCACATGGTGCTTACAAGTTCACTCGTCCACCTACAGGTGATATCTTGGCAATTGACCGCATTAAAGAAATTCATGCGGCATTACCAAATACTCATCTTGTTATGCATGGTTCAAGTTCTGTGCCGCAAGAGTGGTTGAAAGTAATCAATGAGTTTGGCGGTGATATTAAAGAGACTTATGGTGTACCTGTTGAACAGCTTGTAGAAGCAATTAAACATGGTGTGCGTAAGATCAATATCGATACAGACTTACGTTTAGCATCTACTGGTGCAATTCGTCAGTTTATGGCTGAAAACCCAGCTGAATTCGATCCACGTAAATACTTTGCTAAAACTGTAGATTCAATGAAGCAAATTTGTATTGATCGTTATGAAGCGTTTGGTACAGCTGGAAATGCTGACAAGATTCGCCCGATTTCTCTAGAGAAAATGGTTGATCGTTATAAATAATTCCCGTTAGGGTTTAATTTAAAGAAACCGGTTATTTATATAACCGGTTTTTTATTATGTAAATTTCATGCATAAAAAACCTGTGACAAACACAGGTTTTAATAAAGAGAAAAAGAGTTACTTTTGTAAGTTCTTTTTGTCTAGACTTGGATCTTTGATTTCTACATATGCATTTGCACGTACTTCACGTAACCAGCTATCAATCTCAGTGTTGAATTGGCGTTCACCTAAAATTTGACGTGCCATACGCTCTTGATATTCGTGCGTCATATCTTTTTCACGTTTATCTGTTACTTGTAAGATATGCCAGCCGAATTGAGTTTGGAACGGTTCGCTAATTTCACCTACAGGAATTTCCTGCATTTTTTTATCAAATTCAGGAACCATCATTCCAGGTGTTACCCAACCCAAACTTCCCCCATCACGTGCTGAACCTGTGTCATTTGAATAGGTTGCTGCAAGTGTTGCAAAATCTTGACCAGCTTTTAAGCGTTTATAGATGTTATCAATAATTTGCTTAGCATTCTCGAGAGTCACTACTTCAGATGGCTGAATGAGAATGTGGCGGGTTTGAAATTGAGGTACTAAAGCTTTTTGCTCATTTTGTTTGCGTTCAAGAAGCTTTAAAACATGTACACCATCACGTACTGAAACTAAGTCAGTCGTTTGACCATCTTGTAATGGTGTAATACGAGCCGCAAGTTCAGCAGGAATATCAGACAGTGGGCGGAAACCCATATCAGCACCTTCAACTTTTACATTTGCAGTTGAAAGTTTTTTCAAAGCATTTATATCATTACTTTGAGCAAGCTTTGAACGCACTTCTTGAGCTACAGATTGAACTTCTTGTGCATTGTCACCAGAAATGCGCATATGAATTACATGTGCTTGATTACCTAACGCAGCTTGTCCCTGAGGTGATTTTAAGAAGTTTTCTACATCTTGATCACTAATTTTAATACGAGACATCACTTGTTGTTGACGCAAACGACTAATCGCTAAATCCTCAGCGATTCGGCCACGTAAACTTTCATAAGTTCCTGGTGCCATAGCATCCAATTTTTGCTGGAAAGCTTCTAAACTTTTACTTCCAGATTGATTTGCTACTTTTAAGACTGCTTCATTTAAGCTTTTTTCATCAGGTTTGATGCCATATTTTTTAACTTGTTCAAGTTGGGCTTGACGCAAGATGAGTTGATCTAATACCTGAAACTGCAAGTATTGCTGAGGTGGCACTTCTTTCTTTTGAGCTTGCAGTTCATGAGCTGCTTCAGCCATACCTTGTTGAAGATCGCTTTTTAAAATTACGCTATTGTCCACAATTGCCACAACTTCATCAGCGGGTTGGGCAAAACTATGCATTGATGAAGAGATTAGGGCAGCAAGTGTAGTTGCTTTAAAAAACTGTTTAAGATGCTTTGTCTTCATTAACGTTGTGTCCAAGATTGATTAATTTTGTTAAAACCTAAAACGCGATTTTCAAGTAAAGACGCGAGTTTATTGTTTAAACCACCTAAACCTTTTAGTGTAATTTCGGCCATGATCGCGCGCTTTTCACTAACATCTGGAGATTTTGGATCGTCTAGATCGTTATAGTATGAACGGCCATAGACAGAAATACCCCAGCAACATGACTCATAGTTAACTCCTAACAAGAGTTCACGGGCAACATCATTGTCCATGTCATATTGTACGTGGCCCATAATACGCCAATTGTCTTTAATTGGTTGTATAAACGATGCAACAACTTGGTCATAAGTATCTTGACGACCAGGAATATCTTTACGATAGAAATAGCCTAAGTTATATAGATTTCCTTTATCACCAGTATAGTAAAGTTGGAAGTCACGTTGAGCATTGTCACCATTCGACATCCAAGCTGAGTTGGCAGCAATGGTAAAGTTTTGGTTAAGCTGGCTTGATAGACTCACCACAGGACCTGTGTTGCGTTCAGTATCAATTTCATCTTGTTGTCGTTGTAAGGTGACACGACGGTCTTCGAAATAGTAACTTTGGCCTACGCTTGCACGTAAACGCTCTAAACCTACTGTGTCAAAAAGGCTATAACTTACACCTAATGATAAAAAGTTATTGTCTTCTAGGCGGTCATGACCATAAAAACGGTAAGGGTTAAATAATTGATCATAACTTACTGACGCAGTGGTTGAGTCAAAGTTAGGATAACCATCTTGATTTTTGTATGGCGCATATGCATAGAAAGCACGTGGTGTAAGTGTTTGTAAATACTTACCATCACGTTCAAAGTTCAGTCCAGTGTCTAACGTAAATTGAGGTACAACGACTGATTTATTTTCGGAACCACCATCTAGATTTTGAGATGCGATACTGTCCTTATCATAAAACGTTTGAATAGAACGTACAGAGACTTCAGGAATCACAAAAGCTGCTGGTGTACGGTAGTTATAACGCGTTGCAAACTGGTTATAAATACGTGTACCACTACTTTCTTGAGCAGAATCATCATTAATTGATTTCTTAAAGTAAGCAGTGTCGTTATTAAATTCGTATTGTAGTCCTAGTGGATTACCAGTGACGTAATTTAATAAGAATTGTGGCAAACGCGCGTATGGTTTATCTGCATCTGCAACTTCAGGATCAAGTGTCTGGAAATCTTCGACCTTAAGCTGTGCTTTTAAACCCGGAATACCATGTTGATAATTAAGTTCCCAAGCTCTACGTAAGTTAAGATCTGTTTTAGAGTTAGGACTGCTATCTAAGTCAGAGAAATAATCTTTATCTGATGCATAGTTATATTCGAGGTTAGTAGACCACTGGTCGTTGATATCCCAATTATGTAAAAAATGGAAATCTTTACGATCTTTGTCATTATAACTTTTGTCAGATGGCAAGATGCCACCCCACATTTCACCAGCACCAAAGCCATCGGTTAAATATCTAAACTCGCCTTTTAGCATTGCACCGCGGTCTGCTAAATATCGCGGAGTAAGTGTCAAATCATAGTTAGGTGCAAGATTTAAATAAACTGGAACAGAAAGCTCAACACCACCATCGTTTGAGAAACCAAATTGTGGGTTGAGAATACCTGTAGTACGGCGGTCATCAATCGGGAAGTTAAAATAGGGAACAGCTAGAACAGGAACATCCTTAACATATAATTTTGTTCCACGAGTTACGCCGCGTCCAGTTTCCTGATTTAACTCAATTTTATTGGCTTGGATTTTCCAACCGGGTTTTTGGCCTGGTGGGCAAGTCGTATAGGTTGCATCATTAAGAACCATAACATTTGGTGAGGTTCTTTCGATTTTTCCTGCATGACCATGGGCATGTTGCTGTTCAGAAATATAAAAACTATTATCTAAATTCCCGGTTTGGGTTTTTAGGTTGTAATTAATTTCATCACTCTGTGAAAGTAACCCGCCTTGAGCTAACTGTACTCGACCTTGTGCATGCGCAAAGGTTTGGGTCTTATCAATCGTTACTTTGTCAGCACGAACTGTGCGTCCTTCCTGATCAATAACGACATCACCTTCTAAAACAGAATCACCCGCTGGATTGTAATGTCCGTAGTTAGCAGTAACGACAGAAGTCGCTTTGTCGGCATCTAAAGCTTTGGTTTCAGGGTTAATTGGTGTAACCCATGTGCCTTGGCAAAATGCCGAGCTTAAATATTTATTGTCACGAAGCTGAGCTTCAGGTGCAGATTTATCAACATAATATTGCTGAAAGAATTCTTGACCTGGGTAAGCTTCCTTGATGCTCGCTTTAAGTTGATTATTGTCTATATTGGAGACAACATCAGTTGACTCAGCATAACTTGATTGTATGGAGCCACATAAGAGCGTAAAAATAGCTGTCGCTAAAGGATTAAATTTAAACTGATGCTTCATTGTCTCATTAACCAAGTATGCTAATTCACAATTAATTATTGTCGCATCATAGAGAAAAAGTTTATAAGTGGCTACACTTAACCCTTCAAAAATCTCAGCTTGTTTTAGATTTTATTGCAAATGAATACACAACGTGAACAATTGATATATACATGGCTTACATCTGTTCTTGAAAATGATCAATTTAAGATCGCTTTTTTAGCAGGTGATGCAAGCTTCCGCCGTTATGCGCGTATCGAGTTACAAAATAAAACGTATATGCTCATGGATGCCCCTCCAGAAAAAGAAGACTGTGTTCCGTTTGTGACCATTGACGAGTTTTTTGCGAGCCATGGCGTACGTGTGCCTCAGATCGTCGCGAAAGATCTGGCTCAAGGTTTTCTATTGTTAGAAGACTTTGGTGATGTGCTTTTGTCGACATTATTAACTAATGAAACTGTTGATAAATACTACGAACAAAGTTTTAAACAACTTATTCAATTGCAGTCTATTGACGGGACTAATCAGTTCCCAGCTTATTCTTACGAAAAATTAATGTCGGAAATGCAGCTACTCACAGACTGGATGTTGCCGTCGCTTTCTATTCACCCGACTGCTGAACAGAAAAAAACGATTGATAATGCATTTGACTTCTTGGCTCACGCTGCATTAGCCCAACCGCAAGTTATTGTACATCGAGATTTTCATAGTCGAAATTTGATGAAAATTACCGATGAGCAAGAATTAGGGGTAATCGACTTCCAAGATGCTGTTATTGGCGCTGATACATATGATCTAATTTCGATTACTCGTGATGCATATGTTCAATGGAACGCTGATCGTGTTTATCAATGGTTTAAAGTGTTTTATGACCTGTTGCCAGCGTCGACTAAACAAAACCGTAGTTTTGATCAATTTAAACGTGATGCAGATTTAATGGCGATCCAGCGCCATATTAAAATTCTAGGTATTTTTGTTCGCTTGTTTGAACGTGATGGTAAGTCAGGTTATTTGAAGGATTTACCACGTGTCATGTGGTATTTGCTTGAAGAAAGCCGTGGTTACCCTGAGCTTGAAGAGTTTATGGTATTTATGAATAACATCGTGATGCCTAAATTTATCGAGAAATATGGTAGCTATGAGGTAGCAGCATAATGAAAGCAATGATTCTTGCTGCTGGCTTGGGCAATCGTATGCGTCCACTTACGCTATATACACCAAAGCCTTTGCTCGAGGTGGGTGGTAAACCCCTGATTGTGTGGCATATTGAAAAACTTAAGAAAATTGGTGTGACTGAAATAGTCATCAATTCTGCATGGTTGGCCGACAAGCTCATCAGTAGTTTAGGTGATGGCTCTCAATTTGGTGTGGATATCCGTTGGACACGAGAGGATGAAGGGTTAGAAACAGCTGGTGGAATTATTAATGCTTTGCCACTGCTTGGAACAGATCCTTTTATTCTGGTGAATGGAGATGTATGGACCACAATGAATTTTGAAGGTCTGCGCCATATTAAGCTAAATGATGATTTGGCACATCTTGTGTTGGTTGATAATCCTAAACAGCATCCTGAAGGCGACTTTACATTATTGGATGGGCGCGCTTTTACATTCGATCAAGATGTGACGGGCGAAAACCTCACTTTTAGTGGTCTATCTGTTATTCATCCTAAACTTTTTGACGGATTGGAAGCGGGTAAGCGTCCTTTAGCTCCACTATTGAAGCAAGCGATGCATAATCAGAAAATATCTGGTGAAAAGCTTAAAGGTGCATGGGTAGATGTGGGAACGCCTGAGCGTTTAATGGAGCTAGATTTGCAAATTCGTGAAGGCTTCTACGATTAAGTGTGTAATCCCTAATCGTTAACTAGTGTTCCACGATGCATAAATGGGTATACTTTGTTTTAAATTTTACTTAGATGTTATCTGTTTATGCATCCGTTTTTTCAAGAGTTACAACAGGGTAGTCAAAAATTAGGTTTATCGCTTAGCGATGAAGCTTTGACATTATTGTTGAAGTATCAAGATGCTTTGGTACTTTGGAACAAAGCTTATAATCTAACAGCGATTCGTGATCCGAAAGAAATGTTAGTGAAGCATTTGTTAGATAGCCTAAGTATTTTGAAAGATTTGCCAACGGGCCGTTTGCTTGATGTAGGTACAGGTGGTGGTATGCCGGGCATGATCATTGCTTTATGTCAGCCGGAACGCTCATGTGTATTGCTTGATTCGAATGGTAAGAAAATTCGTTTTTTGAAACAGTTTATTGCTGACCTTAAGTTAAAAAACGTAGTAGCCGTGCAAACACGTGTTGAAAATCAAGATACAATTGATGAGCTTGGTCAATTTGATGTGATTACAAGTCGCGCTTTTGCTTCTTTAACGGATTTTGTGGATGCAGCTCAGCCATACTTGCATCAGAGCAGTATAATTGCAGCAATGAAAGGAGTTGTGCCAGTTGAGGAAATTGAGCAACTTAATCAGGACTTTTCATGTAAAGTGATTGAGCTGCGCGTACCAAGACTTGATGAACAACGTCATTTACTTTTACTTCAACGTATTTAAATAAAAAGTATTAGGGTTACCATGGCTCAAATTATTGCGATTGCAAACCAAAAGGGTGGTGTTGGTAAAACAACGACTGCAGTAAATCTTGCAGCGTCTCTAGCTGTATTAAAGAAACGTGTATTACTTGTAGATATGGATTCACAAGGTAATGCTACGATGGGGTCTGGTATTCAAAAGAACGATCTTTTGTATTCCATTACGGATGTTCTACTTGGTGAAGTACCAATTGAAACGGCCATTCAAAAAGCAGAAGTTGGATATAAAGTTTTAGGGTCTAATCGTGAACTTTCCGGTGTTGAGCTTGCTATTGCAGAACAAGAGGGCCGTGAATTCATTCTAAAAAATGCTTTGAATGAAATCCGAAACTCATTTGATTTTATCATTGTGGATTGTGCGCCAAGCTTGAGTTTGATTACTGTCAATGCTTTGGCAGCTGTAGATAGTGTAATCATTCCAATGCAATGCGAATATTATGCGCTAGAAGGTTTAGCTGATTTAACCCAGACTATAGATCGTATTCAAAAGGCATTAAATCCTGATTTAGAGATTATTGGTGTATTACGTACAATGTACGATGCACGAAATGCTTTAACACGTGATGTATCTGCTGAGTTAGAACAGTATTTCGGAAAAAAACTTTATGATACTGTCGTTCCGCGTAATGTTCGCTTAGCAGAAGCGCCGGCGCATGGTTTGCCTGTTATATATTTTGAGAAAAGTTCTAAAGGTGCAGTTGCATACTTAAATCTTGCAGCTGAGATGTTGAAGAAAAGTAAAGTAAAGAAAGGAAGTAAAGTATGAGCATCAAAAAACGCGGATTGGCTAAAGGACGTGGTTTAGATGCATTACTTGGTTCAATTCAAAAAGAAAAATTACAGCTGGAAGCACAGGCACTTGACCACGGACAGTTGAAACAAATTGATGTAAATTTATTGAAACGTGGTGAATATCAACCACGTCGCTTTATTCATGAGCATGATTTGCAAGAGTTAGCATCTTCTATTGAAAAACATGGAGTGATGCAACCTATTGTAATTCGTCCAGTTGATGATGAATCACATCCATACGAAATCATTGCTGGTGAACGACGCTGGCGTGCAGCGCAACTTGCGGGTTTAACTGAAATTCCTGCAATTGTTCGTGATTTAAATGATCAGGTTGCCATTGCATTAGCACTTATTGAGAATATTCAGCGTCAAGATTTAAATCCGATTGATCAGGCTATAGCCTTGCAGCGTTTTCATGATGAATTCGGTTTGAGCCATCAAGAAATTGCTGACACAGTAGGGAAAGCACGTACTACCGTAAGTAATTTACTTCGTTTGTTGAGTTTGGCGGATGAAATTAAAGATTTCATGCAGCAAGGCCAGCTTGATATGGGGCATGCTCGAGCTATCTTGACGTTAAAGGGTAAAGATCAATTAGACGTTGCTAAAATCGTAATTGAAAAAGGACTATCTGTTCGTCAAACAGAGCAATTGGTGCGTGATAGAAGTGAGCCTAAGCAGGAGAAGGAAAAAGCACCTGTAGCACCTGATATTGAACAATTGACACAAAAATTATCAGAGCGTTTTGGCGCTAATGTGAAAATTGATCATAATCAAAAAGGTAAGGGTAAGCTTGTTATTCATTACCATACTTTAGATGAGTTAGATGGCATTTTAAATATTTGTTTGCCTAATTAATTTGTATTTGGGTCATATATTTCTAATTTTATATTCTTGGGGAAGAAGATATGTGGGAACTTGTGAGAGCGGGTGGCTGGTTGATGCTGCCTTTAATTCTGTGCTCAATTTTAACTGTTGCGATCAGCATTGAACGTTTTGTTCGGTTAAGACGTTCACAAGTTCTACCCAAAGCATTAATTGATGATAGTTCGTTAAGAACTGAAGATATTGTGGAAAATTTGGAACAAAATGTAGAAGTGCAAAACAGTGCATTGGCTCACATTTTAAAAGCAGGTTTTGATCATCGTGAGCATGGTGAGCAATTTGCACGTGCGCAGATGGAAGTTGCAGCTTCTCAAGAAATTTCTTATTTAGAAAAAAATATTAATTTTTTGGGCACTTTAAGTGCTGTAGCGCCGTTACTGGGATTGCTTGGCACTGTGGTGGGAATTATTGAATCATTTCTTGTGATTGATTTTGGATCGGCTGGTAGTCCAAGTTTAATGATTCCGGGTATTTCTAAAGCGCTTATTACTACAGCTGTGGGAATGTTAATTGCGATTCCTGCTTTAGTTGCTTATCGCTATTTTCAAAGATTAGTACAAGATTATATTACTGACCTAGAACAGCAATCGACTTTATTTCATGCCTCATTGTTCTATAAACGTTCCTCGTCTATAGCAGAACATCGTCGTGTTGGGTGATGGGTGAATAGCCAGATGAAATTTAAACGTTCTAAGGTTGAAGACATTCATATCAATTTAACGCCTATGATTGACTGTTTGTTGTTCATTTTAGTTTTTTTATTACTATCGACTACTTTTAATCAGCCAAGTCGCCTCAATTTAACTTTACCAGATGCACAAGGTGTTCCACCAAAACAGTACGATCACAAAATTGAAGTCGTGGTAGACTCTTCTGGTCATTATGCTGTAAATGGTCAGGCACTTTCGTCTAAAGAGGTTGCTGATCTGAGTACTGCGATTAAGCAAGTTGCTCAAGAGCGCCGTGATTTTATGTTCATCATTGCTGCGGATGCCAAAGCGTCTCATCAGGATGTAATTCGCGTTATGGATGTAGCAGGACAACTCGGTTTTGTTAACATCAATATTAGTACCAAAGTTCCTTCTAGAGGTTTTTCTGAGTGAATCAAGATTTTAAGGTTTATTTGCGTCTCATAGCCTATTTAAAACCTTATTGGGGCGTGGCCTTATTAGTTCTTATCGGGTTCGGTATTAACTCAGCAACAGAAGTCTCCGTTGCTAAATTGATTAAATTTATTATTGATGCAATCCAAAGTGGCAGTAGAAGTGATTTGGATTGGTTCCCATTATTAATCATTTTATTGGTTTTTTTCCGTGGTTTAGGCCTTTTTATGGGAGGTTACTATACTGCGGTGATTTCACGTAGTTTGGTTTTTAGTATTCGCCAAGAAGTTTATGCCAAACTTTTAAGACTACCGGCACAATATTACCTAGATAATTCATCTGGCCATATTACTGCCAAGATTATGTATAACGTTGAGCAGCTAACAGCAGCTTCTTCGGAGTCATTAAGAGTCATCGTTAGGGATGGGATGATTACACTGGGATTATTAGGCTATCTGTTTTATACCAATTGGCGTCTTACTTTATGTGTTTTTGTATTTTTACCTGTAATTGGTGTATTGGTACGTAAAGCTTCAAAACGTATGCGAAAACTCTCATTACAGGTTCAAGATACAATGGGTGATGTGAACCACGTTGTTCAAGAGAGTATCAATGGTAATGCTGTAGTAAAAACTTTTGCTGGTGAAGAGTCTGAACAAGAACGGTTCTATAAGTCATCAGAAGAAAACTTAAAACGTGGTTTAAAAATGGTAATTGTACAAAACCTGAATAGCCCTGTGGTTCAGGTAGTAATGGCTTGTGCGATGGCCCTTATTGTATGGTTAGCTTTACGACCACAGATTTTAGGTAATACTAGTGCTGGTGAGTTCGTGGCTTACCTTACAGCTGCTGGTCTATTAGCAAAACCAGTTAAAAACTTGACTGATGTTAATGAAAAGTTACAACGCGGTTTAGCAGCAGCTCATTCTGTTTTTGAACTATTAGATTTGCCTGAAGAGCAAAATAACGGTCAGTTGAAACCTAAACTAAATGGTGCAATTCGTTTTGATCATGTGGCATTAAATTATGCTGATGGCGTACAGGCTATTAAAGATTTCTCTTTAGATATTCTTCCTGGGCAAACTGTAGCATTAGTTGGACGTTCAGGTGCTGGTAAAAGCTCATTAGTTAATATGTTGGTACGTTTCCAAGAGGTATCAAGTGGGCAAATTTATTTAGATGGTTTGCCAATTAATGATATTGATCTTTCTTGTTTGCGTACCCAAATCGCAATGGTAAATCAGCAAGTTGTATTATTTAATCGTACTGTTCGTGAAAACATTGCGTATGGTCAGTTGCAAGGTGCGTCAGATGAGGAAATTCATGCCGCTGCAAAAGCTGCATATGCACATGACTTCATTATGAATTTACCAAATGGTTATGATACTGTTTTAGGGGCACAGGGCCTAAACTTATCTGGTGGTCAGCGTCAGCGAATTGCTATTGCTCGAGCAATTTTAAAGAATGCTCCAATATTAATTTTAGATGAAGCTACAAGTGCTCTTGATAATGAATCTGAACATTTTATTCAGCAAGCATTTGATGAAGCGATGCAAGACCGCACTACGATTGTCATTGCTCACCGTTTATCAACAATTGAAAATGCTGACCGTATTGTAGTGATGGATCAAGGACAAATTGTTGAACAAGGTACTCATCAAGAACTCCTCGCAAAACATGGTGCTTATTATCAATTACATCAGCGTAATTTCGAGGATAACTAAGCATGTCATTAGTCCAGCTGATCCAGAATGCATGGAATAAACAATCGAGTTGGTTGATTGCTTTACGTCCATTGTCTTGCTTGTATCGGGCTGGGTTTTTACTAAATCGTAATCTTTATAATTCAGGTTTTAAGCAAATTTATAAAGCGCCCGTACCTGTGATGGTTATAGGTAATATCACAGTAGGTGGAAGCGGAAAAACTCCCTTGCTAATACAACTGGTGAATTATCTACAGCAGCATAATGTAAAAGTAGGGGTAATTAGTCGGGGATATGGGGGTAATGGTCCTTTTCCACTGCTGGTTACCTCGGGCGGCCAAGTAGCTCAAGCTGGGGATGAGCCAGCATTAATTGTTCAGGCTACAAGTGTACCAATGGCAGTAGGTCCTAATAGGCAGGCCGCAATAGAGTTATTGCTTGAGTCATCAGAAATAGATTTGATTATTAGTGATGATGGGTTGCAGCATTGGGCATTAGATCGACAGATCGAGTGGATTGTACTGGATCAAAATCGTGGTTTAGGGAATAAAAAACTATTACCTGAAGGTTATCTGCGAGAGCCTGTTGAACGTTTAGAAACTGGAACAGTGATTGAGCATACTCATAAACCTGCTACAGAATTAAACATGTATCTCGAGACAGGACAGCCATATTTACTTAACCCTTTATCTAATTCTAAACCAAGCTTTAATCTTGAGAATAATTATCATGCTGTAGTGGGTATTGGCTTTCCTCAACGGTTTTATCAAACCCTTAAAGATCTAGGGTTGAAGCAATTCGAAGAGCATGCCTTTCAAGATCATCATGATTACACAATCAATGATTTAATTTTTAATGATGAGCTGCCACTTATTACAACTGAAAAAGATGCAGTTAAACTATTACCGTTACTTGAAAAACATCCTGAATTTAAACAATCTATTTGGGTAGTTCCTGTTACAGCTGTGCTGTCTACACAGTGTTATCAGGTTTTAAAAATGCAATTGCAAGAACTTGATATACAATTATCTTAGGAAGAAAAAATGAAACACATCGTCATTCCAGCACGCTTCTCAAGTTCGCGTTTGCCAGGTAAACCATTGTTGCTTATTCATAACCGTCCTATGATTTTACGTGTAGTGGATCAGGCAAAAAAAGTCGAAGGTTTTGATGATTTGTGCGTGGCAACAGATGACGAACGTATTGCTGAGATCTGCCGTGCAGATGGAATTGATGTAGTTCTTACCAGCGCTGATCATCCTTCGGGTACAGACCGTTTAAGTGAGGTTGCTCGTATTAAAGGCTGGGATGCAGACGATATTATTGTAAATGTTCAAGGTGATGAACCTTTATTGCCAGCTCAACTTGTTCAGCAAGTTGCAAAACTTTTGGTTGATAAACCAAATTGTTCAATGTCGACGTTGTGTGAGCCGATTCATACTTTAGATGAGTTTCAGCGTGACAGTATTGTAAAAGTAGTCATGTCTAAACAAAATGAAGCTTTATATTTTAGTCGGGCTACCATTCCTTATGAACGAGATGGGGCTAAGCATGATGAACCGACTTTACATTCACAAGCATTTCGTCATTTAGGTTTATATGCTTATCGAGTGAACTTATTACAAGAATACGTAACATGGGATATGGGGAAGCTTGAAAAGTTGGAGAGCCTTGAACAATTACGTGTTTTGGAAAATGGTCATCGAATTGCAATTGCTGTAGCCGAAGCCAATTTGCCACCAGGTGTGGACACTCAAGCTGATCTTGATCGCTTAAATAGTATGCCTGTTGAATCTTTTGAATAAGCGTTAATTTTTAATGAATCCGAATGTAACTTCAAAGGTTTATCCTTGGCAGCAAACAACATGGGACACCTTGACAACAAGGTTTCCCAATATTGGACATGGTCTCTTATTTTACGGCAAGCAAGGTTGTGGAAAACATGCTTTTGCTAAGCAGTTTTTGGCATGGGTACTTTGTTTAAATAAGCAGCCGCAGGGCCCTTGTGGTGAATGTAGTAGTTGCCAATGGTTAAAATCAGACACTCATCCCAATTATGTTTATATCACAACGGATGAAGAAAATAAAAAACAGAATGCAAAAATTAAAATAGAAAAGATCCGTGACTTACTACCTTTCGTACAACAAACGGGAGAAGGTTGGCGCGTTATTGTGATTGAGCCTGCAGAAGCACTTAATTTGGCATCTTCAAATGCTTTGCTAAAGACTTTAGAAGAACCAGGCGAGCGTGTTGTTTTAATTTTATTAGCTGATCACTATCTTAAACTACCGGCCACTATTCGTAGCCGATTGCAACATTTCGCTTTAGATCGTATTTCATATGAGCAAGCTACTTCTTATTTGAATGAGCATTTATCTGAACTTGCGGAAGTGCAGCCTGATTTACTGCTTGGCTTATCTAATGATATGCCTTTACAAGCAATACAAATTGCTCAAAGTGACTGGTTTGCGAAAAGGCAAGTTTTCTTAAATGATTGGCTTAAAATTGTTGCTCAAAAAAATATGCCTTTATTTTTCTCAGGCAAATGGCAAAAAGAATTAAGTTTTAATGATTTTATAATGCTTTTTGAATACTTGTTGGGTGATTTAATTTGTGTCAAGCTAAACCAACCACAGAAAAATACTGATTTAGATTTTGATCAGTTAAGCCCATATTATGATTTAGAAAGCTTATTTAATATTTATAGTGAATTACAGCAAGCAAAAAAGCTTGTTGAACAAAATGTACAAAGCCAACTTATTATTGATCAATTATTTATAACGTTAATGAATATTTAAGGGGAAAACTATGCAACCGCAAATGGGGGGGATTATTCAGGTAAATATTCCTGATAAAGCTACTTTGCAAGCAAGCTATATGGGATATGTGCAAGGTGGAGGCCTATTCGTACCATCAAAACAAAAGGTAAAGATGGGACAAGAAATTTTCATTTTAGCGACTTTGCCTGAGCAGTCTCAAAAAATTCCTCTAACAGGCAAAGTAATCTGGATCTCCCATAAGCAAAGTGGATTTAAACCTCAAGGTTTTGCTATTCAGTTAAGCGGAGATAAGGGAATTTACTATAAAACTGAGGCAGAACGAGTTTTGGCTGGTAGTATGTCTCTAGACCGTCCAAGTTATACGATGTAATTAAATAGGAAAGAAAAGTGTTTGTTGATACGCATTGCCATTTAACGATGTTAGATTTAACGCCTTATAACGGTGATCTGGACCTTGCGCTTGCAGCGGCGCGAGCAGAAGGAGTGTCTAAGTTTATGGCAATTTCCGTTGATCTCGATGACCATATTGCATTGGCTGAAATTGCAAATAAACATGCAGATGTTGGTTATACGGTAGGTGTACACCCTTGTGAGGATGTGGGCACAATGGCACGTGCAACAACTGAGTATTTGGTTGAATTGGCTCAATCAGAAAAAGTATGGGCTTTAGGTGAAACTGGACTGGACTATTATCACAGTACTGATTTTATTGAAGAGCAAAAAGCATGTTTTGCAAGACATATCCAAGCTTCAAAAATTGTAAAAAAACCAGTTGTCGTTCATACCCGATCAGCAAAGCATGATACGGTAGATATTATCCGTGCTGAACAATCAACCCATGGGATTCTGCATTGTTTTACTGAAGATTGGGAAACTGCTAAAGCTGTGCTTGATTGTGGTTATTACATTTCTTTTTCCGGTATTGTGTCATTTAAGAATGCACAGGATTTGCGCGATGTAGCTAAACAGGTCCCACTAGATCGCCTTTTAATTGAAACAGATAGCCCGTATTTAGCACCTGTCCCATATCGTGGTAAAACAAATGAACCAAAATATGTGCCTTATGTAGCCAAAGCGCTCAGTGATGTATATGATAAATCGGTTGAGGAAATTGCAATGATCACCTCACAAAATTTTGAGAACTTGCTAAAAGCGATTTAGGTTATAGAAACTATATAAGAGAGTAATTGCGTGAAGATGGATCGTCAGGCTCAGTTCCGAGCAAGAGAAGTATTAATATTTCAGGTTGCGGAACAATTATTGCTAGAAAATGGCGAAGCCGGAATGACACTCGATGTCTTGGCTGCTGAGCTTGATTTAGCAAAAGGAACTTTGTACAAACACTTTCAAAGTAAAGATGAGTTGTACATGCTGTTGATTATTCGTAATGAGCGTATGTTACTTGAAATGGTTCAAGATACTGAAAAAGCCTTTCCAGAGCATTTGGCCTTTTTCATGTTGCATCATTTACATCATCCTGAGCGAACAGTTTTATTCCATCAAATTGAGGAAAAACTCTCAATCACTGCTCAAGGCGTACATCATCTTTTTCACGAACTTTATCAGGTGCGTAAACAGAGATTGCGAATTATCATTCGCATGACAGACCACTACTTAGAATCTATTCAAAGCAGTATGCCTACACGAGATTATCTTGCTTCTATTTGGTCATTAACTCATGGTGCGGCAGCTATTCTCAATTCAAGTTTTTATCAACGATATTTAGGTTCAAGAGACACTTTAAGAGTGGCTTATATTGATCAGGCTTTAGCCTTACCTAAACAAGCTGTTGAGCAATATGCTTAGGTCGATATGAAATCTCAATCACCACTTAAATCCCAAAAAGGTTTTACTCTCATAGAAGTGATGGTGGTGATTGTTATTATGACGATTATGACCTCTCTAGTTGTACTCAACATAGGTGGGGTTGACCAAAAGAACGCGATGCAAGCAAGAGAGTTATTTTTGCTTGATATGCATAAGATTGGTAAAGAGTCGCTTGATCAGTCTCGTGTTTTAGCTTTATCTACTCTCAGTGAAACAGATGTTTCACCATTTTCTTATGAATTGTATGAGTATCACGATCAGAGTAAATTACAGGTCCAAGATTTAAAAAATCGCTGGCAGAAATATTCTGAGTTTAATACACGTCAGTTGCCTAAACATGTATCGTTTACAATACAACCTTTAGATGAGCAAAACTATTCAAAAGCTACGAATACCGATTTAATTGGAGGGCAGGCTCCCCAGTTAATCTGGTTCGGTAACGGTGAAGCTAAAACTGTGAAAATACAGTTTTACTTTGAACAAAAACCAATTGGTTCAGAAATACAAATTGATCATTTGGGTAAAATAAATGAAATCTAAAGGCTTTACTCTATTAGAAGTAATGGTTGCTTTAGCAATTTTTGCAGTAGCGGCTGTCGCGTTAACTAAAGTAGCCATGCAATATACTCAATCTACCTCAAATGCAATTCTTAGAACCAAAGCTCAGTTTGTAGCAATGAATGAAATTGCTTTAATGGAGATAAATCAGGAATGGCTTGAAGGTACTCAAAGTAAGCAAGTTACTTCTCAAGGCGAAACATGGCAGATTGACAAATCTGCACAATCTACAATTAGCCCGAATGTTCAGAAAGTTGATTTGCAAATTAGCTTATATGATTCTGATAAGGGCAAAGTTCAAAATGGTATTACTCACTTGGTGTTTTTTAATTATCCAATGAAAGCAAAATAATGATAAAGAATAAATGTTTTCGCTATCCAAGCACCGCTTCACGTCTTGCGGCACGATCGGAGCAGATGATGAGGGGTTACTCCGAGCAAAGCTCTTCGTCTTGCGCTCGGACAAAGCATTGCTTTAAAGACTCTCACACTCGAAACATAGTTTCTCATCTTGCGACACGATCGAGCAGTGCTCGATTAACTCGTGCTTCAGGATTTACTTTAGTTGAGCTTTTAGTTTCAATTGCAATTTTTGCTATTTTATCTTTGTTGGGTTGGAAGGTTTTTGACTATTTATTAAAAGTTCGCGATCGTAATACTCAACATGAAGTGCAGCTATTTGAATTACAAGATGCTTATCAACAAGTTTTGCGTGATACATTGCAAATTATACCTTTATCAGCCAATCAAGGCGGGCAATTACGTCCAGCTTTAGAGATTGATAATCAAGTTCTTCGCTTTAGTAAGGCGGGTGTTACTGATCCATTAAAGCAAGGATTATCACCTTTTGAGCGTATCGAATATCGATATGATCCTGATCAAAAAAAGCTTTATCGCCTTAAATATAGTAACTTAAATACTTCAAATAGAGAGCAACCCTTATCAAGTACGCTGTTGAGCCAAGTTGAACAATTTCAAATTATGGTTTTGACACCTCAAGAAGTAACAAAGTGGCCTGAAGTTAATATTGACCCTACAAAACCTGATGAATTTAGGAAGTTGCCAAAAGGAATAAAAATGCAACTCACGGTTGCAGGTGTAAGTTATGAGTGGATTTATAGCTTAAACCAAGGTGACTTATCGCTCTCCAAACAGGGAGGTCAATAAATGTTACTCTATAAAAAAAATCAGCAAGGTGTAGCGTTACTCACAATTTTGATAATGGTTGCTTTGGCTACAATTTTAGCTGCCTCTATCGCAAAGCATCAAACTAATACGATGGAAAATACGGGTTATTTGATGCGTCAAAATCAGTCATTACTCTATGCAAAAAGTGCAGAAGCTTTTTTTTCTGAATTATTAATTCAAGATGCAAATAATGCTGGTGGTATCGATCATTTAAAGGAAAGTTGGGCTCAGCCAATGCCACCTTTTCCAATAGAAGATGGAGTTGTATCGGGGCGCTTACTAGATGAGTCAGGAAAATTTAATCTAAACAATTTAACGACCAATGAAGGCAAGGTAAACGAAGCTGCTAAAAATTGGTTTGAGCGATTGCTTGTGCGTGTAGGATTGCCAGCAGAGTTAAGTCAAGCAGTTATTGATTGGCAAGATCCCGATGATGAACCAAGCGGCCCTATGGGGGCAGAAAGTAACTATTATGAAGGACTTGACTCTGGCTATTTGGCTTCAAATGCTAAATTTCATCGTATAGAAGAGTTAAAATTGGTAAGAGGTTTTGAAGGCAAGAAATATGATTTAATTGCACCATATATTTCTGCATTACCTGAAAATACAAAAGTGAATGTTAATACCGCATCACCATTAGTATTAGCGAGTATTGATCAAAAATTAGATTTAGGGACTATAGAAAAAGAACTTCAATTACGCCAACAGAATTTAAAGTTCTTTCAAAATATTGATGAATTATGGCAATTGAATGCTTTTTCAGCAGTTGATGCGCAAAAGAAAACTGAAGTTAATAGCCTTTTAGATGTGAAGTCGAACTTTTTTCAAGCACAAATTGAGGTTGTGTTAAATAATAGAAAAAGACAGTTTACAAGTGCTTTAATGCGCAGTGATAAGCAGGTTTATGTATATTCTAGAAATATAGCGCCTTTTAACTAATTGAAAAATTATGATTTATTTACTTTGGATGTTTTTGAAGTTTGTAATTATAAATTTTTCTGAAGTTAAATATTAAAGTAAATATAAACTCTCTATATGTTTATATTCAATATTTCTTCATCAGTCTTATCATACTTTTTGCTAATTGTTTCTAATTGAAAAGTGGTGCGAAATTTTCGTCTTTTGCTTTATAATAATGTTCTTAGAAGGAATGATCGATTTGGCACATGTTAATTCGTAAGTTATTTAAGTTTGAAAATGCACATGTTGTACGTAACTGTACATCGGATCGTTGTAAGCGATCAATTCATGGACATAGCTATAAAGTTGAGTTATTGCTTAAAGCTTCGAAATTAGATCATGGGCAAATGGTTTATGATTTTGGACTCCTAAAAGGAGTAATAAAAGACCTATTCGACAGCTTTGATCACGCAATCTGTTTTTGGGAAAAAGATGATTCTCAATATATTGATGCATGTCAGACTTTTAGTGCTCGTTGGATTTCTTTACCTGTTTCACCGTCGGCTGAACAGTTTTCACGTATTTTCTTTTATCTAGCTCAGCAAGTTTTACAATCAACAGTCACTCAAAATGGGGAAGGTGATGTTGAAGTATATTCTGTTATTGTTCATGAGACTGATACTGGATATGCTCAAAGCTTTATTGAAGATATTCAAAACGAACAAATGGGTATTTTAAGTCTTGATGGAATTGTTTTTTCAGAACAAATTCAGATAGAGTGGACAAATCCACAAATGTATGAAGACTTGAAAAAAGGGATTAAATTTAATAATCCTCAAGTTGATTTGCAAGTCGAAGTATAAATCGAATTACTTATTTTATTTGTAGAATTGAAAATTGATCTAGGATGACATTAATGCAATTAACTGAGCAACAGCAAGATAAACTCAGTAAAGTTCAATTAGAAGAAAGTTGGAAAAGATCTTTAGCACCTTTTCTATTAAGTCCTCAGATGGATAGTTTGCGCGATTTCTTATTTCAACAGAAACAAGCTCAGAAAATAATATATCCGCCTAGTAAACAGATCTTTAATGCTTTAAATACCACACCACTGGCTGATGTGAAAGTTGTGATTTTAGGGCAAGACCCATATCACGGGCCAAACCAAGCGAATGGATTAAGTTTCTCTGTTCAAAAAGGTATTGCATTACCACCATCTTTGCGCAATATTTTTCATGAATTACATACAGATTTGGGTATTCCAGCTCCTCGCCATGGTGACTTAACAAAATGGGCTACGCAAGGCGTACTTTTACTGAACAGCGTGCTTACTGTTGAAGCTGGACAGCCAACCTCACATCAAAAGCAAGGTTGGGAAGCATTTACTGATGAAGTTATTGATGTTCTAAATGAACAGAGACAACATATAGTATTTATTTTGTGGGGTGCTTATGCACAGCGCAAAGGACAACGTATAAATAGAGATAAACACTTGGTTTTAACAGCCGCACATCCATCACCTCTTGCTGCAAATAGAGGGGGATTTTTTGGATGCAAAGTGTTTTCAAAAACAAATCAATATTTGAAACAACATGGCATTGAGCCCATAGACTGGCAATTGGACGCATGATGAACTCTCCCAATGTAAATAACTATCACCCGGACTTGGTGGTTGAAGAAGCAAAAAACGGCTGGCGTATAGTACGTTTGAATCGTCCTAAATCGTTACATGCTTTAGACGAATCAATCGTAACGGCATTATTGCGTGTATTTGAAGATTTCCGTGACGATGAACAGGTTAAAGCAATTTGGTTAGACTCAACTACACCAAAAGCTTTTTGTGCAGGTGGTGATGTTAGAAAATTACGCCAACTTGTTATAAATCAAGAAGTCGATACCGCAAATAAGTTCTTCCAGCAGGAATATGCTTTAGATCTACTTTTACATAATTATGCTAAACCGGTTGTGGTTTGGGGAGAAGGTTACGTAATGGGCGGTGGTTTAGGCTTGTTTATGGCTGCACCATTCCGTCTAGTGACACCATATTCACGTTTAGCAATGCCTGAAATTAATATTGGTTTATATCCTGACGTTGGTGCGAGCCGTTTCTTGGCAGATCGTGGTCCAATAGGTTTGTTTACGGGCTTAACCGGTTCAATCATGACTGCTGCTGGGGCGTATAGCATCGGTTGGGCAACACATATTTGTGAAGCTCAGCGTGATAATGTTTTGCAAAAAGTTTTAAATATTAATTGGGCTCATTATCCTGCAGGGGATTTCCGAGCAATTGATGATACTTTAAATAGTTTACACCGTCCTGTTGCGGCAGGTCCATTGCAAAACTCACTTGATGTAATTCATAGCGTTTGCCGTGGTTTTAATTTTGAACAAGACTATCAAGCTATTGTTAGCTTACGTGATGCGAGCAGTGATTGGTTACGTCAAGCGAGTGAGAATTTGCAAAAAGGATCTCCTAGTACTGCGGCAATTACTTGGTTACTGTGGCAATGGGGCAAACAAATTCACTCATGGGATGAGGTCTTTGATCTAGAGGCTCAGATTTCTGAGTGGAAAATACGTCATCCTGACTTTGTGGAAGGTGTTCGCGCACGCTTAGTTGATAAGGATTTATCACCTGAATGGAAGCCATGTGACGATCTAAGCTTAAGAGGTATATTGGCTGATTGCCCGCCAGTGACTTCAATTGATAGCTGGAATGCCTTACTTAGACAGCACGGTGTGATCACCTAAAATAAATGACTGAATATAGTGATGAATACTGGATGCAGCTTGCTTACGAGCAAGCTGAATTAGCCGCCCAGCAGGGTGAGATACCTGTTGGAGCGGTTCTGGTGAGCCAAAATCGAGTAATTGGATCTGGTTATAATGCTCCAATTACTTTATTAGATCCAACCGCACATGCAGAAATTCAAGCTATCCGTGCAGCGTGTTCCTCTTTAGAAAATTATCGATTACCCGAAGATACAACTTTATATGTCACTCTTGAGCCATGTACTATGTGTGTAGGTGCGCTCGTACATGCAAGAATTAAACATGTAGTTTTTGGTACGCCAGAACCTAAAGCAGGTTCTTTGGTGAGTGCACGTCAGTTATTACAGCAAGGTTATTATAATCATAGGTTTACATTTCAGAATGGTTGTCTACAAGAAAAATGTGCTCAACAGCTTAGCCATTTTTTTAAACAAAGACGTGAGCAAAAGAAACAAGAGAAACAACAAAAAACGTCCTTAAATGATTAAAAATTAACATACTCTTATGGCAAACTAACGCGGTTTTAATGTCATGATTCTATTTAATAAGGACGATCCAATGCGTAATGTAATTACCGTAGAAAAAGAATTTAATGCTCCTCTTACTGATGTATTTAATTTGCTCTCTAAGCATTCAACTTACAATACTGCTTTTGCACCTTTACAGGTTGTGCGTGTTAAAGACTCCGCAGATTCTAAAAGACCTGATGGACTAGGCTCAATTCGACGTATGGGATTTGGTCCAATTAAGCCACTTAAAGAAGAAATTACATTGTTGGAAGAAAATAAAAGTATTGAGTATAAATTAATAGACAATCCTTTGATTAAACACCATTTAGGCAGAATCGAGTTTTCTGAGATAACACCATACATTACTTTAGTTACATACCGCATCGAGTTAACGGCAAAAGCGCCAGTGGTCAGTAAATTAATCCTTGCACAGCTAAAACTAGCCATTACACTAGGCTTTTCGAGATTAGCTAAAGCATTTGCTTCTTAGTGAGAGTTCAATGACAGTTCAAATTATTACTATTGATGGTCCGAGTGGTTCGGGTAAAGGAACATTGGCCGCAAAACTTGCAGCACATTATCAATATCATTTACTCGATTCTGGTGCCTTATATCGTTTATTAGGGTTGTCATTACATAAACACGATTTATTAGAGAAATTAGACAGTCAGCTTGATGAATGTATTCAATATGCACGTCAACTGGACATTAAATTTGAAACGTCTACCTCAGGGATTTTGGTCTTCTTGGATGGCGAAGATGTATCTCAAACAATTCGTACAGAACGAGTTGGTGAGTACGCATCAAAAGTTGCAGTGGTTCCAGAGCTTAGACAGGCACTATTTGAAAGACAAAGAGCTTTTGCGCAAAGTCCTGGTTTAGTTGCAGATGGCCGTGATATGGCAACATCTATCTTTCCAGAAGCCAATGCCAAAATTTATCTGACAGCTTCGGCAGAGTCACGCGCTGAGCGAAGAGTAAAACAGTTGCAGGGTATGGGGCTAGATGCTAAAATAAACGACATTTTAGCTAATATACAGGCACGAGACAAAAGAGATATGGAGCGAGAAGTTGCTCCGCTCAAGCCAGCCAAAGATGCTTATATCATTGATAGTTCGGAATTAACGATCGATCAGGTATTTAAGTTAATGGTTGATTATGTCGATAGCCGTACTATTTAGTAAATAGAATTATCAGTTGACGCATAGCTTGATCAGTCTATAAAGACTATGTTGATACTTAACTAAACCGGCCTTGTCTGATCCAAGACCGCTGAATTTATCAGGTATATCATGACCGAATCTTTTGCAGCCCTCTTTGAAGAAAGTGAATTAAACCTCAACGTTGAAAAGGGTGCAGTCATCCAAGGTGTTGTTGTAAACATCGATAGCGACTGGGTAACTGTTGACACTGGCCTAAAGTCTGAAGGCATTGTTGACCGTGCTGAATTTTTAAATGAACAACGTGAACTTGAAGTTCAGGTTGGTGATACTGTTGACGTAGTTGTTGAAGCTCTTGACAACGGTATGGGTCAAACAGTTTTATCACGTGAAAAAGCTAAGCGTGCTGAAACTTGGACTAAACTTGAAAAAATCTTTGAAGATGGCGAAATCGTTACTGGTGTTATCTCTGGTAAAGTTAAAGGCGGTTTCACTGTTGACATCGGTCCTGTTCGTGCATTCTTACCAGGTTCATTAGTTGACACTCGTCCTATCCGTGACACTACTCACCTTGAAGGTAAAGAGTTAGAGTTCAAAGTAATTAAACTTGATGCTAAACGTAATAACGTTGTTGTATCTCGTCGTGCTGTTATGGAAGCTGAATCTTCTGCTGACCGTGAAGCATTACTTGCTCAACTTGAAGAAGGTCAAACAGTTACAGGTACAATCAAAAACCTTACTGATTACGGTGCATTCGTTGATCTTGGCGGTATTGATGGTCTTCTACATATCACAGATATGGCTTGGAAGCGTATCAAGCATCCTTCAGAAGTTGTTGAAGTTGGTCAAGAAGTTACTGTTAAAGTACTTAAATTTGACCGTGAACGTAACCGCGTATCTTTAGGCCTTAAACAATTAGGCGAAGATCCGTGGTTAGCGATCATGAGCCGTTACCCTAAAGGTTCTATCGTTAAAGCTCGCGTAACTAACTTAACTGACTACGGTTGTTTCGCTGAAATCGCTGAAGGCGTTGAAGGTTTAGTTCACGTTTCTGAAATGGACCACACTAACAAAAACATCCACCCATCTAAAGTTGTTCAGATTGGTGATGAAGTTGATGTTATGGTTCTTGAAGTTGATGAAGAACGTCGTCGTATTAGCCTTGGTATCAAACAAACTCGTGCTAACCCATGGGAAGAGTTTGCTAAAGCTCATGAGAAAGGCGAAAAAGTATCTGGTACGATCAAGTCTATCACTGACTTTGGTATCTTCATTGGCTTGAACGGCGGTATCGACGGTTTAGTACACTTGTCTGATATTTCTTGGAACGAGCAAGGTGAAGAAGCTATTCGTCGTTACAAGAAAGGTGACACTGTTGAAGCAGTTATCTTGTCTGTAGACGCTGAAGGTAACCGTATCAGCCTTGGTATCAAACAATTGAACAGCGATCCGTTCAATGACTTCTTAGCTGCTAACGAACGTGGTGCTTTAGTTAAAGGTACTGTAACTGCAGTTGATGCTCGTGGCGCAACTGTTAAGTTAGCTGACGAAGTTGAAGCAACTCTTAAAGCTTCTGAAATCAACCGTGACCGCGTAGAAGATGCGACTAAATTCTTAGAAGTTGGTCAAGAAGTTGAAGCGAAGATCATCAACGTTGATCGTAAATCTCGCTCTATCAACTTGTCTATCAAAGCGAAAGACGAAGCTGAAGAGAAAGAAGCAGTTGCTAGCTTGCGTACAGCAACTACAAGTCAAGACAATGGTCCTAAGACTATTGGTGACTTGATCAAAGCACAAATGAAGTAATAAGTTAACAAAGTACAGTTTCATGTAACGGAATTGTACTTTTTATACAAATTACTGTAAACGGTAGCCTAGTATTCAACATACTGCGCTACCGTTTTGTATTTAAACAGGTTATTATCGAACGACATAGAGTAGCAATAAATAACGAGGTCGTAGATGACTACTGAAGCTCTTAATAAGTCTGATTTGATTGAACGCATTGCGCTAAAAAACCCACACTTAGCTGAACCTTTGGTGGAAGAGGCGGTTAAAATTATGATTGATCAAATGATAGAAGCCCTATCAACTGATAATCGAATTGAAATCCGTGGTTTTGGTAGCTTTGCTTTACACCACCGTGATCCAAGAGTTGGTCGCAATCCTAAAACAGGAAAATCAGTTGAAGTTGCAGCTAAAGCTGTTCCTCATTTCAAACCCGGAAAAGCCCTTCGTGATGCTGTAAACGAATCTGGGAAATAAATAAAATTTATAAGTCGGGGTGCCTATGCGTTATATTTTAATTGCATTGCTTATTGTTGTATTTGGCTATTCTTTAGCACTTGTTTTGCAAAATCCAACAGAGCTTTCTGTTGATTTGTTATTTACCCAAGTTCCAGCTATGCGTTTAGGCTTATTATTGCTACTCACATTAGTACTAGGAACTGTGGTTGGTCTTTTATTAGGTGTGCAAGTTTTCAGAGTATTCCAAAAAGGTTGGGAAATTAAACGCCTGCGTAAAGATATTGACCATTTAAGAAAAGAACAAATCCAAAGTGCTCAATTAGCAGCGGCTGAAGCAGCTGCAAATGTAAGACATGAAAAAACCGTTGTAGATATTTATCCTCAAGATAAAAATTCTACTCCGCTATAATCCCCGTACTACTCTTTATTAATGAGTAAAGAGTAGTATCTCTCTAAATTTTATCTCTTCTTTTATTCTTCTAAATATAAACGCTTTTGTTCTTATCGTTTTAATTTTGGAAAGCAGCTCTCTACATTCCTTTATTCCTTCATGAGTTGTCTATTATAATAACGCTGATTTTATATGATGGAAGAAAGTCTCTTGAGTATCATTGTTGCGTTAGATGCAAAAAGCCAATATGACGCTTTAAAAATTGTTGAACAGCTTGATCCTGCTTTATGCCGCGTAAAAGTAGGTAAAGAGCTTTTTACTCATGAAGGCCCATCTGTTGTAAAAAAACTGCAAGAACAAAATTTTGAAGTTTTTCTTGATCTTAAATTTCATGATATTCCAAATACTACCGCTCAAGCAGTATGTGCAGCGGCTGATTTAGGCGTATGGATGGTAAATGTTCACGCTTCAGGTGGCCGTAAAATGATGGAAACTTGTGTGGAACGCTTAAAAGCGGGTAACTATCAAACCCAACTTATTGCTGTGACAGTACTCACATCAATGGGTCGTGAAGATTTAAAAGATATTGGTTTAGATGTTGAGCCAGTAGAGCATGTAAAGCGCTTGGCTAATTTAACGAAAGAAAGTGGCTTGGATGGAGTGGTTTGTTCAGCTCAAGAAGCTAAGATTCTTCGTGAATTAATTGGGCATGACTTCTCTTTAGTAACACCTGGTATTCGTCCAGAAGGTTCTAATGCAGACGACCAAAAACGTATTGTAACTCCAAAGCAAGCTATGCTTGATGGCTCTACGCATCTGGTAATTGGTCGACCGATTACTAAAGCAGAAAACCCAACAGAAATGTTGAAGTCTATTCTTGCTTCAATTACCTAAAAATTTAGGAATAAGCTAATTAATAACGGGGCAAGTAGGCTTAGTAATAAGCCGCTCATCATGGCATGTGGTACATAATGTGTACCACATGATTGTTTTACCATTGCTAAGGTAACATCCATTGAGGTTGCACCAGCACTTGAGATGGCAGGGCGTGGAAAACGCCAACCCATCGTATACATTAGAAAAATAGCAACAATTTCTCTAAATAAGTCGGTTAATAAGGCGATTCCACCCAACTCTGCCGAATGTAATTGCGTAAATAAAATCCCCGACATTGAATACCAGCCGTAGCCTTGTGCTAAAGCTAAAGTTTCATTAAGTGTAAAATGCTTGTGGAGCAAATAGTAATTCAAAAAGCCTGCTATACATGACCCTATAAAAGCGGCTAAGGGTACAATTAAAATTTTCCAGCTTAACCATGTGCGGTTAAAGTGGGTGAAGGCAAGTTCGATACCAATTAAAAAAATAAAAAGTAATAACAAATACCAGCTATTAAATGCGATATGTGAGGTGAATTGAGTAATGATAGCGCCGAATAAAACACCGACACCTAGTGCAAGAAAAGCCTTCGCAATATTCTTTAAAGCATTTACAAAAAGTTGTAGGGAAATTTTGCCTTTAACACTTTGTTTATCAAAAATTGTATAAGCAAATAAACACGTAAAGAACGAACCAAAAGACGTGGTAAGAGCAATGATAATAGCGGGTGGGAGTATGGCAGAAGGATTCTCGATTTGGTCAAGGGCCAAGGTTAATTCAAAAGCTACACTAGCTAAAAGAATATAAGAAAAATAGGGCAGTATTTTAAATATAAATTGTCGGATATTTAGAGATAGTTTGGGTGCTAGGAAATAACCGAAAGCCAGTGCTAAAAAAATTTGAATGATGAGATAAAAAGATTGCATATAATAGATAGATTGTTATCAATCTACCTATTATGTCTTGAACATTTTAAGCTGCATAGCTTTGTGAGCTTTTATTTAAAAGTAAGTAGTCTTTGGGCTTAACTTTACGTGTTTCTAACCAATACTTCCATGTGTAAGTTGGCCATAGTGAAAAGTTTCTACCATCGGCAGATTGATACCAACTACTACAGCCACCAGCTTGCCATACGGTTCCTTGTAGCTGCTTTTGGACACGTTCGTTAAAAGCATCTTGAACTTCTGGTTTGATCTCAATTGCTTTTTGACCAGACTCTTCTACTAACTGAATAAGCTGTAAAATGTAATTCACTTGAGATTCAATCATAAAAATAATCGAATTATGACCTAGAACTGTATTAGGGCCTACCAGTTGGAATAGGTTGGGAAAGTTTTTAGTCATAATGCCGTAATAGCTTTCAGCACCATCTTTCCATGCTTGTTTTAACTCGATTTGATTACGTCCGATACATGTGAAATATTTTAAATAAATACGTGGGTCAGTAATAAAACCTGTACCGTAAATTAAACAATCAATAGGTCGTTCCCGACCATCTTTAGTAACAATACTGTTTTCTTTAATCTCTTGAATACTATCAGTTACTAGCTCAACATTTTTTCGGTTAAAGGTAGGAAAGTATTTATTTGAGATAAGGATACGTTTACATCCCATAACGAAGTCAGGTGTGAGTTTTTTTGCTAACTCTTTGTCTTTAACTTGAAAACGGATGAATGCTTCTGCCAATTTTTGGCCATACTTCATGATTTGAGGTTGAACAATGGGTACAACGCGAGATTCATTACTCCAGTAAAGACGACTACGATGAATCTGGCGATAAATATTAGAAGATTTGAATAATGCTTTACTTAAGCTTGAATATTTGCGCTCATCTCGTGGTATTACCCATGCAGCTGTTCTTTGAAATACATAGAGCTGTTTAACATCTTTGGCTATTTCAGGAATATATTGAATTGCGCTACCACCTGTACCAATAGATGCGACTGACTTTCCGTTTAAGTCATAGTCATGTTCCCATTGTGAGGAATGAAATACTTTTCCTTTGAATTTTTCGATCCCTTTGATCGGAGGAATTTGTGGGATGTGTAGGGGAGAGGTGGATCAGGAAATTTGAACAACACTTATAAGTGATATTTTGCTCCCCAAATGATGTTATAAACATCAATATATGGAGTATTTTATGGCACGTAGACCAAGAAGAAATCATTCAAATGATTTTAAAGCTAAGGTAGCACTTGCTGCGATTAAAGCAGAAAAAACACTTGCTGAATTGAGTGCTGAATTTGATGTTCATCAAAACCAAATTATCGACTGGAAAAATCAACTGATTTCAGCTTCCTCGCAAGCTTTCGATCAATCAAAAGCTCCAACAGAACCACCCATCGATCTAAAAAAACTACATGCAAAAATCGGTGAGCAGGCATTAGAAATTGATTTTTTAGAAGGTGTGTTGAAGAAACTGGGCCGCTTCA